>DAOUGZ010000146.1:0-6304 GCA_034428955.1 Anaerolineae bacterium | reverse complement strand
GGGTCAGGAGCGGGTGGTAGGGTTCGAACCCACGCTTTCTGCTTGGAAGCAGACGCTCTACCAACTGAGCTACACCCGCACTGCGGTTTGCAGTGGGCGCAGTTTGCCATAGGTGAGTGGGGGTGTCAAGCCCGAATGCGGTTCGGGGCGGCCTTTGCGGCGTTTTGGTCAAACAGAAACGCCCCGGGCATATGCCTCGGGGCGTGTAGTTGAGCCACGGGTCCGTTTCCGTGCCCTTGGGTCAGGAGCGGGTGGTGGGATTCGAACCCATGACATTCTGCTTGGGAAGCAGACGCTCTGCCAGCTGAGCTACACCCGCCCGTGTTCGATTGTGCCTATATTATAGCTGGGCAAGGGATGCTTGTCAAGCCTCCGAACCCAGCGACTCGGTCAGCCGTCCCTCCTTTGACTCATCCCCGGAACGGGTGTACACCTTGAGCAGGTGCAGCACCTTACCCTTTCTCAGGAGGTTACGCATGCCCGACCCCACGATCATCAACCTCTGGCCCGACGGCTCGCCGAATAACCCGCCCGACCCGGCCGACCGTCCGCACCTGGAGGTCTACCGCCCCGATTCGCCGCCGGCTTCGCCCTGCCCGGCGGTGGTCGTCCTGCCGGGGGGCGGCTACCGGAATCTGGCGCCGCACGAGGCCGAGCCCTTTGGCCGTTTCTTTGCGGCGCACGGCTACGTGGGCATCGTCTGCCGCTACCGGGTGGCGCCCCACCGCTTCCCGGCGCCGATGGCCGACGCGGCGCGGGGGATGCGCTTGGCCCGCCGGATGGCGATGGAGCTGGGCGTGGACGGAGCGCGCGTCGCTCTGATGGGCTTTAGCGCCGGCGGCCACCTGGCCTGTACCACGGCGACCCAGCCGGACCTGCACCACGACCCGGAGGATGACCTGGTGGGCCGCTTCAGCCCTCGGCCCGACCGTCTGATCTTGGCCTATCCGCTGGTGTCGATGCTCGAGGGCCAGTGCGCTCAGACCCTCCTCGGCCCGGATGCGCCGCGCGAGCAGTGGCGGCAGATGAGCAACGAGCTGCACGTGACGCCGGAGAACCCGCCCGCCTTTCTCTTTCACACCGCCGATGATCCCCTGGTGCACCCCAGCCACAGCCTGCGTTTCGCCGAGGCCTGCCTAGCCCAGGGCGTGCCGGTAGAGTTGCATGTGTACCGCTCCGGTCGGCATGGTGTGGGCCTGGCTACCGACGACCCCAAGCTGGCTTCGTGGACGCAGTTGCTGCTGGATTGGTTGGCCTGAGGCAGTTCCGGTACGGGGTACGGGAACCACAAAGGGCTCAAAGGTAGGGCGGATGCCCCTGGGCCGAGCCATTGCGGCTCGGCCCAGGTAACGCAGGTTATCCCACGTCCGGCTTACTGCCCCTGCTCTTCACCCCCGCCGGGCGCCTGCGTAGGTACGGTCACCTGCGTCGGCGGCTGGGTAGCCTGTAGCCCAGGCGAGGTCGTCTGCATGGGCGGCTGGGTGGCCTGCGCAGGCACGGTCACTTGCGTCGGCGGCTGGGTAGCCTGTGCCCCAGGGGATGCCGGCTGGGTAGCCGCCGGAGTGTCCTCGGCAATCTTGGGCGCACGGAACGTAGGTGTGAATGTGCGTGTGGGCGTGCGCGTGCGCGTGGGTGTGCCGGTCTTGGTGGGGGTCCTGGTCGCAGTATTCGTGGCTGTTGCCGTCGGCGTCTGCGTGGCCGTTCGGGTGCCGGTTACGGTTCTCGCCGGGCTCGGCGAACGCGTGGCGGCCGGCCCGGTCGGCTGGACGGGGCGAACCCGCGTGACTGCCTTGGTGGCGGCTGGGGCCGCAGCGCCGGCGCCTGGGGTGCCGGCTACAGCGGTCACCACGCATCGAGGCGGGGCGTCGGTGCTGGTCACCGCCTCAAGCGGCGGGTCGCCCTCCGGCAGGCCCATCGCCCAGATGGTGTGGACGGCGCAGCTCTCCAGATTGACGTTGGGCACGGTCAGCAGCACGTTCTCCGTGCCCGCTTCGCGCACCTCCAGGGTGACGGTTCCGGCGTCGAGCAGTTCGTATCCGCCGACGCCTAGGTAGGCGATGTTGCTAAAGAGGGGCGAACCGCCCTGGGGCGCCACGTCGACCGGCGGCGCATTGGGGGCCACGTGGACAAAGCGCACACGGGCCTGGCCCTGCGGCACCGGGCTGTTGTCATCCTCCAGCACCAGCGGCTCGGGCTGCTCCGGCGTGCCCGCCGCGACGATGGAGTAGTCCTTGCTGGCCTCGAGGTCGGTCTGGATGTCGAGCAGCGGCGATTCGGGGTTGTCGGCGGGCACGACCTGAACGGTGGCGGTGCCCGCGTCTGCGGCGGTATAGTCGGTGACGTCTTTATAGTTGACGCCGCTAAAGGCTTCATTGTCGTTGACGGTCACATTGACCGGGGGGCCGCCGGGAATGGCGTGCACCGCCCGCACGTTGGCCTGGCCGCCCTGGGCCTGGCTGATGCCCTCAACGGTAGGCACCGCGAGCAGCAGCGCCAAGGCGATCAGTATCAGGATCCGATGTCTCATAGGGGTCTCCTCCATGGGTACCATGTCTACGATGGCTGGGCTTGCCACACCGCGGCCCTGCGGCCGGCCGGTGTGGCACAGGTCGTCCAGCAACGGATGTGCCAGCGATTCCTCCGGCAATGCCTGCCCCTCGCCGGCCAGCGAGGGGCGCTCAAGCCGGCAATCAGGCCGTCCCGGCCATGTCGCCGGCCGGCTGCTCCGATTTCGCCTGTCCGAAGCCCCATGGGGCGGCGTCCTGGCTTTGCCTGGTAAAGCAAAGCATGCCACAGGAGCCGCCCCGCGCCATATGGGTGAGTTGTAAGGCACTGGGGCTAGGGACCCTCAGGGGGGGGCTGCAGCGGCGGCCCACCGGGCGGCTCAGCAGGCGTGGGTATCACAACAGACGCCCTCGGCCGCGCCACCTGAGTCCGCAGGTTGCCGGGAGGCAAAGTGACGGCTGCCGGCCTGGTCCTGGTCGGCGTGCCCACGGTCGCCGCCTTGGTGGGCGTGCCCTTGGTTGCCGTCCTGGTCGGCGTCCCCCTGGTTGCCGTTCCGGTGGTAGTCCGGGTCACGGTTCCGGTGGTAGTCCGCGTGCCGGTCACAGTCCTGTCCGGGCTTGGCGAGCGGGTGCCGGCAGGTCCGGTCGGCTGGGGACTAGCCTGGGTGACCGCTTTGGTGACGGCCGGGGCCGCACCGCCCGCGCCCGCCGCCGCGCACTGGGGTGGGGCGTCGGTGCTGGTCACCGCCTCGAGCGGAGGGTCGCCCTCCGGCAGGCCCATCGCCCAGATGGTGTAGACGGCGCAGCTCTCCAGATTCACGTCCGGCACAGTCAGCAGCACGTTCTCCGTGCCCGCTTCGCGCACCTCCAGGGTGACGGTCCCGGCGTCGACCAGCTCGTATCCGCCGACGCCCAGGTAGGCGATGTTGCTAAAGAGGAGTGAACCGCCCTGCGGCGCCACGTCGACCGGCGGCGCGTTGGGGGCCACGTGGACAAAGCGCACACGGGCTTGGCCCTGCGGCACCGGGCTGTTGTCGTCTTCCAGGACCAAGGACTCGGCCTGGTCGGGCATGCCGGTGGCGACGATGGAGTAATCCTTGTCGGCTTCCAGGTCAGTCTGGAGGTCCAGGAGCGGTGCTTCGGGGTCGTCGGCCGGTGCGATCTGCACACTGGCCGTGCCCGCGTCTACGGCGGCATAGTCGGAGACGTCCGTATAGTTGACGCCGCTGAAGGCTTCATTGTCGTTGACGGTCACATTGACCGGGGGGCCGCCGGGAATGGCGTGCACCGCCCGCACGTTGGCCTGGCCGCCCTGGGCCTGGCTCAAGCCCTCGAGGGCCGTCGCCGCGAGCAGCAGGGCTAAGGTGACCAGTATTGGAATTCCACGTCTCATGGGAGCTTCCTCCAGTGGTACCGTGTCTTGGGGCCGGGCTTCCCACACCGCGGCCGTGTACGCGCCGGCGGCCTGCCTCGGGGCAAGCCGCTGCGGCACGGTATGCCCTGCAACGGATATGCCAGCGGTTCGTCTGGTTGAGGGGAGATGGGCAATGTTTGACAATGTCCGCCTCTCTGTATAGCTTCTATGGGAATGGGTATAGCCGCGGCATCAAGCAGACTCGGACAGGAGGATACCCTATGGATCGCATCGGCCTCATCGGCATCGGCAATATCGGGCGCTTCTACGCTCAGCGGCTCATCGAGGAGGGCTACCCGCTGACCGCCCTGGACCTGGACCTCGAACGGGTGCGCTACGCCGTCGAGTTGGGGGCGCAGGCGGCGTCCTGCCCGGCGGAGCTGGCGGAGCGCTCAGATGTGGTCATTCTCTCTCTGCCTGGCAGCCGTGCGGTGGAGGCGGTGATGGAGGGGGCGAGGGGCGTGCTCAGCCGCTTGCGTGCAGGCCAATTGATCATCGACACGGGCACGACCCGCCCCGAGACGGATGTCCGCTACGAGCGACTGTGCGCGGCCAAGGGGGCGGGCTTTGTGGATGCTCCGTTAACGTGGCGTGGGCCGGGGCAGATAATCATGGTCGGCGGGACGGTGGAGAACTATTCCCGGGCTGAGCCGCTGCTCAAAAAGCTCAGCTACAAGCTCCGGCATGTGGGGCCGATCGGCGAGGGACAGGTGCTCAAGCTGATCAATCAGGCCATCCAGGCCGGCCAACTGGCGGTGTATGCGGAGGCGGTGGAGCTGGCCAAGCAGCAGGGGGTTGATCCGCGCTTGCTGAAGGAGTATCTGGAGTATAACGTTCCCGAGGTGCTCTACGGCGATGACTTTGAGGGTGGGGGGCACCTGGCGTTGCACTACAAGGACCTGGGGTACCTCCTGGAGGTGGCTCACGATAGCGGGGCGAGCATCCCCATCACCAGCCTGGTGCACGAGGTGTTCAAGGCGAGCAAGCTCTACGGCGACCCGAACTGGCTACAGGCGGGAATTGCCAGCTACTGGCGGCGGCTGAACAAGGGAAACTAGTGGTCAACCCAGCAGGGGCGGCGTGGGAGCCGCCCCTGCTGGGTTGACACAACCTAAAGCGCAGCGCGGGGAATGGGCCTGTGGGGGCGCCCTGCCCTCAGACGCGCACGATCAGGCTGCAGCAGGTGACGGCCCCTTCGGCTTTGGCCAGTTCGGAGAGGTCAACGGTGCGCACGGCGATGCCGCGCTGCTCCAGCCGCTCTTTCGTGCGGGGGAAGGCCTGGGGGTAGATGACGGCACCGTTGATGAGCAGGCCGTTGGCGGCCTGGGGCTCGGAAGGGTCGATGTCGATCAGGTCCAACGGCGCAAAGGTCCGCGGCTCTACCCAGTGGCGGTTGATGAGCAGGGTATCCCGCCCTACCTGAGTGACGGCGGATTTGAGGTGCAGGCAGCCACTCACGGGAACGCCCGTCACCGTGTAGCCGTAGGGGGCCAAGTGGGCGCGCATCTGCTCAATGCCGGCGGCGTTGCTGCGACCGGAGAGGCCGACATAGAGCGTCCGGCCCACCCGCAGCACATCGCCGCCGTCGACGGTGCCCGGCGCCTCGATGCAGGCCAGCTTGCGATACGGCGCGAGGGCTTGGGCGACGGCGGGGACCTCGCCCCGGCGCGATTCGGCCCCCGGGCGGGTGATGACGGCCAACTCGTCGAGCACGACGGCGACGTCCTCGACAAACACACAGTCCGGCAGGTCGGGCACAGCCGGCAGACGCTGCACCGTGCAGCCCAGGGCTCGCAGGCACTCTTCGTACTGAGCGTGCTGCCCGGCCGCGATGGCCGGGTCGATCGGCCGGCGTTCCAGGTGGGTCAGTTCACAACGCGACATGCTGGGGCTCACGCCCCGGGTGATAGCGAGAAGCATAGATTTCTCCAGGAGATGATTATCTGAGCTGTTGCTTGCTGGGCTGCGGCTGGGCGCAAGAACCGATGCTGGGGTGCTGCCGTACAGAAGCATCATACACCAAGTGAGGCCGTTGCTCAAATGGGGATATCAAAGGGGCATATCCCAGATGGGTTACTCATGCCGATGGGGCGGGCAGGCGTTCCTGGCATTGCGCTTGCTGTCTCTAGCTGTCCACAATCGGCGATGAGGAGGTAGGCAGGGCGTTGAAAGCATCGGCTGCCGGGAGGTTGCTGGCCGGCCCAATGGGCGACCTGCTGTTGGGTCAGAGTTCTCGCTGGCTCTATCACGATAGGTTGCGCAGGCTGCTCATCGGCGCCGCCGACCGGGCGCTTCCGCGCCTGCTGATGGGCGGTAGGGGCGCCGGCAGCGCCTGGCAGCGCATCCGGCAGGAGCGGATGCTGATCGCCCGCAGTGTGCTGTACAC
>DAOUGZ010000145.1:0-25064 GCA_034428955.1 Anaerolineae bacterium | reverse complement strand
ATCCTGCGCGAGACGGCACTGGATATCGGCGAGCGGCCGGCCTGAGGCGGCCAGGGGAGGCACTGTGTCCGGCCTTTTGGGCTTTTTGCTCGTCCTTCTCGCTCTGGCCGCACTGTTGCGCATCGATTTTTTCTTTTACCTCTTTTACCTCTCTTTGGGCTTGGTGTTCGTGGGGCGCTGGTGGGCACGGCGGGCTGCCGGGGCGCTGGGCTATCGCCGGCACTACCCGGGGCGCGTCTTTTGGGGCGAGCGCCCGATAGTGCGCCTCGAGTTGCAGAACAAGGGCCTGCTGCCGGTCCTCTGGGCGCATATTCACGACAGCCTGCCCATTGAGGTGCGCAGCCCCAACTTTTTCCAGCAGGCGGTCTCGCTGCTCCCTCATGAGCGAATCTCTCTCCAGTACGAACTAGAGTGCCGCCGGCGCGGCTACTATCAGCTCGGCCCCCTGGCCCTCCAGGCCGGCGATCTCCTGGGCACGCTGCGCATCTCGCAGGCGTACACCAATCCCGACACGCTGGTCGTGTACCCGCGCATCATCCCCCTTGTCGGGCTCGAACTCCCCTCGCGAACCCTCTATGGCTCTTTGCCCAGCAAGCAGCGCATTTTTGAGGACCCAGCGCGGGTCGTGGGCGTGCGCGATTACGTCCCGGGCGACAGCCTGCGCCAGGTTGCCTGGAAGACGAGCGCGGCGCTGGGGCGGCTACAGGTCAAACGGTATCAGCCGGCGATTGCACTGGATACGATGATCCTGGTCAACTTGAACCGGGGCGACTATAGCCCGATGCGCCTTTGGGTGGCGACAGAGCTGGCCATCGTCGTGGCGGCTTCGGTCGCCAACTGGCTCGTTGAGCGCCGGCAGGTTGTGGGCCTGGGCACCAACGGGTGTGACCCGCTCGCCGGCGAGGCAGAGGCCGGCGGCCAGGCGTCAACGTTGCGCGCGCGCAAGGGACGGGATTGGCTGATGCGCATCCTGGATCTGCTGGCGCGCGTGCAAGTGTCCGATGGACCCAATTTCGCCGCCTTCTTGCAGCAAGAGACCAGCCATCTGGGGTGGGGCTCGACCCTGGTGATCGTGACCGGCCGGGTGAACGACGAACTGTTCCAGGCGCTGGCCCGCCTGCGCCGGGCCGGCTTTAGCCTGGTCCTGATCTCGACCGATCCCTCGACGGCCTTTGAGGCCATCCGCAAGCGGGCGGCGACCATCGGCGTGCCCAGCTATGAGGTGTGGGAGGAGGCCAATCTGGAACGCTGGGGCTTGACTGGGGGAGGCGCGCCGTGAGCATTTGGCGCAAAGAAGAGACCTTTCGCATCCTGGCGGTGGCGACCATGATGGCCTGCATCGCTTCGGCAGTTGCCGAGGCCGTGCGGCGCGTCGCCACAGGCTTTGACCCGGCGCTGTTGGTTGGGCTGGCCTTCTTGGTGTGCTTGGAGGGCATCGCTACCGACCGTCTGGCCAGGCAGTTGCCGGATGCGAGCCAGCGCTTGCGCCTGCGCCTGGTAGAGTGGGTGGTCATCCTCTTGCTGCTGCGCCTGGCGCTGCCGCTTGCGCAGGGGCCGGCAATGCTCGCGGCGTCCGTAGCGCGCTGGATCGCTGTGCCCCAGAGCCTGATCGATGGGGGCTTGCTCGCGGGGGCCATCCTGTTGTTCGGGGTGTGGATCCTGGCGCTCAAGATGTCGCAGGCGCTGGAGGCACTGGGGCCGGAAGCCGATGCCCCGCCGCCGAAGGATTCGGCTGCATACTATGCCTGGCTGACTCGCCCGCGCGCCGATACACACGGCGAGGGTTGGGCCGGGCTGATACAGCTCTTTCTGACCGGCGGTGTGGTCCTCCTGCTGGGCGGGGCGCTGGCCCGGGTCGATGTGGGGGCCGCGCTCAGCCTGCGGCACCCGGCCATTGCAGGCATTGTGGGCAATGCACTGCTCTACTTCGGGCTGGGCTTTGCCCTGCTGGCGCAAGGGAACTATGCCATGCTGCGCGCCAACTGGGAGCGCAACACGGTGGGCGTTTCGCGCCGGCTGGCGGCGCGCTGGACGGCTCTTGGCGCGGGCTTTGTGCTGCTGATGGCCTTTGTCGCCTTGCTGCTCCCCGTTCGCCCGTCACTGACTCTCTTTGGGGCGGTGTTCGATGCGTTGGCTATGGCGCTCTACTATGCGGCAAGCGCTGTGCTCACGGTGTTTGCTGCTGTAGCCTACCTGCTGGGCTGGCTGGCCTCCCTGCTGGGGATGGAGTCCGGCGGGGAAGATGCGCCCCTCTCTATGCGCCTGACGCCACCGCAGGCGCAGCCGCCGCGGCAGCCGGTGGCCTGGTGGGAGGCCATTCAGGGGCTTGTGCTCTGGGCGATTATCCTGGGGGTGGTTACCTATGCCCTTGTGCGCTTTGTGCGCGAGCGCCGGGGGCTCTTGGCGCAACTATCCGCGCGTGGCCCCCTGCGCTGGATCTGTGGCCTGCTGACCTCCGTATGGCGCTGGTTGTCGCGCTCCGGCGGGCGCATGGGCGCCCACCTCAGGTCGCTCATCTCCAGGCCCGCCAAGGGAGCCGGCGTGGCGCCGAGGCGCCGGCGGCCGCTATGGCCGCGGCCGCGTGGCCCGCGCGAGCAGGTGCGGCTGCTCTACCTGGTGGCCGTGGAGCAGGCAGCCCGCCGGGGGCTGACTCGCGCGGCGCAGGATACACCCTACGAGTATGCGCGGCGGCTCGAGCCGTACATGAGCGAGGCCGGCGACGACCTGGAGGTGCTGACGCAGGCGTTTGTGGAGGCGCGCTACAGCCCGCGCGAGTTCTCGGCGACCGAGGTTGGTCCGCTGCGCGCTGCGCTGCGCCGCTTGCGCCATTGGCTCTGCCGAGTGGGTGGGCGGGCCGGCGAGTGAGTCTGCTAGATCGTGCAAATCGCGTGAGTAGTCATAAGGAGAAGATGGGTGACCGAGACACAAGGTGTTCTGAGTGCCGAACAACTGGCCGAACTGCGCCGGTTCAGCACGCCAACTCTGTCGAATGCGATCGAGATGTTCAATGTGCGGCCGCGCAGCCAGGGCTTTATGGGCCCGGAGGTGCGCTGTCAACTGCCGCTTGCCGAGCCGATTGTAGGTTACGCGGTCACGGCCACCATCCGCGCCGCCGCGCCGCCGGAAAAGTCCGCCTCGCGGGCTGACTATTGGCGGGCACTCTTGCAGGTGCCGGAGCCGCGGATCGTCGTGTTGCAGGATCTGGATGAGCCCCCGGCGGTGGGGAGTTTTTGGGGCGAGATACAGGTCACAGTGCACAAGGCCCTGGGTTGCGTCGGCACAGTGACGAACGGTGGCGTGCGCGACCTGGCGGAAGTGGAGCGGATGGGGTTCGGCTTTTTCGCTGGTGCGACTATTGTCTCCCACGCCTATGTGCACATCGTAGAGTATGCCTTGCCGGTGCAGGTGGGGGGGCTGACGGTCAGGCCCGGTGACCTGCTGCATGCCGACCGGCATGGCGTGCTGCTGATCCCTGCCGAGATCGCGCCGCAACTGGCGAGCATGGCGGCGCGGTTCGAGGGCGTGGAGCAGGAATTCCTGGCCAAGGTCCGCGAGCCTGGGTTCACTCTGGACAGGCTGATCGAGGACTGGGAAGCGTTCGACCGCGCGCGACAGAACCTGCAATCGGGGCGCTGAGCTACTTCTCTCAGACCCGACGGGTTTCCAACCCGTCGGGTCTGGGCGCCGGGGTTTACGCTTGCACTTCCTGGCGGCCAAGGAGGCGCGTGAGCCCTACGCCGAGCAGCAGGCAGGCCAGAGCCGTGATGCCGAACATTGGCCGGATACCTACGGCGCGGGATAGGGCGCCGCTGAGGGCTGGCCCGGCAAACATGCCCACGGCATAGACTGCCTGGTGCAGCCCCATGGCGGTGTTCCGCTCGCTGTGGTCGACCCGCTCGATGCTCATGCCCATCAGGACGGGGTAGCTGATGCCCTGCGACAGGCCGACACAGAATTGGGCCAGGAAGAGCAAGGCTAGGCTGGGGGCGACGGCCGCGGCGGCGATGCCGACGAAAAAGAGCCCAAAGCTGGCGTATACCAGCCGGCGCGGACCGATGCGCAGGGCAATGGTGGTAGCCAGGGCATTGCCGACGATGACTACGGCGATGTTCAGGCTGGTCAGCGCGCTGAGGCCAATGTCGGTCGCCCCCAGTTGCTGGGCCAGAATGGGCACAAAGCCAAAGGTGGTGGCCCAGTTGGCATATTGGCCGATAGCGCTGAGGAGCGAGGGCAGGAGCACATCGCGACGCAGGATGAGCGAACCGATGGCGGTTGCCGATGGGCGCTTGCGGGGCAGACGTTCCTCCGGCGCGGGGAGCACAACGCCGATGGCCAGGACGGCCGCGGCTGCAGCCAGGTAGAAGGCCAGAGAGTAGCCCATACCTGTGGCTTCGCCAGTGTTGTTCAGCCATCCCGTTACGCCGGTGGCGATGGCCCGGCCGGTAGAACTCGAAAGCGTGAGCAGGGTTACCGCGCGCACAGCCTCTTTGGGCGGAAACAGGCTGCTAAAGACGACGACGAAAGGAACCCAGGTGCCGGCTGCCAGCCCGGTGGCAGCCCTGCCGATCATCAGCCCATCGGCGCCGTTGGCCGAGCCCATCAGATAGGCGCCCAGCCCGGCCAGGGCAAAACCGGCGATCAGGAACGGCTTGCGCCGGCCGAGCCAATCGGCTACGATGCCGAGGGGCAGGCGGACAATCGCCTGCCAGAGCCCATACATGGAGAGGATTACGCCCACCACGGCCAGGTCTTCGACCTTGCTCTGAGCGTAGGTGGGCAGCGTGGGCACATAGAGGTAGAGAGACACCCAGTAGAGCAGAGATGCGACTACATAGACGGCGATGGAAAGCCGCCGGCGGCCCGCAACGGCTACCGGCGCGGGCCGCGAATGCGCCGCCTGCATCGGTTCCACGGTTAGCACACTCCTTCATGGACGTGACTTGCAGCGAAGAGCTTCCGAAAGGCGGATTCTGCCACAGTTTGCGGCGTCTGCCAAAAGCCTGCGGGGTGGGGCCTGTCGCATACCTGGGGATGCAGGGGAACCGGCAACGGGGGTCCTGGGCAGTAGCACCGCTCAGGACCCCCATTTGCGTTTGGTGGAGCTAGCTTCCGGTCGAGAGTTTTTCCAACTGGCTCTCGTACATCGTCTCGTGCCAGCGCACGTGCTCGTCTTCGTCGCGCTCGACGACGCGCGAAGCATCCCAAAAGATCTTGGCGAGGGCCGGATCCTTCAGGCTTCGCCCAAGCTTGTTCACGCCCTTCCAGTGCTGGCGGCAGATGTGCTCCGCCTGGACCAGGTTGCCCAGCCGGACGAGGTCGGCTTCGTCGCCCTGGGCCTCAATCTTGGCCATGGTAGCGGCTTCCTTCTCCAGTTCCTTGGCTACAGGGCTCTTGTAGGATGGATCGCCGCCGAGGTTCCTGATGATGCTCTCAGCCACCTGCTCGTGCACCTGGGTCTCGCGGCCGAACTCGGCCCACTTTTCCTTAAAGTGACTGTTGCTTGTCTTCTGACGATACTGTTCGTATAGCTGGGCCGCACCGTGCTCGTGGGTGAGCACGGCGCTCATGGTGTCGAGCAGTTTCTGTTTGTCCGGCTGGACGCTCCCCCGGACCTCCTCAATGAACGAGACCAGGTTGATTCTCTCCCGTGCCTCGGTCATCGGGTCCGCAGTCATGGTTTTCGCCATGGGTTACACCTCTCGTAGCCGCGGCAGTGTCGGCATCGCGGCCTCACTGTTCGGGCAGCAAGCTGGGTGCCAGCCCGGCGATATGCCGCCAGCCATATACGGCCTCACATTGCGCTGCTCTCACGGGAGATGCACATCTGCAGTCGTCCTCATGGCGGCGCCCCCTGTGATGTACCCGTCGCCGGCCCTCTGCCGGCCCCACCCTTACGATGGCACATATGTTGCTAGCCCCTGTCTAGTGGGGAGGGAGGCTGGTCCTTCAGCGTCATCGTGACGCACTACTAGGCTACAGGAGGATGAAAATGACTACAGGAGGCCGCGGAGAGCGAGAGTACATGCACGCAGAGTACACGATGGGCACTCGCCCGGAGGGCGCAGAGTCGACGATCCGCGAACAAGGTGAGCGGATGGGATACCGCGCCCGCGAGCAGGGCGAGCAGGTGAAGGGGAGCATTGCCAGCGGACTGCACACGGCTGCGCAAAAGCTGCGCCAGCAGGGAGCCGAGCGCGGCCAAGAGGATAGGATCTCGCGGGTGGCCGAACCGCTGGACCGCTCAGCAGAGTATCTGAGCAGCCGCTCGCTGCCCCAGATGCGTGATGATGCGATGAGGACAGCGCAGGAGCACCCACTGTGGGCGGCTGCCGGCGTGTTCGCGACGGCTTTCCTGGTAGGGCGGCTCCTGAGGAGGTAACCTAATGGCTGAAGTACGCGAACGCCCAGTGGGCGAACTGCTCGGAGAGATCACGGGCGACGTCCAGCGGCTGATCCGCGATGAGATCCGGCTGGCACGCGTCGAGTTGCGGCAGAGCTTGCGCGATGTGGCGATTGGTGCTGCCGGTTTCGCCATCGCGGGTGCAATGGCCTATCTGGGCATCTGGTTCCTGGGCCTGGCGGCGTTCTGGGCGATCTTTCTCGCCATACCCGGCTGGGCAGCGTCGCTGAGTGTGGCTGTAGGGTTCTTTCTCCTGGCAGCCGCAGCTTTCGTGGTGGGGCGCCGGCGGCTCAAGCCATCGCAGCTCCGGCCCGAGCAGACGATTGAATCACTTGAGGAGGACAGGGAATGGCTGGAGAGACGAGTCAGATAAGGCGGGACATTGAGGCGACTCGACGCGAGATTGATGCCCATCTGCAGGAACTTGGCGGGCAAGTACGCAGCGAAGTCAACGTAGGGAGGCAGGCGCGTCGCAACCTACCCCAAGTCCTCGCCGGAGCGGCGATCCTTGGGCTGGCTGCCGGTGTACTCCTGGGCGGGGGCCGCAGGAGAATGTCTCGCGAGGCCAGGCAACTGGCCAGGGAGCAGTCTCGCTTGTCGCGGGAACTCAGGCTCTTGTCGCGGGAACGGGAGCGCCTGCCGAGGTCTGTCGGTCTGGCCGAACTCGAGCACGATATCACCTCAGACATCCCGTGACGGTTCGCAGGCCCAAGCCTGCCGTAACATAACGCTTGTCGGAACCGGCCACGCTGATCCTGATCGAATGGAGCCCGGCACAGGAACGCGGCATCGTCCGACTCGATCAGCGTGGGCGGCCAGCAGAGCGTGGTCGTGTATACAGCCCTGCTAGGCGTCACCCCACGCCCCAGGGCTTTTTCAGAGTCCGTCTTGTGCCACTCGACGGGTTCGAGCATCCCATCGTGGCGAATACTGGCCTGCAGAGTCCCCACGCGCAATGATGATCTCTCCCACTGCCTCTGCGATGGCTCTGGAAAAGCCCTGCTCACTTGACCATGCCCAGAGGGGTAGCTACAATGGACGGATGGGCAGGAAAGGTGGGCAGGCAATGATGGATCTATTCACTAACGCTCGACGGGCCGAGATGGAGCGGGAGGCCCCCTTGGCCGCTCGCATGCGCCCGCGAACCCTCGACGACTTGGTGGGCCAGCAGGAGATTGTGGGGCCCGGAAGGCTCCTCCGGCGGGCGATCGAGAGCGATCGCCTCTTTTCCTCCATCATCCTCTGGGGTCCGCCGGGCACAGGCAAAACGAGCCTGGCCATGGTCATCGCTCAGCGCACCCAGGCACACTTTGAGCCGCTCAGCGCTGTTCTGTCCGGCGTGGCGGATATTCGCCGCGTCATCGCTGAGGCGAAGGAGCGGCGAGCCATGCACGGGCAGCGCACCATCCTCCTCGTGGACGAGATTCACCGTTTCAACAAGGCCCAACAGGATGCCCTGTTGCCCCATGTGGAGAACGGCACCGTCACGTTGATCGGGGCGACGACCGAAAATCCCTACTTTGAGGTCAACAAGGCGCTGGTCTCACGGTCGCGCGTCTTCCAGATGCGGCCCCTCGATGAGGCCGACCTGACGACGCTGCTCGGGCGCGCTTTGGCCGACCCCGAGCGTGGCTATGGGGGCCGCAAGATCGCTGTCGAGGCGGAGGCGCTGACGCACCTGGCGCGTATGGCTGGGGGGGATGCACGAGTCGCCTACAACGCGCTAGAGCTGGCCGTCGAATCGACACCGGCTGACTCCGCTGGCGTGGTGCGGATCGATCTGGGCGTCGCGCAGGAGTCCATCCAGCGACGCGCCATCCTGTACGACCGGGATGGCGACGCACACTATGACACCATCTCTGCTTTCATCAAGAGCGTCCGCGGCTCGGACCCCGATGCGGCTCTCTACTGGTTGGCCAAGATGATCTATGCCGGGGAGGACCCGCGCTTCATCATGCGCCGCCTGCTCATCCTCGCCGCCGAGGACATTGGCCTGGCGGACCCACAGGGGGTGGTTGTAGCGGCAGCCTGCTCGCAGGCGCTGGAATGGGTGGGGCTGCCCGAAGCCCAGTATCATCTGGCGGCGGCAACGCTTTACCTGGCTACGACGGCCAAATCCAACTCGTGCGGTGCATATTGGAAGGCGCTGGCCGAGGTGGAGGCGGAGGGCAAGGTGGAGGTGCCCAGGCACCTGCAAGATGCCAGCCGCGACGCCGAAGACCTGGGGCACGGTGACGGCTATGAGTATCCTCACGCCCATCGGGGCCACTGGCTGCCGCAGCAGTACCTGCCCGACTCTCTGCAGGGCCGGTTCTACTACGAGCCTTCCGACCAGGGCTATGAAGCGCGGATCCGCGGCGAGGTCATGCGGCGACGCGAGGCCACGATGGCGGCACTGGCTGAGGCGGAGAGCCGGTTCCTGCCGTCGAGTACGGAGGAGTCGCCCGGTAAGGGTGAAGTGACCCCGCCCCGCAGGGGCGGCCCCCCGGCGCAGAACCGCTGGCTGGAGCGTGCGCTCAGCAGCGTGGGCGGGCATCTGGCCGAGGTGCGCGATCTGCTGATGGCCCTGGCCGAACTCGAAAGGCACGAGCTAGTCCTCGACCTGAACCCCGGAACGGGCCTGCTAACGTGGGAGGCGGTGCGCCGGGCGCCAGTTGGGGGTGTGTGGGCGCTGGCTGCGGGCGCGCGCGAGGCGGCTGTGCTGATGCGCCAGGCGGAGCACCTGGATAGCCTGGGCCGCCCCGTCGTGCTCGAGGGCGACCTGGAAGCCTTGTCGTCGTTGGTCGCTGCGCAAGGGCAGGGCGAGGTACGCTTCGATGTGGCCCTTGGGCGGAATGTGCTGACCCGACGGGCGGATTGGCCCGCCGCGGCGCGGGCCGCTGGCAGCGTGCTGCGCTCCGGCGGCCGGCTCGTCCTGGCCGAGTCGGTGCCGCGGCATGGGCAGCGCCTGTATCGCCTGGTGGAGCCGAACCTCCTGGGCAAGGATCTGTGGGCTCGCCTGCAGGAGGCAGAGGAGGCCGTCTACGCCGACCCGAACGACCCGGCGCTGCGCTGGGATGCGGCGGACTTGGGCGCGGCCCTCGAGGCGGCCGGCTATGCGCATGTGCGCGTGGAGGCGCGCCGGCACACCTACCAGCAACGCATCAGCCACGAATTGCTGGCCCAGTGGTTCGATGCCGGCACACGCGCCTCTCGCTCGAGCTATGCCGAGTGCATCAGCCAACTCTTGGAGCCGCATGGGGTCGCCACGGTCCGTCGGGTGTTCATGGAGCAACTGCGCGAGCGGTCTGTGGACTGGACGAGCACTGTGGTGTATGCCAGGGCCGTCTGGCCCGCGGTCTGACGGCCATTACCGGCTGGAGTATGGATTGCTAGAGCTGGTTGTGCGCCACTGGAGCGCCTGCCGCTCTAGCAATCAGCGCACCGGTTGATAGTGCTTCGTAGAGGTTCCGATAGGTAAGGTCGGCCGCAAGCGGCGCCACGGTATCTTGGGCATACCTGTGTGGTGCAGCACTATGGCCATGGCGAAGGGGCGGCCCGGCCATAGTTGAGCGAGGCGGCGGTCAGGTCCTGCGTGTTGACCTGCCCGTCGCCGTTGAGGTCGGCCAGGTAGCCCAGGGAGAAGCTGCGCGGGTCGGAGGCCCCATAGAGCGGATAGCATGGGTCGGGGCCCCACCATGCCACGCTGCTCTCGGCGCCGAGTTTGGCCGCGATGAAGGCCAGATCCTGGGCGTCGATGACCCCATCGGGTGGGCCGGGGACGGTCTCGCTGCTTGTGCCGGCGCAGCCGCTACCGCGCGAGACGACTTTGTTGCGGCCCACCACATCGCCCCCTAGCAGGGTGACCGGGGGCAGAGCCAGATCGCCGCCGGCAGATACCGAGCGCCACGCCGGCAGGTAGCCGGCCATGGTGATGGTAACCACAAAGCTGCTGCTCGGCGGCGTAAAGCGAAAGGTGCCGTCGGCGCCGCTGGTGGCTACCTCCAGGCCGTCAACCAGGATGGTTGCGCCCGCATGGCTTGCGGCGAATCCCTCGCTCTGCAGAAGGACCCTGCCCGTGACCTGATGAGTGCGGACGGTGATCGTGCACCCGGCCCGGTTGTGGGGTATGGCTGCCTGCTGTGGCGGCGGCGTGGAGGAGAGGGTCGAGCGCACGATTGTGAGGGCGGCCTGGCCCATCATCTTGCTGCGCAGGCGGATCGTGGCCAACTCTTCAGAGTCGCTCTCGCCATCCAGTGCTGCGTCGAGGGTCCCCTCCAGGTCGAGCATGCCGGCCGAGTTATCCCATTGCACATCCCAGTCCCCCGGGGCGGCGTATTGCACATCCACCACCTCCAGAGCCGAGCTAAAGCCCACGCGGGTGGTCAGGTAGCGCAGGCCGGCCAGGTTGCTGCCGTAGAGCACGACGTCTATCGTCTCTCCAAAGGCAATGTCTGGGGTCACCGGTGAGAGCCGGAGCAGCGGAACGCGTGCCGTTGCCGTCCGCGTGAATGTATAGCCCGTACCATCGTCGATGGTGGCCGTGTTGGTAAGCAGGCCGGTGGCCGTGATGGGCAACGTGACCTCGGCGGCAAAGCTCACGGTGGCCGCCCCGCCCACCGGCAGCACGCCGGACCAGGTTACCTGGTCCTCAGCGGGGTCGTAGGCTACAGCGCCCAGCGAGGCCGTCGGCATACCGACAAGGGCAGCCCCGGCCGGGATGGGATCGGTGAGGCCGGCGGTTGCGGCGATAGAGCCGGTGTTGGTCAGAGCGAGCGTATAGGTGAGGACGTCGCCGGAAGCGGCTGTGGCCGGCTCGACGCTCTTGAGTGATGTTTCCAAGATGGGCGCGGCGGAGATGGTTGTGGATGCCTGGCGCTCGACCGGCTGCGCAAAGTCGTCGATCCGGGCTGTGTTGGTGATGACGGTGCCGGCAGGCAACGAGGGGTCAATGCGCACGCGGAACTCGAGCCCGCGCGAACTGGTCGGCGCCAATACCCCCGCCCAGTACACGGCGTTTTTGACCGGGTCATAGCTGCCGTTGATGACGCTGCCGGGCACATAGGTCGTATGGTCCGGTATGGGGTCGGTAACCTGCACGAGCTCCGACACATTGCCCGAATTGACGAGTGTCACCCTGTAGGTCAGCTCGTCGCCCGGCAATGCGGTCGCCCGGTCGACGGTCTTTTTGGAGGCGGTCACATTGGTGGCTGCGACGACGGTCGAACTGGCTTCCAGGGAGAGGAGCTGGCCGTTCTCATCGGTGACGGAGACCACGCCTGGGATCACCGTCTCCGCCGGCGTGGCAGGGGCGACGCAGACGGCAAAGGTGAGGGTCACGGGCTCACCGGCCGTGAGCAGGCCGTGCCAGGCGATCCGGCCGGCTTTGGCCAGGCAGGTGATGCCTGCAGGCGCCGAGGGGTCAGGAACGTCGATGGCCGTCGTATGGGGCGGAACCGGCCCCGAAAGGTCCACCAGCCTGTCCACATCGCTGCGCAGGACGATGGTGTAGGTCAGCGGGTCGCCGGCGCGGACGGTTCCGCTGCTGACCTGGATCGTTGAGGCGTCCAGGCCCGTCTCTGTGGGCGCGGAGGCCGGTTCGGGCGACGGCGGAGTCGGCTCTGCTGTTGCTGCCGGCACGATGAAAAGGAGCAGCGCGACGGCTGCTATCAGAATGAGCAGGCGGCAGTTCATCTTTATCTCCACGACGAATGCCTATGGCGAGAGCACCAGAGGCAAATAGACCCGCGAGGACATGGCGGGTGTCTCCACCGTTCCGCACATCTCCAGGGCCAGGTCATCAACGAAAAACCCCGTCACCCTGTTGCCGTCGCCCGTGGACCGCAGGACCAGCCGCACGGTCTGCCCGGCATAGGGCTGCAGGTCGATTTCCCCGACTGTGAACCGGCGCCACACCGGGGCAGCATCCAGGTTGGTCAACTCGTGCCGCAGCAGGGGCTGAGAGGATGGGCTCAGCAGCTCGACGATCAGCCGGTCGGCTGCTGTTTCGCCTTCGTCCGTCTGGATGTAGCACCAGTAGGAAAGTGAGGCCGTCCCCGGCTCGCTGCCGAGGGTGAGGCTCTGCGACAGCCGGTCTTGAGTACAGCCCGGCCAATAGTTGTAGCCGCCGAGCCAGGCGCCGGCACTGCCCTCGTGAGCCTGCAGATGGGTCACCTCGGCCAGCCCCGAGCGGGTCCATGGCCCCAATGACGCGCCCTCAAAGCCCGGGTTGGGCAGGCGATTGCCGCAGTCGAGGGCCTCCAGCACTGTGAGCCTGGCCGAGGCGGGCGTATAGCCTACCTGCAGGCCATCGGGTGAGACGAGGACTGTGGCGGGAGCGCGGATAGAGACGGCTGCCTCGCCGCTGGCCAGCGCTTGGACGGTTATGCGCAAAAGACAGCCGCTGCCGGAGGGCCAGGGCGAGGATGCGCTGTAGGCAACGTAGGTGATGTTACCGCTCTGGTTGTCGATAGCGTTCCGGCGCTCGGCGAAGGCGGAGGCGAGCAGATCGCCGGGGGCGACGCTCACGGCGCGCAGCCGGGAGGTATCCAGATGGAGCGACAGGCTCAGCCCGGCCAGGGGGGGCAGGCTTGCTGCCCGGACCTCGATGGTGGTGCATTCGCCCACATGCAGCGTTGCCGCCTCCAGAGCAAGCGTCAGGGCGGCGGGGGCCGCCGCCTGGGCCTGGCCTGCGCGCGGGTTTATACCAGCAGCCAGGGCCGGCCCGGTGGGGAGCACAAACGAGAACGCCAGCGCCGCCAGCAGGAGGCGGATTGCCTTGCTGCGGCAGCCAAGGTGTGATGCGCCTGGGGGAGTCACCTTTGTCATCTACCAAGCCTTCGCACATGGGATGCGGGCCGGTGGCGGCCCGAGCGATGCGGGAACGGGCGCCGTGCTTGCCCGGTTACATTCTTGTTACCTACTATTCGGTCGCCGGAAGGGGGGGATTTCCTGCCACAGGCCGGGTGGGAATCTCGGCGCAGGGCAGGGCCGTTGACACCCGACCATGAATTGCGCATAATAGACAAGCTCTTGCTTGACCTCGGCCGGAGGGACTATGAACACTACGCTGCGGGCCCTCATGAACCAGGCGGAGCGCCTGGTGAGGATGGCGGCCTTTGAAGAGGCCATCGCCCTCTGTCATGCTGTTCTCAGGCGATACCCGCGGTATGCTCGCTGCTACCGTTTGCTGGGAGAGGCCTATCTCGGCCTGACCGAGTACGAGGAGGCGGCCAAGCTGTTTCGGCGCGCTCTCGGGGTGGACCCGGAGGACCCGGTGGCCTATGCCGGGTTGGGGATCGTCTTTGAGGAGCGAGGCTTGCTGGAGGCGGCCATCTGGCAGTTGGAGCGAGCCTGCGAGTTGGCCCCCGGGCGCGATGAGTTGCGTCACGAACTCGCCCGCCTCTACGAGCGTCGCGGCTCGGCCGGCTATGTGCAGCTAACGCGGGCAGCGCTGGCGCGGCTCTATGCGCGTGCCGGGCTGTGGAACAAGGCTATCGGCGAACTGCGCGACCTGCTCATCCGCGAGCCCTACCGACTGGACTTGCGGGTCACGCTGGCGCGAACGCTGTGGCGGGCCCACGAGCGCGACGAGGCTGCCCAGGTGGCACAGGCAATCCTGGATCAGGCCCCCAACTGCCTGGTCGCCCGCCTGATCTTGGGGACCTGTTGGTGCCAGGAAGGCCGCGCCGATGAGGGCCGGGCGCTGCTGGACGGGGCACAGGAGCTGGATCCGGAGAACCGTGAAGCCGTGCGGCTCCTGGCCCAAGAGTCGCCGTTGCCGTTGCGGCTGGCCCGCGTAGAGACCGCTATGCCCTTGCCGGCGGAGGCCCCGGCTGTCGATGACGAGGTGATGAACCCCTGGCCGGAGGAGGATGCCCTGTCGCTGCTGGGGGATGAGCCGGAGGCTGCAGGGATCCCGCCCTGGCCGGTGACGAGCATGGATGAGCCCGAAGCGGAGGCGAGCCACATTGTGGACGTCCCGCTGGAGTCGGTGCAGAGGCTGCTGAGCAGCCTGACCATGCAGGCGGATGTGGGGGATGCGGAGGATGACTCGGAACCGCTGCCCGCAGACGAGGCGCCGCCGGCGGCTGACGACGAGCCGGCGAGAGCCGCTGTAGCGAGCGGCCAGTCCGAGCCGCAAGCGCTGACAGAGAGCGAGCCGGAGGCCGCAGAGGCCCCGGCCATGATGGAGGATACGCCGGAAGTGCTCTCCCCGGTGGCCGCGCGGCGGCGCGAGTTGGAGGCCAGGCCGGACGACCCCGAAGCCCGGCTGGCGCTGGCTCGTGCGCTGGCCGATGGCGACCAACTCGCCGAGGCGTTGGCACTCTACGATAGTCTGGCGACCCCGGCTACAGGCTATCTGGAGCGGGCGCTCGCCGACCTGGTTGAGCTGTTGGCGGCGTACCCGGAGGAACACGCTCTGCGCGAGTTGATGGGCGATGTGTACGCCCGCGCGGGGCGCTTTGAAGAAGCCATGGAGATGTATCGCTGGTTGCTGGCTCAAGACGAGCCCAACAATCTTGCAGGAGGATGAGTTCGACGATGGAGCAAACGTTGGTGATCATCAAGCCCGATGGGGTTCAGCGAGGGCTTGTCGGAACCATCATTGCCCGCTTTGAGGCGCGGGGCCTCAAGATCGTAGGGGCCAAGTTTATGCAGATCGACCGGGCGCTGGCCTCGCGGCACTATGCAGTGCATCAGGGCAAGCCGTTCTACGAGGGCCTGATCGACTATATCACCTCGGCCCCGGTGATGGTGATGGTGCTTGAGGGGCCGAAGGCGATCGAGACGGTGCGGCAGACTATGGGCGCGACGCGTCCGGCCGAGGCGCAACCCGGTACGATACGGGCTGACCTGGCCCTGGAGGTGGGCCGCAACCTGGTGCACGGCTCGGACTCGCCCGAGACGGCGCGCTGCGAGATCGATCTGTTCTTTGCCGCGGACGAACTGGTGGCTTGGGAGCGGGCGACGGATCGCTGGGTCTACGAGAAGGCGTAGTAACTCGAACTGTGAAAGAAAAGAGGCTCGCCTTTAGGCGGGCCTCTTTTGTATTCGGATCAGGCCGTTGGCTGGATCAACTCAGATAATCCCGTAGCTGCCGGCTGCGACTCGGGTGGCGCAACCGATCCAGCGCCTCATGCTCGATCTGCCGGATGCGCTCGCGCGTGAGCCCGAATTTCTGACCGACTTCCTCCAAGGTGTAGCTGCGGCCATCCTGTAGGCCAAAGCGCAAGCGCAGGATGCGCGCCTCGCGAGGGGTCAGGCTGGTCAGAATATCCTCCAGCTTTTCCTGCAGGAGGTGATGGTAGGCCGAGTCTGTCGGCGTGGGCGAGCTGGAATCCTCGATAAAGCTACCCAGTTCGCTGTCCTCCTCCTCGCCGACCGGCTTTTCCAGCGACAGCGGGCGCTGCGACACCTTGAGCATCCACTGTACCTTTTGCGCCGGCAGCCCCAGCTCGGAAGCAATCTCCTCCGGAGTCGGCTGGCGGCCCCAGTCTTGCTCCAACTGCTGCGAGGTCTGGTAGACCTTGCGAATGCGATCACTCAGGTGCACGGGCAGACGAATGACCCGGCCCTGGTCCGCCAGTGCACGCGTGATCGCCTGGCGAATCCACCAGGTGGCGTACGTGCTAAAGCGGTGGCCGCGACGATAGTCAAACTTTTCCACAGCTTTTATGAGGCCCAGGTTCCCTTCCTGAATGAGGTCAAGGAAAGGCACTCCCTGGCCGAGATAACGCTTGGCGATGCTGACGACAAGGCGGGTGTTGGCCTTGATGAGGTGAGCGCGCGCGGCCTCGCCGCGCTCGACAACCGTCTCGAATCGCTCACGCTCTTCGGGGCTCTCGGCCTTGTTGAGCCTGCGCCGAGCGTTCCGCCCCTGTTCGTATTGTTTGGCCAGCCGGATTTCTTCTTCCGCCGTGAGCAGAGGCACACGAGCCATCTCTTTGAGGTAAAGGCTGATCGTATCGTCGCTTGCGATTTCGCTGAGATCGAGCACTTCTTCTTCTTCCTCCTGCTCTGTCGCCTCTGCCTTTACCTCATCCTTGGCGGGCTCTTCCTCATAGATGACCTGGATGCCTTCCTCGTTGAGGTAGATCAGCAGATCTTCGAGTTCGCCCAGATTCTCCTCTGCCTCGGGGAAGGCTTCCATCATATCGTCGAGCGTGAGGCACCCGTGCTCTTCGGCCTTGCTCAGCAGCATCTGCTTCGCGGATTGTTTTTCTTTTTCCGTCAGTTCTATCTTGCCCATCCGCAATATCCATCCCCTGCAACCGGGTTGATACCCGGCGAGTAATCAGCGTTGCCCTGTTAGTGCCCATTGCTCTGGCACACAGAATCCGCCGCGGCTTGAACCGTCGGCGGACCATAGGCGTGGAATGGAGCATGCAGGCAGTGTTCAACTGGCTTGGCCAGACCTGGCCGGGTGATACCGATCCCTGGTGTCAACCCCAGTAGTACCCTCCGATCCACGCAATAGCGCTCGCACCTGCGCTGGGCTCTGTTAGGCAAGCTTGCCTATTATAACACAGTTGTGTATCTATGTCAAGATTTGTGCATAATTACCTGACAGTGTGCAACGCTTGGGCGAGCGACCGGAAGCAGGCCGATTGCTGCGCTGAGCGTTCGCCCCGTGCAGGCAGGACCCAGCAAGGTGTGTACCAATGCGTGGCGCGCAGGAGCCAACGTGCACACAGTATGGACGTACAAGACTGCGAAAAGTTGCTGGGGTTCACGTGATTTGCCCCGGCACGGTCTGCCTGCCGGCGAGCAAGGCAGCATCTCACCTCGCTCCGGCGTGGGCAGCGGCAAGCGGCCGGAGGTCTGGAGCTACCACGACGGAGCAGGGAGGGCGCTTTTCGGGACTGAGTCGGCTGCAGCCGGCCGATCCCTTCGGAATCGCGGTACCCGATGTGCCGGAATCCCGGCAGCAACGGCGATAGCGCCTGCACACACTCCCTTGGGCCTCACTGCCGGATAGCAGAGCCCCCACCGGTTTTTCCGCCTGCGCCGGGCACCTTGATGGCCAGGGACTGCAGAATCTCGTTCTGCAGGGCAAGCATGCGCTGGTAGCCCTCTTCGTCGCTGTCGTCCAGCCCCATCAGATGCAGGACGCCGTGAATGGCGAGGAGCTGGAGCTCGCGTGCTACGGGATGGCCGGCCTTGGCGGCCTGAGCTTCAGCGCGGGAGTAAGAGATGACGACGTCTCCCAGGTAGCCGGAATAGTCGACAGGCGTCACAAAGTCCGCGCTGAGCGTGCCGGGGAAGGACAGCACATCGGTAGGGCCATCGATATTGCGGAACTCGAGGTTCAGCGAGCGCATGTCCTCATCATCGGTGATGACGACCACGACCTGACCCTCGTCGCTCCATCCCTGATGCTGGATTGTAGCGACCACCGCCTGCCGCAACAGGGCCTGGTCGATGACCGGCTCATAGTGCGGCGGCACCTGGATATCGACCAGTATGGGCATGTATCACCTCATCCGGCCGGGCCTAATGGGTGAGCCCGGCGTGTATTCTTGCAGCACGTGAGCGGCTGTTCTGTTCACTCCTGTGGGGCAGGGTTGCGCCACAAGGGGGTGCGGCCCTCGCTATAAACGCCGCGATACTCCCTGGGCAACAGGGCCGCAATGCGCTGCATGACCATATCCGCATGGGCCTGCAGTTCACGGGCGTTGGGCCGGTGATCCAGGGCGGGCAGCGCAAAGGGCCGGCCGATGGTCACGCACACGCTGGCCCGCTGCAGCCGCAGCAGGGATGGGATGACCTTCTCGACCCCGGTGACGGCTATGGGCAGGATGCGCGCTTTGCCGAGATGGGCCAGGTAGGCTACACCGCCGCGGCCGCTCTGCAATTGGTGAGTCGGGCTGCGGGTCCCCTCGGGGGCCAGGCCGAGAATGCCCCCACGTCGCAGCACCGCCAGCGCCTCGCGCAGCGCCCGCCGGTCGACCTGGCCGCGGGTGACGAAAATCACCCCCGCCAGGCGCAGAAAGAGCCCCTTGATATGGCGCTCCCATTTGCGTGTGGCAAAGACGGTCGCCCCTATCGGGAGAGCGACCATAGTTGCCAGCGAATCCAGAGTATGTATGTGGTTGATGGCTACGATGAGCGGGCCATGGGCGGGCACGTTCTCCAGCCCTGTAACCTCGAAGCGTGTACAAAGACGGAAAAAGACCATCAGAATCGCCCGCAGAACGCGGTAACCTAGGGCCATGGAATACCACCTCAGAGTCGCGAAGGGGTGCTGCTGCACCACCTTGGGTACGGGTTACATAGCGCGTATTGTACCACGGTGCTGCAGGCCGCCCAAGCGCAATCAGGACGTCCACCTTACGGATTGCAGATGGGCGCCAAAGCGGCCGATGAGTTCCTGAGGCAGGCCCTCGGAGTAGGCCGTAGCGGCATTGGGAAAGTCCAACTGGACGACCCCTCGCGCATTCGGGATGTAGAAGCAGAACTGCGCCTCGCCCGGGCGGCCGGCGAGCAGGTTGTAGACGGCCCCCACCTGGCTGGCATCTCGCTCGTCGTCTCCGGAGCGGCGAAAGGTGATCAGCAGACGTGGCGCTGCTGCCTTGGCGGTGGGCGCCTCGTCGGGGGGGGCGTGCACGGCTGCAGGCGGCTCGAACCCGGGCGGTGGCAGCGGGGGCTCGGGCGGCTCATCATCGTAGACGGGCGGCGCAGCGACGATGGCCCTCTCGTGCCCTGCGGGGCGGTTCTCCCTCTGTGGCGAAGGTTCCCCCGCGGGCGCGCGGCGCGGCGCCTCCTCCGGCTTGGCTGCACCGTCGATCAGCGGGTCATACTCGCGGGCCGCGTCGGCGATCAGCGTCGGGCGGTCATCGCGAAAGTCCGCCTTGCCTTTGACGACGACCAGGTTATCCTCGGCCCACATTTCGCGCGTCTCTTCGTACAGGCGCGGGAAGACGACGACTTCCAGCGAGCCCGTGAGGTCTTCGACCGTCACAAAGGCCATCGGATCGCCCTTTTTGGTGACGATCGAGTGCACCGAGGCCACCATGCCCATGATCTGCATGCGGCGGCTCTTGCACGTCTCATCGATCTGGTTGATGCGGGTCACATGGTCCAGATTGGTCGGCAGGAGGTGCAGCGGGCTGCGCGAGAGGTAGAGCCCCAGCAGCTCCTTCTCCCAGGCCAGCTTGTCCTTCTGGGGGATGGGAGGCGCTTCCGGCAGGGCCAGGAAGCCGACCTCGACCGCAGGGCCAGCGAGGCCGCCGAAAAGGCTCAACTGCCCGGCCTCGCGGGCGGCGTGGGCCTCCTGGCTTACGCTGAAGAGGTGGTCCATGGCCGCCAGCAACTGGCTGCGCCCACCGAGGCAGTCCACGGCGCCGCATTTGACCAGGCACTCGAACACGCGTTTGTTGATCTGGCGCAGGTCCACGCGCTGAGCCAGGTCGTCGATGCTTTCAAAGGGGCGGTCGCCGCGCGCTTCGAGGATGAGGTTCACCGGACCCTCGCCGACGTTCTTGATCGCCGCCAGGCCAAAGCGGATGGCCATGGGCGCGTCTAGGGAGGGGGGTGAACCCGGCTCGCTCCCCTCAATGGTAAAGTCCATGCCGCTGCAGTTAATGTCGGGCGGGCGGACGTCGATGCCCAGCCGGCGGCACTCGGCGATCAGAGCGGTGACCTTTTCCGTGTTGTTGCGCTCGACGGAGAGCATGGCCGCCATGTACTCGACCGGGTACTTGGCCTTGAGGTAGGCCGTCTGGCAGGCGATCACGGCATAGGCGGCGCTGTGGGCCTTGTTGAAGCCATAATTGGCAAAGAACTCGATGTCGTCCATGATCTGGCCGGCGGCCTCGACAGGGATGCCACGCTGTGCGGCCCCCTCGGTAAAGCGGGCGCGCTGCTCCTGCAGGTCCTTGGCCTTCTTCTTGCCCACAGCCCGGCGCATCAGGTCGGCCTCGGCGCTGGAGTAGCCGGCCAGGTCGGTGGCGATGCGGATGATCTGTTCCTGGTAGACGATAATGCCGTAGGTGTCTTTGAGGATCGGCTCCAGGGCCGGGTGGCGGTAGGTGACCTCCTCGCGCCCCTCCTTGCGCGCGATATAGTTCTCAATGAACTGCATGGGGCCCGGCCGGTAGAGGGAGAGCAGAACGACAATGTCCTCAAACGTCGTCGGCTGCATGTCGCGCAGGGTCCGGCGCATGCCCGCGCTTTCCACCTGAAAGACGCCCGTCACCTCGCCGGAACTGAGCAGTTCGTAGATGCAGGGGTCATCGAGGGGGATATCGTTGGGGTGCAGGTCCAGCCCACGGGTGGCCTTGAGGTTGTCGATGGCCCGCTGCAGGATGGTCAGGGTCGAGAGGCCGAGAAAGTCGATCTTGAGCAGGCCGAATTCGCCCTCCAGGACCTCCATCGTGAACTGGGTGATGAGCCCCTCGCCGCGCGGCGCCGTCTGCAGGGGCACGTAGGAGATGAGGGGCCTATCCGCAATGACGACCCCGGCGGCGTGAGTGGAGGCATGGCGCGATAGGCCCTCCAGGGCGCGCGCCTTTTCGATCAGGTCGCCGATATAGTCCAATTCCTCGCAGGCCTGGCGCAGCTCGGGCGAGGACTCTAGCGCGCTGGCAATGGTCACCTTGGGGCCGGCGGGCACGAGCTTGGCTACGCGGTCGACCTCGTTGAGCGGGATGCCGATGGCGCGCCCCGCATCGCGGATGGCCGCGCGCGCCGCCATCGTGCCGAAGGTGATGATCTGGGCGACACGGTCCTGGCCATACTTTTGCACGGCATAGGTAATGAGTTCTTCGCGGCGGTCATCCGGAAAGTCCAGGTCAATATCGGGCATGGTCACGCGGCCCGGGTTGAGAAAGCGCTCGAAAATGAGGCCGTTGGATGTCGGCTCCAGCTCGGTGATGCCCAGGGTGTAGGAGACCAAGCTGCCGGCGGCCGAACCGCGCCCAGGGCCGACGAGGATGCCGTGGGACTTGGCAAAGTGCACCAGGTCCCAGACGATGAGAAAGTAGGTGTCAAAGCCCATCTGATGGATGACGCCGAGCTCATGCTCCAGGCGCTGGGCGAGTTCGGGGGTCACCTCGCGATAGCGGCGCCGCAGGCCCTCTTCGCAGAGGCGGCGCAGGTAGCTCTCGGCGGTTTCGCCCTCTGGAACCGCGAAATCCGGCAGGTGGTAGCCGTCGCGGCGGAGCTCAAAGCTGCACAGCTCGGCGATGCGGGCCGTGTTCTCCAGCGCCTGCGGGTGGGCGGAGAAGAGGCGGGCCATCTCCTCCGGAGGGCGCAGGTAGTAATCGTCGCCGGACATGCGCATGCGCTTGGGGTCGCCAAGGGTGGTGTTGGTCTGGATGCAGAGCAGCAGCTCGTGGGCCGCCGCATCCTGCGGCTTGACGTAATGGCTGTCGTTGGTGGCCACGAGGGGGATATGCAGGCGCTGGGCCAGGCCGGCCAGCGCAGCGTTCAGCTCGGGCAGCTCGGGGATGCCCTCGTGCACCTGCAGCTCCAGGTAGTAGTGATCGGCGCCAAAGAGTTCCTGGTACCAGCGGGCGCGCCTTTCGGCTTCGGCACGCTTCTTGTGCATGAGGAGGCGCGGGATCTCGCCGGAGACGCAGGCCGAGAGGGCGATGAGCCCTCCGGCATGGGATTCGAGCAGTTCATGATCGACCCGTGGCCGGTAGTAAAAGCCCTCGGTATAGGCCAGGGTGCACAGCTCGGTCAGGTTGCGGTAGCCCTCCTCGTCGCGAGCCAGGAGGACGAGGTGAGCGGGTCCGGCATCCAGCTTGGGATCCTTCTGCCGGCGGCCGCGTGGGGCCACATAGACCTCGCAGCCGATGATCGGCTTGATGCCATGCTTGGCTGCAGCCTGGGCAAACTCGACGGCGCCGTACATCACGCCATGGTCGGTCAGGGCCAGGGCGCCCATGCCGAGTTCAGCCGCTCGCGCCGCCAGATCGTCGAGGCGGGCCAGGCCGTCGAGCAAAGAGTATTCGCTGTGAACGTGAAGGTGGACAAAGGAGGACATCGATCGCTCCTGCAGCATAGCGGGTTGGGTGTTGATGGCGCAGGTCTAGAGTCAGTGCGAGACTTTTTCTTCTTCTACGCCGGTATTATAGCACAGGTCAAACGGTGTGAGGCGACTATTCGGTGCTTGCGAACCTTAAAAGTGCAGGCGAAAGCGGACGAGGAGCATCCGGGTGTAGGGGGCAAAGCCAAGGCGGGCGTAGAGTCTCGCTGCGGCGCGGTTGGCCGTGACGTGCATCAAAAAGATGTGCCGGGTATGGCCCTGCAGGTCGGCGAGGAGGGCGCGGACGACCGCCTCCGCCATCCCCCGGCGGCGCTGTTCGGGCCGGGTGACGATGTGACCGATCTCGGTGACCCAGGGGGTGTGGTAATGGACCCCCGCCGCGGCGGCGAGCTGCCCGCCGACATAGATGCCCCGCGCCGGGCCGTAGGAGAGGGATAGGGGCGTCCAGGCTACGGCGGGCACGCTGTCGTAGAGATTCGTCAGAGCGGGCAGGTCCTGCGGGCCGAGGGGCACGGGCCGCCAGTATTGAGCGGCGGCCGATGGCGGCGCGGCCTCGGCAACGGAGTAGACGCGCTTGACCTCGTGGATAGCCTCTTCGACCACCGTCACCGCCTGCAGGTGCTTGTAGGTGGGCAGGGAGAGAACCACATAGGCCGGCTCGGCGCGCAAGCGGGGCTGATGGGCGGCCAGGGCCCTCAAGAGGGCGTGGGTGACCTCGGCCGCCTCGGCCCAGAGGGCGACGGCCAGGAACGGGAGGCCGGTGTAGCAGCAGGCCAGGCCGCGGACGGTTGAGCCGTCCAACACGCCGGCGGCCAGGCTGTGGGGGGCCAGTTGGGTCAGGTCGGCCAGAAGGACCGCGTGATCGAGGGCACGCGCCCTTGCCCAGGCCCTGGCCAGCTCGAGGGCGTCGCCGCTGAGGATCTGGGCTTGCGCGCGGCCTTCCGCCGTCTGGCGCAACTGGCCGAGGCGGTTACGAGTGGCGGCCATACTCAGCATCCAACCTGGCCCGCGACATCCAGATCCAATAGCGCGAGAGGTCTGATGGCCGGCGGCCGCGCAGGCTGGCCGGGTTGTAGGTCCACATCAGCAGCCAACTGAAGAGGTTCTCGCCGTAGGTTGTCAGGCGGCCCCACGGCCCCGCGCCGCGGCTGGAGGGGCGGATTTCGAGCCCCAAGCGGGTGAGCAGGCTGACACCGGCGCTCAGGTTCTCGGAGCGGATAAAGGTCGCTTCGCCGCAGAGGGCGCGCAGCCCCGCCCACTGGGGGGACTCGGCAAAGTGCTGGGAGAGCAGCTCCAGCGAGGGCCGGATGGCGCGGTAAAAGGCGCGCGCCCAGGGCAGGTCGACCCCTTCCGGCCGCATCGGCGGCAGGCGTTCGTTCCAAAAGTGGATGACGGCCAGGGTCTCGCCGGGCGTGATATGCGTGCCGTCGGCGAGGGTCAGGTCCCAGCGGGAGCGGATGGGGGAGACGCGCAGGAGGCAACGCGGGTCCTGCGTGTATTCATAGACCCCGTGGGTCCGCCGGAGGAGGGAATCGATGCCGCGCACCAGGGCGCGGGCGACGTTCTCGGCCATGCTGGGCCTCCTTCGCTTGGGGCTGGGGAGTGTTTTAGCGGAAGGGGGGTGGCCTGTCAAGCGGAATTGGTGGGAAGTGATGGGGGGACACGGGGGTTCACCGCAAAGGACGCAGAGCGCCAAGGGGGGATGGTTTGGCTACAGTATGGATGGAGGGAGCGAGGCCTGTGAGGGCTTGGTGGCCGGCGGTGATGAGGCCGCCGAGGTGGGGGATGCGGAAGCGGTAGACGGCGACGGGGATGGGCTCGTGGGCCCAGCGATCCGGGCAGGGGTTGGCGTCGCCCTGGGTGATGAGCCGGCCGTCGGGCGCGACGGCGATGAGGCGGTGGGTGACCAGCTCGGAGCCGACGCGCAGGACGAGGATCATGCCGGGCTCGAGGCCGGCGGGCGGCGGGGTCACGACCAGGGCATCGCCCCGGCGCAGGGTGGGGGCCATGGACTCGCCGTGCAGGGCGATGACGCGATACCAGGGGTTGCCGAAGGTGCCGGCGGCGAGCCAGACCATAAAGGCCAGGGCCAGCCAGAGGGAGGCGTCGAGGAGGATGCCGGGGAGCCGGCGCAGGGCGGGCAGGGTCCAGGGTCTGCGGGCGGTGGGGCAGGACGGCAGGGATGGTGCGAGAGGCCATGGGCGTATCCTCCAGGGCGGTGGCTGCAGGTATGTTGCCGGTATGCGCATGTATGTAGGGCGTGGGGGGCCGGTTCCTGCGGGCCGGGTAGGTTGTGGTTGCAGTAGGTTGTGTTTGCAGAGGGGCCGACGATTGGAAATCACCGAGGGGCGGATGGGGGGAATGGGACGCGGACGAGCGCGGAGGGCGCGGATGGGGAGGATAGGCGGTGGCTCGCCTGCAGCGTAAACCCCACCCCAACCCCTCCCCGGCGCTGTCCCATCGCGGCGTTCATCCAGCGCCGGAGAGGGGCCATGCCCCTGGCGCCAACGTGCGTGCAGACTGGCCCCAAGGGGGCGTGTGCGGGCGCAGGCGCTCCCCCTCTCGCGTGCTGGGGCGGATTAGTTCCAACACAGCGCGAGGGAGGGAGTAGGGGGAGGGGTTTTCTACACCGACAACCCTGCACGTCCTGCGAGAGTTGCCCCCTCACCCTGACCCTCTCCTCCAACG
>DAOUGZ010000144.1:0-51809 GCA_034428955.1 Anaerolineae bacterium | reverse complement strand
TCAGCGGCAGCGCCGCCGGCCTGCTCGGCAACGACATGATGCGCCGGGCCTACCTGGGAACGTGAGGGGGCTGCAGGTGAAAGAAGCGTTCGAGGCTGTTCACGCAGTTCTGAAAGCTCATCGTGGGTAGCGTGCGGCGCGTTTCCGCGGGAAGTGGTTGGTCGCCAAGTGACAGCGAGTGGGTCACCGCATTGAGCAGGACGCCTTGGGTGTATATCGTAGCAGCGGGCTTTAGCCGCCCGAGTGACATAGGAGCGAGAATCCTTCTCGGTGGGAAGCCTGCCCATTGCTGGCTCGGGCGGCTAAAGCCCGCTACTACGATATTACTGGGGTGCCAGTCGAAGTAAGGCATCAGGGCGATTCAGGGCCTGGCGCTGAGAGAGGGAGTCCCGCGCGAGCGTAAGGCGGCCAGGCCACACCTGCCGCCACGCTGAGCGAGCTCGGGATACGACTGGGGCGCGTCCTCAGCTCGCTTCTGTGGCGCCGTGGCGTCATCTGGCCGCCCCAGTCGCTCGCGGAGGACTCCTTCGTCTCGTGCGAAGAGGGAGTCCCGCGCGAGCGTAATGCGGCCAGGCTACACCTGCCGCCACGTTGAGCGAGCTCGGGATATTTCTATATACCCTACCTAGCGAGGAGCACAGAGTGCTGTGAAACGCATTGTGGTCCATCCGGAGCGGTGCAGCGGCTGTCGCGCCTGTATGGTCGCCTGCGTGGTGGCGCACGACGGGCGTTTCGGCACATCCTCGGCGCGCATCCGCGTCGCCAAGGACGAGGCCGAGGGCCAAGACCGGCCCAACGTCTGCCGGCTCTGCAAGCGTGCCCCCTGCCTGGCCGCCTGCCCCAACGGCGCGCTCTACCGCAGAGACGGCGACGGCCCCGTGCTCGTGCGGACCGAGCAATGCACCGGCTGTGGCGCCTGCGTGGCGGCCTGCCCCTTCGGCGCGGCAAGCCTCCACCCCGAGGCCGGCACTGCGCTCATCTGCGACCTCTGCGGCGGCGACCCTGCCTGCGTTCGCCGCTGCGCCACCGGCGCCATACAGTACTAGACATGAGGGGCCCGTATGCAGAGTTTCGAGCACAAAGGCAAAGGCACCAAGCAAGGCGACTCTCCCCAGAAAGGGACACGTCCTCTGGAGCGGTAGAATGAGGCTGCAAACCCATGGAACCTCTGTGCCTTCGTGTCTTTGTGGTCTGGCCGCTTTTCGGACCCTGCGGAATGTGATTGAGAGGGAGGCTTGATGTATAGCTACGGCGGCGCGGTTCTGCGCGTCAACCTGACCACCGGCACGGTCGAGCGCCACGCCACAGAGGCGCACCTGGCGCGCGCCTTCCTGGGTGGGCGTGGCCTGAACATCAAGCGCCTGTGGGACGAACTCCCCGCCCATACCGATGGCCTCTCGCCGCGCAACGTCCTGGCCATCGGCGTGGGGCCGCTGGTGGGCACCCTCTTCCCCGGCGGGGCACGATTCAATATCTCCGCCATGTCCCCGCAGACCGGCATCCTGGGCGACGCCAACGCCGGCGGCTTTTTCGCCCCCGAGCTGAAATACGCGGGCTACGACCAGGTCGTCATCACCGGCCGTGCCGCGCGCCCCGTCTACCTCTGGATCCGGGACGACGTGGTCGAGCTGCGCGACGCCCGCGGCCTGTGGGGGCTGGATACCTGGCAGGCCACCGCGGCCATCCGCCAGGAGTTGGGCAGCCCGGACGTGCAGGTGGCGACCATCGGCCAGGGCGCCGAGAACGGCGCGCGCTTTGCCGGCGTCTTTGCCAACCTGAACCGCCCCGCTGCGCGCACCGGCATGGGCACAGTCATGGCCAGCAAGAACCTCAAGGCGGTGGCCGTGCGCGGCACCCGGCTCATCCCCGCCGCCGACATGCCTCGCTTTGTGGAGATTATCGAGCGGCTGGACGGCCTCATCTATAGCCACCCCGAGTACGAGGTGCGCCGCCGCCTGGGCACGACCAAGCTGGTCAAGGCGCTGAACAGCATCGCCGGCCTGCCCACGCGCCACTTTCAGCAGGATTGCCCCATCGATGCCGACGCTGTGAGCGGCGAGGCCATCGAGGCCCGCTACAAGGTCAAGAGCAAGGCCTGTTTCGCCTGCACCATCCCCTGCAGCCGCTACCTGCGGGTCGAGGACCCGCGCTTTCCCGGCCTCAAGCTGGAGGGCCCCGAGTACGAGCCGCTGGCCGGGTTCACCGCCCGCGTGGGCAACGAGGACCTGGCCTTTGCCCTGCACTGCGTCGAGCTGGCCAACCGCTACGGCCTCGACGCCATCGCCCTCAGCGAGGTCATCGCCTGGGCCATGGAGTGCCGCCAGCGCGGCCTGCTCAGCGACGTCGAGGCGGGCGGGCTGGACCTTTCCTGGGGCAACCAGGAAGCGATCGAGGCGCTCATCCATCAGGTGGCCCGCCGCGAGGGATTGGGCGACCTGCTGGCCGACGGCGTGCGCGCCGCGGCGGACAAGCTGGGCCGCGGCGCCGAGCTGGCCATGCACAGCAAGGGGCTGGAGCTCTTTCAGGCGGACGTGCGCACCATCAAGGCCTACGGCCTGGGCAATGCCGTCGCCAGCCGTGGGGCCGACCACCTCCGTTCCGAGCCCTGGTTCGAGTTCTCCAACGACCCTCAGGAGGGCATCCGCCGCTACGGCATCGCCGAGACGGCCTACCGCCTGGCCTACAAGGGCAAAGGCTTGGTCGTCAAGCACTTTGAAGAGATGGCCGCCATCTCCGATGCGCTGGGGGTGTGCAAGAACACTTATAACAACATGGAGGTGCTGAGCTGGGAGGCTACCGCCGAGCTGCTGCAAGCGGCCACCGGCTGGGATTTCAGCGGCGAGGAGGTGCGGCGCATCGGTGAGCGTATCGTCAACCTGGAGCGGCTCTTTATCGCCCGCGAGGGGATCACCCGCCGCGACGACACCCTGCCCCGCCGCTTCCTTGAGGAGCCCATGCCCGCGGGGCATGGCGAGAGCAGCGGCTCCGTGCTGGAACTCGAGCCCATGCTCGACGAATACTACCGCGCCCGCGGCTGGGACGTGGAGACCGGCCTCCCCACCCCGGAAAAGCTGGCCGAGCTGGGGCTGAGTGCCGGTTGACCCTGCCCTCCCGTGGGATCCCACTCCAACCCGCCACCCGCACAGTGCCGGGGAGGGTCATCGCTCCGTAGACCCTACTCTGGCGCCAATGTGCTGTGGGGTTGGAATCCCAAGGTTCCTTGCCGGGTCTGCGCACAGCGCTCCACCCGGCCTCACCCTAAAGGAGCAAGGCATGTACGACCTTACCGTAGCCGTAACCAAGGTCCTGGGCACCTGCACCGCCGACCCGCCGATGAAGCCCGGCGACTATTTCACCGTGCGGAACGGCGACTTGCGCATCCCCGCCGGCGGGCACGTCTGCCTCTGGGCGCTGCAGAGCCTCATGCCCATTCTCACCACCAAAGAGCGTCGGATCGGCGAGAAACACAGCGATGACTGGGTCTGGCGGGTGCACCACGCCCAGTGCCCCGACCCCAAGGGCCGCGTCATCTGGCGCATCGTGCGCTCCAACGAAGAGGCCGCGCTGCCCCCCTTCATCCCCAATCCGCCCAGAGAGGGTCCCTCCGCCCAGGCTGCGGATGCGCTGTTCGCCGACCTGCGCGTCGTCGTCGAAGAGGTGCGCGGCAAGTGCACCTCCGGCATGCAGCCCGGCGACCACATCCTCTTGCGAAGCGGCCGCCTCTACATCCCGCCGGAGCGACACTTTTGCCTCTACGCCCTGCAGGCCGTCCTGCCCTTCCTGCCCGCCAAGCAGCGCCTGCTGCAGGAGGGCGATTGGCTGCGCGAGGAGAGCCACGTCATCTGCCCCGACCCGGCGGGAAATGTCATTCTGAGAATCGAGCGGGGGTGAGTGAGCGCCGCACGGGGTTGGAAACCCCGTGCTACAAGGGGCAAAGTCCTCGGGCTTTGCCCTCCTGAGCCCGGGGCGCCCCTACTGGGGACTCTGAACCCCTACGACCAGGCTGCTCCACTCCCTGGCTTTCCAGACGCCCTCTGCGTCGCGCACAACCGTCACCGGCCGGGGCGTGGCCGCCCCCGAGCAGGCGACAAAGACCTTGAATCGCCCGCTGTCGGCCTGGCCGCTGTAGGGATTGCTGCTGCAGACAATCTTGAGGGGCGGCGCGGGCAGCGCGTAGCCGTTCTCGGGCGTGGCGCCCCTGATGTAGGAGTGGGGCAGATAGGGTTGCTTGCCGATTTGAATTTGGACACGCTGCAGATCCTGCTGCGCCAGCTCCCAGCCCTCAAGCCCCTCCTGGAGCTGCTCCTGCTCCACAGCGGCTGCCAGGCACTGCCGGCCGAGGGCCTCGTCGCTCGCATAGAGCAGCAGGGCCACGACCAGCATCGCCGCCCCACCCTGCGGCTCGTGCGCGCAAGACTCTTGCTGGGCCAAAAAGTCATCGATCGATTTCGGCAACTCGCTGATCAATACCGGTTCGAGCAACGCCATAGTCGTTACCTTCCTTGCTGCCTCCACGGGCGCAGCTCCTCGTCAACGGCCAATTCCGTGAATAGCACGCACTGCGTAGAGATCATACAGCACCGGCTTGGGTCCGTCAAGACACTTGGTCGACCGCCCCGGCTACGCCCAGAAAATGCCGCCGCGACACGACGGCCAGCCCCAGCGTCAGGACCAACGGCAGGCCGATGAGCACCGCCAGGTGATAGCCCTCGAGGGGTATGCCGTCGAGCCACCCGAGCTCCGTCGCCGGCAGGTTCCACTGAGCCAGGATGCTTGCCCAACTGGCGCGCACGAAGGTGACGATGACCGAGCAGGCCAGCGCGGCCAGGTAGGCCATTGCCCCCCACCAGGCCCAAGCCCGCTGCCGGAGGATGCCCCAGGCCAGCCCCAGCGCGCCCAGCACGGCCACGTCGAGCGCCACAAACCCCGCGAGGCCGCTCAGGAAGGCGCCAAAGAAGGGAAAGAGCCCGTTGGTCAGGGCCGGCAGGTGCAGGGCCAGGGCGTAGAAGAGCAGGAGGGAGCCGAGGGTGAGCACCGGAGTGGGAACCCGCTCCAGCCGGCTCGGTCTGGGGTCCCTGGCCTCTATCGTTAGGCGGACATCGCGGCTCTGATAGAAGCGGAGCAGGAGCAGCGGCGCCAGGGGGTAGCAGAGCGCCACGGCGACGACGGCCAGCGCCGCTGCGGCGATAGGCAGGGCCTTGGCTGTGAACAGCATAAAGAGGAGCACCAGGCTTAGGGGCAGGCCGGTCACGAGCCAATCGCACAGGAGCACCACCGCCAGGCACCTCGCCCAGCGCCGCGCCCGCAGGTGGCCGTAGCCCAGGGGGATGAACAGCGCCGCCAGCAGGTAGTAGAAGAGGACCTGGCAGGCGATGTTGGCGAACATGAAGGACCCGAAGCGAAAGCCCTCATAGTGGAACCGGCCGCCCTCTGCAAAGAGGTAAAAGGCTTGGATCTCGATGGGCGCCAGCACGGCTCCGGCCGCGCCCACCAGCAAGAGGGCAACGCCCATCCCCGCCAGAATGGCGGATCGGTCCTTGTAGCCCATGCGAATCTCCTCCGCGTACGTGTGAGCTGCCCGGCCCGCCGCTGCCCTCCATTATAGGCCCTTACCGCTGCCCCGGCTACCCTGTTGCGCCCGGCCCCCACCGGGCTAGCGCGGAGCGTCAAGCCGGTCGCCGGCCCGCCTCGGACTGGCTAGGGCTCCGGCGCCGGACCCTGGCCGGCTGGGATGGTCTCCCCCATCGGCATGTTGCGCAGGGTGTAGCAGTCCATGGTGCGCACATCCTCCCACACGTGGCCCGCGGCCTCAAAGGCGGCGATGTCCACGATCCAGCGTTTGACCCCGTTCTCCAGCCGGTAGATGTGCGGACTGCCCGGGCACTTGGCCAGCAGGTAGAGCGGCCGGCCGCTCTCGTAGCCGGCGAGAAAGCCTGCCTCCACCGCTCGCACATCCTGCCAGCGGTAGCCGTAATGCTCAAAGACCTCCAGGTCGGTGATCCAATGAAAGGCGCCGTCTTTGTAGACGTGCACGTCGGGCTTGTCCTCTTCCCTCACCAGTAGACCGTCGCGGATGACCAGCACCGCCCGGCTGGGGACCAGGCGTGCCAGCGCCCGGCCGCGCAGGCCGAGGGGGATGTTGACCAACACCACCGCCGCCAGGAGGCCGAGGGCCAGCCGGCTCAGCAGCCGCGCGGCGTGGCCGGGTGCGGCGGGGATGGGGATCTCACGGGCTTGCGTTTCCACGCGCTGGTCGAGAGAAGCGTCCTCACCCTCTGCGACCACGGCAACGCTCCCAGGGACGTCCGGGCCGGGCCGAACCGGCGCTTCGTCCCAGGCCGGCGCATCCGGTGGGGCCGCCGGCGCTGACGGGGTGCTCTGAGGCTCGGCCGGCGCCGGGGCCTGAGCGCGCAGGCGCGCCGCTACCTCCTCAGCCAGCCAGTCGAGCAGTTCCTCCAGGCGTGTGCTGTCCATCTTGCTCATGCCCTCACCTCACCACCAAAAAGCCGAGGAACTCGCCGATGCTGGCCAGGATGTTGGCGTAAAAGTTGCCGCCCAGCGGCCGCAGCAGCTCAAAGGGCATGCTCGGTGCGCCGACGAAGGGGCGCAGGGTCCAGGCCATCTGGCTGCCCACAAAGGCGTAGACGAGGATCCACAGGCGTACCACGTTCCGCCGCGCGCTGGCGCCTTCCCTTGTCTCTGTAGAAGACAGGCGCAGGCCTTGGGCCAGGAAGAGCACGCCGACAATGCCGGCCACGGTGAACACACCCACGTTCAACAGCTTGAAGAACTGGTAGTGGCTGCTGCTGAGCAGGAAAAAGAGCACAATGGGCGCAAAGCTCAACAGCACCACCGCCGTCACCGTGATGGCGGTCAGCATCAGGGCCACGTTTTGGCTCAGGCTGTGGTTGGAGCCAAAGATAAGGTTAAAGAAGTAGAGGGTGGGCGCGCAGATGGCCAGCGTGGCCAGGAACAGAAGCGGCAGCTTGACCGCTGAACTGAGCGCCTGCCACAGGCTGTGGGTTGACCCCATCACCGCTCCATAGAGCGCCAGAAAGGTGATGCTCGAGATGACTAGGGCGCGGGTCTTCTCGGCCAGGCCCTCCCCGGTGCCGATCTCGGCAAAGAAGCGCCGCCGGTCGCGTAGCACCGCCTCGATGATCGTCAACCGGCCGGCTCGCTGCCGGCCGGCCGCCTCCGTCGTCGAACTCGCCATCGCATCCTCCTCGGGTTCGCCCCGCCGCTCATCAAGCGCAACGTGCATCTATCATAGCACCTGACGCCCGCCCTGTGACCTGTGGATTTCCACAGGTCACAGGGCGGCTGAGGCCATCCGAGTGCAACTTTTTGCCCTCCTTGGGTGTCTAAGGTATGATAGATGTTGCTCGCCGCCGGCAATGAGCCGGAATCACCCAACCAGGAATTACGGGCAGGAGGCCATTGATGACGAACGAAACGGCCGAACACTGGGCCGCGCAGACCGACCGCTTCAACTTTGAGAGCTTTGCGGCTGATGAGGCCTATCGTCAGGCGAACCGCGAACTGCTGGCGAGGGCCTTTGCCCAGTTGCCCTCCTCCTTCTATCATATCGACGTAGCTACCGGCACCGGCTTGGTGCCGCAGGAGGTGTGCGCCCTGTGCCAGGCGCAGGGCAAGAGCGGCACGATCATCGGCATCGACCCCGACCGCTTCGCCCTGGAGAGCGCCCGCAAGCACACCCGGGCCGCGTCCCGCTGCACGGTCGAGTTTGTGCTCGGCATCGCGCAAGACATGCCCCACCTGCTCGCGGGCAAGGTCCCGCCCGACGGGGTGGACTATATCAGCATCCACGATGCCCTGCACGAGATCCAAAACGATGACGACAAGCAGGGCGTTCTCGCGGCCATGGCGGCCATCCTCAAGCCGGGGGGCGTGTTTACCTACAACAGTGCCTTTACCACCGCCGCCATGGAAGAATCGGCACTGGAGTGGGGCCGCCTGAAGGCCAAGGCCTTTGCCATCTTTGGCCGCAAACGCAACCGCCAGGCGCCCGCCTTCAAGGTCCACAGCCCCGAGGGATACCGGCAGATGATCCTCGATGCCGGGCTCACTGTGGCCTATGAGGGCAAGCGTCTCGTCAAGATCTCGCGTGCTGCGCTGGAAGCCATCTGCCATTACCCGGCTTTCATCGAGGGCGTCTTCTCGGATATGATCGGTACTGAGGAGGTCTCCATCGAGGAAAAGAACAAGGTGATGATGCAGGCCATCGAGGCGCTAAACCCCAGAGAACTCCCGCGCGTCTGGCACGAGATCATGGCCCGGAAGGCGGGCTAGCCCCAGTTCCCGTCAAATAGCAGGGGGGCGGTGAATCCGCCCCCCGCTGCGTCCTCGGCGGTGAGCCCGCCCCTTACCCCTGCTCGCAGAAGGCTTCCACCACCGCCGCCGCATTCTCCACCGGCGTGCCCGGCTGCAAAGCTTTCGCAGGCGCCAGGATGTAGCCGCCGCCGCGCCCCATCTCCCGGCAGAGGCGCTGCACCTCGGCGCGGATGGTCTGCGGGGTTTCGAACTGGATGGTGCTCTGGCTGCCCAGGCAGCCCCAGAAGGTGATTTGCTCTCCCCAGCGGCGCTTTAGTTCGCAGGGGTTCATGCCCCGCGCCTCGGGCTGCACGCTCTCCAGCACGTCCAGACCGATCTCGATAATGTCCGGCAGGATGTCGGCGACCGAGCCGCAGGAGTGGCTCATAACCAGCTTGCCCTGGGCGTGGACGGCTTCATAGATGCGCGCCCAGCGTGGTTTGAGGAAGCGGCGCCAACGCTCGGGACCGAGGATCACCCCGCGCTGGTCGCCCCAGTCGTCGCCGAAGAGGATGGCATCCGCCGGGACGTCGGCGCAGGCCCTCACCAGCTCCAGGTAGAGGTCGGTCAGCCGGTCCAACAGCTCGGCGTAAAAGTCGGGCTCGCCGGCCGCATCCATCAGCGCGTTCGTGAACCCCCGCAGCCGCCAGGAGTGCTCAAAGAGCCCCCAGCCCAGGCTCAGGATGTGGAAACTGTCGGGGTGCTCGGCGATGCGACGCCGCGCCGTCTCGGCCAGGTCCGGGGGAATAAAGTGCTCCGGCTCGGGCAGGTCATAGCCGGCCAGCGACGGCTCGGCCAGGGGCGGCCGCACCAGGTGCCAGGGCCGGCGGTCGAGCTGCCAGACGGCGCCAAAGGCATCGCGGCCATAGGTCTCGTCGGTCGGCTGCAACTGCACAGTATCGATCGCGGCCACGGCGACTATATAGGGCGTCAGCCGCTCCCGCCACGACGCGCCGCCATAGTACACGTCGAGGCGCTCGTCTACGTCGCCCTCAAAGCCCAGCGTGTAGGGGATGGACGGCGTTTCGTGGTGGTGAATCTGCTCCAGAACCAGGTCGCGGGGTCGCACCATGTCTCTATCCTCTCGTCCTCTCTGCCCCAAACCTTGCGAAAGCTCCAAGACATACTTGCCCGCACGCGCCTTGCTCAGCCAAGGCGCCTCTCATTGGGAGTTGCCGTGAAGCTTGCGCAAGGTTTAGGACGGGTTCACCGCCAAGGACGCCAAGGGCGTGAAGGGATTCCGCGCTTGGACATGTGTGTTGGCCGATGAAGCATCGCCGTGGCAGATACTCTTGGCGTTCTTGGCGGCGAATCCGTCCCCCTACCAGCGGCACTCGTGCTATGCAAACACAACCTAACCCTTGATGCCGGTGAGCGTGATGCCCTCGACCATCAGCCGCTGGGTGACGAAAAAGACCAGGATCACCGGCGCCACGATGGCCGAGCTCGCCGCCATCAGGTAGGGCCAGCGCAACTCCTCCTGGAACTGGCCGTTCAGCACAGCCAGACCCAGCGCCAGGGGGAAGAGGCTCTCGCGGTTCAGATAGATGAGCGGTCCGAGATAGTCGTTCCAGGCGCCCATGAACTGGAAGAGCGCCACCACGCCCAGCGCCGGCTTGGCCAGCGGGGCGATGATCCGCACAAAGATGCCCATCTCCGACGAGCCGTCGACCCGTGCCGCATCCGAGAGTTCCTGCGGGATGCTCAGAAAGAACTGGCGCAGCAAAAAGATGTACGAGACCTCGCCAAAGAAGGTGGGCACGACCAGCGGCCTGTACGAGTTGGTCCAGCCGAGCCGGGCAAAGATGATGTACAGCGGAATCATGCGCACCTGGAAGGGCACCATCATCGTGCACAGGCAGACGAAAAAGACGATATCGCGCCCCCACCAGCGCAGCCGCGAAAAGCTATAGGCCACCAGCGCCGAAGAGATCAGAACGCCGAGCACGCTGGGCAGGGCGTAGCGCATGGTGTTCAAAAAGTACATCCCGAACGAATGCCGCGTGAGGACCTCGACATAGTTCCGGAAGCGCATCGGGTTCGGTATCCAGATGGGCGGGATGTGGTAGACCTGCGGGTCCGTCTTGAGCGAGGTCGAGACCATCCAGAAAAGCGGCATGGCAAAGCCCAGGCTCAGGAACGTGACGAAGGCATAGAGGGCTCCGCGCCGCAGGGTTCGTCCGACCGCTCTCGGCAGCCGGCGGGGCGGCGATGGCTGGGGCCTGCTATGGGTGATGCTGGTCATCTGGGCATCATCTCCTTTGGCTACACAACCAAATGGGCTGACCGCGCACTCTACTCACTCCGCTTCCCCTCCATAGTAGACCCAGCGCGCCGAGCTGCGGAAGATAAAGAAGGTGAGCACGACAATGATGACAAACAGGAGCCAGGCAATGGCCGAGGCATAGCCCATCTTGAAAAAGGTAAACGCATTCCGGTAGAGGTATATGCCCAGGAACTCGGTGGATTTGTTTGGGCCGCCGTTGGTCAGGATATAGCCCAAGGTAAAGTACTGAAACGTGCCGATCATGCCCATGAGCGTGACGTAGAGGATGGACGGCGTGCTCATGGGGATGGTGACGTGGATGAAGCGGCGCCAGGCCGAGGCGCCATCCACAATGGCCGCGTCGTAGAGCGAGCGCGGCACTTCCTGCAGCGCCGCCAAAAAGATGAGGATCGAAAAGCCCTGCCCCCAGGCTCCGATGGCCACCAGAGTCGGCTTGGCCAACGCCGGCGAAGAGAGAAAGGGCACGGTGGCCATGTTCATCGCCTTGAGCAGCGAGTTGATCAGGCCATAGTTCGGGTTGAGCACCCAGCGCCACACCTCGGCCACGGCTACCGCCGGCACGATGGCCGGCAGGAAAACGGCCGTGCGGTAGACGGCACGGAATTTCATGTCCCGGTTCAGCAAAAAGGCCATCAGGTAGGCGGTGCCCACGCCCACCGGCACGCCCACGGCGACCAGATAGACCGTATTGCCGACGACGGTACGGAAGGTCTTGTCTTTGAACAAGAGCTCGGCATAGTTGCCCAGGCCGACAAACACCGGCGGGCGGACCACGTCGTACTGAGTCAGGCTATAGTAGGCCGAGGCTATGATCGGAATCACCGTCCACAGCAGGAAGCCGATAATCCACGGCGAGGCGAAGAGGACGCCGGTGATGAACTTGCGCAACTCTTTGCGCCTGGCCCGGTTTGGCGCCGGACGCACAGCTGCAGGTGCTGTCATATAGTTCCCCCCCATCTGCTGCCTATAGCGGAGCACAGGCTGGTCGGATCTCATGGGGCTGGCGGGTGGGTTCGTCCGGCCCCCCTGAGGGGCCGGACGAACCCACCCGCCAACCCCCTAAAGAGTCTTTCTAGCCGACCAGGTCCGGGAACTGCTTGGCCAGCTCTTCCGTGCAGGCCGTCTGCACCTCGGCGGCGGCCTCCTTGGCCGTCTTGCTGCCATAGTTCACGGCCTGCCAGGCATCGTTCAGTTGCTGGCCCACAAAGCCCCCAATGGGGCACAGCGGGCAGGGAACCAGCTCATCGGCCTCGATGGGCGAGGTCAGGAAGAACTCGAGCCCCGGATACTTGCTGGCATCGACCGACTCCAGCCAGGAGATGCGCTGCCCGAGGAAGCCGGTCTTCTCCAGGAGCAGGTCCAACACCGGCGGCGTGGTCATGAACTCGACAAAGGTAAAGGCCTGATCGGGGTGAGCGGCGCCCTTGGGGATGGTGATGGGGTGCCCGCCGACGTTCTGAAACTTGACGCCTTTCCTCTCGTTAGAGGTGGGTGGCCAGGTGTAGGCGAATGTGGTATCGGGAGCGGTGTGCGCCAACTCGCCGGGCGTCCAGTAGCCGTTGAGGATCATGGCCTCCTTGCCAGCAGGGAAGGAGGCGGTGGGGCTGCCCGTCCACGTCCCGTAGGCGCTGCGGTACGTCTCCATCTGGGTGACGTCGACAAAGTCATAGAACTTTTTCACCATCTCCAGCGAGGCGACGTAGAGGTCGTTGTCAAAGTCAAAGCTCATGTCCTCCGGGTTCCACCACTGGAATCCGTAGGCGTCTGCCCAGTAGAAAGAGGCATCGGAGGTGGGGATGCGCCCGCCCATGGCGTCCAGCGGGTCGATGCCCACCACGTCCACGTTGCCGGCGGAGTCAAAGGTGGTCAGCTTGGTGTGCCAGTCGTACATTTCGTCCCAGGTCTGCGGCGGGTTCTGCGCGTCGAGCCCGGTCGCCTCGATCAGGTCGACGTTGAGCACCATGCCCATGCGCGGCCCCACCTCGCCCGCCGCCAGGCCGTAGACCGTCCCGTTCCAGGAGCCGTCCTCCCACAGTGACTCGAGGATGTCGGGGTCGCGCAGGGAGACGACGCTGCTGGCGGCGAAATAGTCGTCCAGCGGGGTAAAGGTGCCGCGAGCGCAGAACTCGGAGAACTGGATGTTGCCGACGGCAACGTCGGGAGGCGTACCGGCCGCCACGGCGGGCAGGAGCTTGGCGTTCATATCGTCCGGTACCAGGGCGTTCACCGTAACCCCTTTGTCCGCGTTGGCCTGGTTGAACATTTCGGCCAGCGCATCCATCGCCTCGATGTGGGTAGAGCCGTCCCAGCCAAACCACCACTCCAGGGTGATGGCTTCCTGGGCCGCCGGGGCTGCCGTTGGGGCCGGTGGCTGGGTGGCTGCCGCCGGTTCGCCCTCCGCCTTGGTGGGCTCGGCCGCCGGCGCGGCCGGCTGGGCACACGCCGCCAGGGCCATGCTGCCCATAGCCAGAGCGGCGGTGCGCAGGAACTCGCGACGAGTAAGGTCCTTGCCTTGCATGCTTACCCTCCTGGGATGACTGAAAACGAATCCGATGGACGGGCGGCTCCAAACCTTGCAGAGGCTCCAAGACGAATCGCGCGGGCGGCTTGCAGGCCGGCGAGTCCTGGAGCTTGCGCAAGGCTGGACGCCGCCCCCGGTCAGGCACTCTTTGCTTTGTGCCTCAGGGGTCGCTATAATCCAGCGAGAGACCGTGTCGACGTAGAGATACGCCCATTATAGCATCCGTACCGGCCTTTGCGGCACAGAATCCGCCAAACAGGCGACAGCTAGGTGACACAGGAGCTAATGCGAGTGCCCGGTAAGCCAACTGCCGACTGGTTCAGGCGCCACCTGCGGACCGTGCTCAATGCCCTCTACGACCCGGGCGTGGTCCGCAGCAGCCCGCTCATCGGGCTGCTTGGGCTCGAACAACACGCCAATGCCGTATCCGCCCTGCAGCGTGCGCTGATCGACAGCATCGAGAACCTGCGTCCTCTGGCCCGCGCTCCAGACGACTCCCGCACCTGGCGCCTCTATCAAATCCTGCGTCGCCGCTACACCGAGCAGGTGCCCCAGCGCAAGGTCGCCGCGGACCTGGGCCTGAGCATCCGTCAGCTCCAGCGGGAGGAAAAGGTGGCCCGCGAGGTGCTGGCCGACTATCTCTGGTCCAAATACGGTGTGGAGGCAAGGGATGCTCAAGCAGCCCCCGCGTCCACGGCCCCCGTCGAAGCCGGGCCTCCCACACGCGCCGAAGAGCTGGCCTCGCTGCGCGAGAGCGTCCCGCTGCAGGTGGCCGATGTCGGCGAGGTCATCCGCGGCGTGGCTCAGACCGTTCGCCCTCTGCTGAATGCATCGGGCATCACGCTGGAGCAGCAGATGCCCGCCGGCATGCCTCGCATGCCGCTGCCGGTGCCCATCCTGCGCCAGGCGCTGCTGAATATCATCACCACCGTCGCCCGTTGGGCGCTCGGCGGCCGAGTGCTCATCCGCGGCCAGGTGTTGCCCCAGGGAGCGTGCATCACCGTGCGTTGCCTGGCCTCGCCGGCTGCCGCCCCATCGGGCCGCCCGCAGGGCGAGGAGGGTCTGGAGATGGCCCGGCAACTCCTTCACCTCTGCCGCGGCTCGCTCGAAGTGGCGTGGGCTGGGAATGGGGCGGACAGCTCTGTTGTGGAAGAGGGTGCGGCGGAGGTGCTCCGGCTCACGATCACGCTGCCCGGTGAGGAGCAGCCGGCGGTGCTGGTTATCGATGATAATGCCGATGTCCTGCAGTTGTTCCAGCGCTACGTCACGGGCACCCGCTACCGGCTGGTAGGGACTCAGGACGTTCAGCGCGGCCTGGAGATGGCCGCCGAGTCGCCGCCGCAGATCATCGTCATCGACATCATGATGCCCGACAGGGACGGCTGGGCCCTCCTGGGGCAACTGCGCGAGCACCCCAATACCGCCGGCATCCCCATCATCGTCTGCACGATACTGCCCCAGGAGGATCTGGCCTATACCCTGGGCGCGGCCGGCTTTATCCGCAAGCCGGTTCGTCGCGAGGCGTTTCTGACAGCGCTGGACCGGCAGATGGCGGCGCGGCTGAAAGGGACCTGATCGCGAAGTCAATGCCCGCTACGAGCTGGTGGGCAGCCAGCCCCTCTTTGCGCACCATGGCCAGCTCGGCGCTTAGGATCGGCTGGCCGGTCGCATCGCGCGCCGAGACGACCACCACCGGGATGTCGCGCAGCGCCGGATCCTGCCTGCGCGTCTCCAGGAGCTGGAACCCGTCCATGTTGGGCATCACCAGGTCCAGCAGGATCACGTCGGGGCGGTGCTCGCGCAGGATGGCCAGCGCCTCCTGGCCGTCGCGGGCCAGCAGCAGGCGGTATTCGCGGCCCGAAGAGGCGAGCATGCGCCCGAACAGTTGCAGGGCGTCCGGCTCGTCATCAACGATCAGGACCGTGCCTTGCCGCACGCCTAGCCGCTCCAGCGTCCCCAGGAGCATCTCGCGTGACACCGGCTTGACCAGTCGCTCCGCCGCCCCAAGGTCCGCAGGCCCATCGTGCACGCCGGCGATGGAGCAGATGACGGCGGGCGTGCCGCCGGGCAGGCTCAGCGCCGGCACGATCTGCGTCAGGCCCTCGCTCACCGAGGGGGCGTTGACCACAAAGGCTTGCACGGGTCCGCGCCCAAGTTCATCGCCGGCTTTATCCACGCGGTCGATCGCGGTGACCTCGATGCCGTCCCAATAGCGGCTCAGCAGTCTTTTGAGGTAGCCGTCCGCATCCAGCACAACGACCCGTGGCCGCGCGGTGACCCGGGGCGCTGCCGACGGGCGCAGGCGCTGCATGTATTCCCAGTCGGGCGTCAGCCGGCGCCAGGCTTCGCTGCTCGCCGGCGCCGTGGGCAGCCGGAAGGAGAAGGTGGTGCCCCGACCCTGCTCGCTCTCGACCCAGATGCGCCCGCCGTGCAACTCGATCAGCCGTTTGCTGATCGAGAGGCCCAGGCCCGTCCCCCCATAGCGCCGGCGGATCGAGCCGTCGACCTGCCGGAACGGCTCAAAGAGCTTGCTCAGGTCCTTCGCTGCGATGCCGCACCCCGTATCGGCTACCGAGACCAAGACATCGTCCCCATCCTGTCGCGCGCACACGCGCACACCGCCCTGCTCTGTGAAGCGTCCGGCGTTGCTCAGCAGGTTGAGAATGACCTCGCGGATGCGCGTACGGTCGCAGGAGATGGCCGGCAGGTTCTCGGCGATTGTGCTTTCCAGGTACAGGCCCTTGGAGTGAAAGAGCGGCCGTACGGCGGTGGCGGCCTCCTCGATGATCTCCTGCAGGGCCACCGGCTCACGCGAGAGGGCCATCTGCCGGGCGTCGATCTGGCTGAGGTCGAGCACGTCGTCGATCAGCTCGGCCAGATGCTCGGCGTTCCGTTGGATGACCGCCAGGTCGGCCAGCAGAGCCGGCGGTATGCGGCCACCGTAGGTATCGGGCGACTGCAGGATCATCTCGCCAAAGCCGGTGATCATGTTCAGGGGCGTGCGCAGCTCGTGGCTGACGTTGGCCACAAACTGCTCCTTGGCCAGGCGAGCCTCTTCGGCCGCCTGCCGCAGGCCCTGCGCCAGGTCGTTCAGCCGCGTCAGTTGCAGGTTGGCGTGGGCCAGGTCCTGCAGGGCCTGCTTCAGTTCGACCTTGCGGTCTCGCGCTTCATCGAGCAACACCTGCGCGCGCTGCGAATACTCCCAGGCCCAGTTGCCGACGTGGTAGACGGGGTAGTACACCATGCACATCAGGCCGAACAGCGTCCACACGGCCCCCAACGCGACCAGGTCGATGCCCGCGGCCCCGTTCGTCAGGCTCGGGGCGGTGAGCAGCAGGCTCTGCCCCAGCGCCGTGACGGCCGAAGCGCGCAGGCCGAGCAGCGCTGCCGCCAGCACTACCGGCACGACCAGGAGGGTGAGCAGCCCCGGCGCGCGCAACCAGCCGTCGGCGGCCCAGACCGCCCCGGTCAGCGCCGCGACTACTACCCAGGCGCCGGCCTCGGCTCGCCAGTGGCTCACGAGCCAGGCTACCCCTGCGGTAGCTGCAAGGAACAGCGCCACCAGCACCGGCTGCACCCAGTACGCCGGGTCCGGCCGGCGGTCGGCATACCAGAGGCAGGCCAGGCTGAGGACGAGCATGGCGATCAACACCGGTCCGGAAGGCGCGTGCAACTCGCGCGAGTACCCAGGCTCCGAACGTTCCATCTGCCTTACCCCCCAACCGCTCGTCAACCCCGTGCAGGGCATTATAGCGCACCTGGCCCAAACTCCAAGGCTCCAACTCAAGAGGCGACAGGCAGGCTGAAGGAAAAGGTCGAACCCACCCCCACCTTGCTCTCCACCCAGACGCGCCCGCCGTGGGCCTCCACCAGCCGGCGCGTGATGTACAGCCCCAGGCCCAGGCTCTCCTTTCGCTCGCGCCCGGCAGCAGCTCGAAAGTAGCGCTGGAAAAGGCGCGGTAGATCCTCCGGCGCGATGCCGCGCCCGCGATCAGTGATGGAAGTGATGATCTCGCCATCTTGCTCTAGAAAGCGCACGCTGATCGGCGTGCCGGGTTCCGAGTACTTGCAGGCGTTGGAGAGGAGGTTGGTCAGGATGCGCTCCAGCCGGTTGGGGTCGGCGGAGACGGGCGAAAGCTCCGCCGCTTCCTCGACGTGAACGCGCTCCGCACACAGCGCCTCGGCTTGTTCCCGCAGCACCTCGGCCAGTTGAGCCGGCAGGTCCACGGGCCGGCGCTCCAGCCTTAGCTGGCCGGCCTCGGAGCGCGCCGAGTCGACCAGGTCTTGGATCATGGTGTTCATTGTGCGGGTGCCGGCGACGATCGCACCCACATTCTCGCGCACCTTCTCGGCCGGCGCGCCCCGCTCCAACCGCCGCTCCAGGAGCTGTGCCTGGCCCTGAATGCCGGCGAGAGGGTTACGCAGGTCGTGGGAGACGGCCCGGAGCATGTCTTCGCGCTGCTCTTGCAACTCGGCGATGGGCGTGATGTCGCTAAAGGTCGTCACTGTGCCGATGATCTGCCCCTCGCTATCGCGGAACGGCGCAGCGCTGATCAGGAGCTGCACCCGGGCGCCATCCGGCCTGTGGATAACCATGCGGTAGCCGGTCACCGTCTCGCCGCGCAGGGCCTGGACCCCGGGAAAATCGACAGACGACAGCGGTGCGCCATCGGGAGTCTCGGCGCGCAGCCTCGCGGCCAGCTCTGCCGGCGGCGTAGCGGCCCACTCCGCCGCCGTCATCCCCAGTATCTGCTCGCCGGCCCGGTTCAGGCCGAGAAACTGGCCCTCGTGCCCATAGATGATCAGCCCGTCGCTGACGGCGCTGAGGATGGCATCCTGTACGGCCGCGCGGCGCTCGACCTCTTCCAGTAGCCGCTCGCGCTCGCGTTCGGCCCGGCGCTGCGCGGTGACGTCGCGGCCCACCGCCACCGCGCCGGCGATGTGGCCCTCCGGGTCGCGCAGGGGCGAGGCGCTAAAGACAATGACGATTTCATCGCCCTGCACCGTGCGCTGCACGATCTCGACGTCGCGTACAGCTTCTCCGGTCAGCGCGGCGCGCTGCAGCGGCAGTTCATCGCCACGGAAGAGGGTGCCGTCGGGGTGGTAAACCTGGTAAGCGGTGGGGATCTGCTCGAGGGGGAGATCCGGCCTGACCGGGTGGCCGATGCGGCGGGCATAGGCTGGGTTGACGTAGACGATATGGCCCACGGCATCGGCGACGATCACCGGGTCCGGCATGCCCTCCACGGTTGCCTGCCAGCGCCGCCGCTCCACCTGTGCCTGCTCGTACGCCCGAGCGCGGTCGATGGCCGACGCCACACGGACGGCGACCGATTCCAGCAGCCGCACATCATCGTCCGTGTAGTGGCGCCGGCGGCTGCTGCCCACATCGACCACCCCGATGGCCCGCCCCTCCACCATTAGGGGCGCGGCCACCAGCGAGCGGATTCTCTTGCGCAAGAGCGTGCTGATCACCTCCAACTCGGAGAGATCGTCCACCACCAGCGGCTGTTGCGACAGGAATACCCGCCCGGCCACGCCCTCCCCGATGGGCACGGGGGGCTCCTCAGCGGGTGTGCCGCGCAGGCCCTGCGAAGCATAGAGTGAGAGATAGCGGCCGTCCTCCGTGGGGAGCAAGAGGCGAGCCGTGTCACCGCCCAGGACCACGCGTATGCGTTCTAAAAGCTCGTGCAGCAGGCGATCCAGGGGCAGGTTCGCCACCTCCGGCTCGGTGATGTGCCGGATGGCCTCCAGGCGGTCGATGGTGCGCTGCAACTCGGCGCCAAAGTTGCGGGCAGAGTTGGTGGCCATGGTATCCAGCGCCATGTGGAGGCTCGCCGCAAGCTCAAAGACCTCCGCACTGGGAATCGCGGCGAGTTCTTCCGCCAGGACGGCCCAGATTTCCTCACGCAGCAACTGGTACTCGCGCACCAAGTCCGGCAGCGCCTCGCCCTGGGCCAGGCGGTTCTGGGCATGCCGCCGGGCCGGCTCCGTCCAGGGCGCCTCTAGGTTCCCCGGCTCGTCGCGGCGCAGCGCCTCGGCCACGCTGTGGAGAATGGGCGGCGCCGAGTCGCGCAGTTCTTGCCGGTTGAGGCCGGGATGCAGCGATTCGATCGTTTGCTCCACGCGCCTCAGCCAGCGCTCGGTGATCGTGCCGGCATGGGTATCGAGGATGTCGGCGGCGCGCTCGGCGACAGGCACCTCTTCTGCCGTGCGGGTCTGTTCCATTGCCCCTCTCTACCGCGCAGGGTCCGGTTTCCGGATGTAGACAGCAAGAGGCGGGCCAATCGAAGGAAGCGGGAAGCAAGGAACCAGGGTGAGTTCCTACGAGTTCCCTCGCTCCCTGGTTCCTTGCTTCCCCGCTTTTACACCATAAACACCCCACCATTCACATTCAGCGTCTCGCCGGTGATGTAGGAGGCGGCAGGCGAGGCCAGGTAGACGATGGCCGAGGCGACCTCTTCGGCGCGGCCCAGGCGGCCCATCGGCACGCGCTGCTCCATCTGCGCCCGTTGCTCGGGGGTCAGCCCATCGTTCATGGGCGTGTCGACGGTGCTGGGCGCGACGCAATTGACCCGGATGCCCTCCCTCGCCACCTGGTTGGCCAGGGTCATGGTCAGGCCGATGATGCCTGCCTTGGCCGCGGCATAGTGCACACCGGCCAGCTCCCCCTTGCTGCGCCCGGTGATCGACGAGACGTTGACGATGGCCCCCGACCCCTGGGCGCGCATGGTGGGGACGACGGCGCGGCAGAAGAGGAACACGCCCTTCAGGTTGATGCCCAGCATGCGATCCCAATCGGCCTCGCTGATCGTCTCGATGCCGCCGATCTGGTAGATGCCCGCCGAGTTCACCAGGATGTCGATGCGCCCCCAGCGCTCGAGCACCCGGCTCACCACACGGCGGACCTGCTCATCGCAGCGCACGTCCACCGGGCAGGCCAGGGCCTCGCCCGCCTCGGCGACTACGTGCGCCGCCGCCTCGGCGCTCACATCGGCCACCGCCACCCGCGCGCCGCGCGCAGCCAGCGCCAGGCAGGTAGCCCGGCCGATGCCGCTCCCCCCGCCGCTGACGATAGCCACCTGTCCGCTCAGCTCAGCGGGCATTTGCACCCCCCTTTGTCCAGCCCATCGCGCGCAGGCGGATCATCGTCGCCTCTTCCACGGCCTCGGCCAGGCGCTCCCAGCCCGCGCGGGTCATCGTGCGGAAGAGCTGCGGGCGCAGGCTGCGGTAGGGCAGGAACATGAAGCGGCGGAAGAGTTCGGCCTCGGCGCTGGGCCGGGCCGCGTCGGTGGCGGCGAGGAGGTCGGCGGCCAGCTTGAAGAGGGGCAGGCCGTAGCCGCGCACCCCCTGCACCAGTTGCAGCGCTTCGTCGCCGTGCTGCGCCGCTACCGCTGCCTGCCAGGCCGGGCTCACCAGCAGGCGCTGCGCCTCCTCCGCCGGATGGGCCGCCAGATTGCTCCGGTAGACGGCGGCCAGCCGGCCCACGGCCTCGTAAGTGCGCCGCCACGCCTCGGCAAAAACTTCGCGTTCGGCGGGCTCGGGCGAGGTCTCGAGCACCTGCCAGAGCACCTCCTGGTAGACGTCGGCCACCTTCAGCTCGGCCAGGCCGCCGGTGGCGGCGCGGATGACCTCGTCGACCCCCGGCCCCTTGCCCGTCGCGGCGCGCACGCCGTCGGCCGAGTGCACGGAGAGCATGGCCCCTCGCTGGTGCAGGATGGAGGCCGAGGCGTTGGTCTGCACCTCCAGGTCCGGCAGGGTCCCCTCATAGTCGTGGCGCTTGATAAAGCCGATGTTGGGTCCGGCCGAGGCCACCCCGCCCGCGGGCAGGCCCATGACCTCCTCCAGCAGCACCAGGTAGAAGAGCAGGTCGCGCGGCGGCGTCGGCTCGGGCGTCTCATCCAGAGAAAGCTCGTAATCGAAGGGCCGGCCATCGCGCACGGCCGCCACGTGGTCATAGATTTCCTTGTGCACCGCGCAGGCCCGCCAGTACTTGCGGCCCAGGCGCAGCGCCTCCTCCTCGTCGAACTCGAACTCGTAGCCGGGCCGGCCGGGCAGGATGTTGGGCACCTCGAAGCGCCGGCCTGCCAGGGCGCCCAGCAGGCACCGGCGCTCGGCCGGGGTGAGGGTCACCGGAAAGTCGAAGAGGTGGGAGGTATCAACGGTGAATTTGTTATAATCGCGCGATTCGCTGATGGCCAGCTTGTTGAAGGCCAGGGAGGCGGCGAGGGATTCCTCGTCGTGGCCGGTGATGATGGCGTGGTCGGCGTCGGCGCCGATGGGCAATTCCTGGGCGTAGCCCCCCTGGGCGGCAAAGGCGAAGAGCCCGGCGCGCAAGAGCTCCCGCGGGCCATAGCCGCCGGTATGGCCGATGCCCGGATAGTCGGCGGGGTCCACGCCCTCGGGGATCAGCTCGCGCACGATCGATTGCTGGATAAACCAAAAAGGTGCGGCGCTGCGGGCCATGCCGCGGTAGATGCCGTCCCAACCGGCCAGGGTGGAGGGCTCACTCAGGGATGGGCCGTCGGCCCAGGCCACGACCATGCGGTTGCCCGCGCCGAAACCGCAGGCGTGACCCGCCTGGTTCAGCGCCGTCAGGCGGCGGGCGGGGGCCAGTCGGTTCTCCAGGAGCAGCATCTCATCATAGCCGGCGGGGTAGGCGACATAATCACCCGCCGCCTCGCCGCCCCTCAAGCCGGCCTGCTCCACGGCGGCCACATCTCCCTGGGCCAGGAGCACATCGCGGCCCCGGTAGCGCCCGGCCCACAGGCGCGCACCCCGATACTCGATAAGCGATGATTGGAAGACAAAGAGGTCCGGCATATCACTCTCCGTATTCGGTGACGGTCTGGCCACGGGTATCAACGCTCACTATCGTACAACGCATCCGGCGTAGAGGCAAGAACGCCCCTTCCCCTGGCGCGGAACAGGGGAGTCCTCCGCGAGCGGCTGGCGCGGCCGAACCACAGAGGCGGCCAAGGAGCGAGCTGAGGGCCGTGCTGCACCCTGGTGTAACCCGCGAGCTTGGCGCACGTCCCGAGCTCGCTCAACGTGGCGGCTATTGCCGTTTGGCCGCCGTACGCTCGCGCGGGACTCCCTCCTTCGTCGTCCGGGGAGTCCTCCGCGAGCGGCTGGCGTGGCCGAACCGCAGAGGCGGCCAAGGAGCGAGCTGAGGACCGTGCTGCACCCTGGTGTAACCCGCGAGCTTGGCGCACGTCCCGAGCTCGCTCAACGTGGCGGCTATTGCGGTTTGGCCGCCGTACGCTCGCGCGGGACTCCTTCGTCGTCCGGGGAGTCCTCCGCGAGCGGCTGGCGCGGCCGAACCGCAGAGGCGGCCAAGCGAGCGAGCTGAAGACCGTGCTGCGCCCTGGTGTAACCCGCGAGCTTGGCGCACGTCCCGAGCTCGCTCAACGTGGCGGCTATTGCGGTTTGGCCGCCGTACGCTCGCGCGGGACTCCCTCACTCTTGGGCGAAAGCCGGCTGCCGCTTTTCACGTCTCAATAGCCGAGGCGGCTCCCACGCCGCCTGTTCCTCGCTTTGGCGAGCCATCCGCCATCGTGAAGGGGCGCCTTGCCCTCCCTTTTGGCGAAGAACTCGCCACCGCGGAGAGTGCTCGGCCTTCCGCTGCGCTCCAGGTAAGGCGTGCGAGCCCGGCCGGCTATTGAAGAGAGGCTCACAGGTGCCGCCAACGCCAAGGCCCGCGCATAGGGCACAAAGCCGCAACTCCGCGCGCCTCCAGGCCCGGCTCGCCGCCTAGAGCATCGACCTCCAGCCCGGCGTCATCGCCAAAGGTCCAGGGGTAGGCGGGCGAGTGGTGGCGCCGCGCTTTGGCCAGGGCGTTCTCCAGGGGCGTCCGGCCGGCCTCGGGTGGGCTTGTGCCCTCCGGCTGCGCCTCGCGCAGGGTGAGGACCTCGAACCCGTGCGCGGCAAAGACGGGGCCGAAGAGCCGTTTCTTGGTTGGGTTGTGAGTGGCGAGGAGGAGCCGTCTGCTCATAGGTACTTGGCATTCTTGAGTTTGGCCCGGCGCTTGCGGGGCGCGTACTGCTGCCAATGGATTCGGTGCTCGTTATATTGAGTGCGCGGGGCCTTGCTCTCCGCCGGGTAGCCTACGTAGACGATGCCCAGAGGGGTGACGCCATCGGGGATGGCCAGGACTTGAGCCACGTGCTTGATTGCACTGGGCTGGGGGTAGACGCCAATCCAGACGGCGCCCATACTCAGACCGGCGGCGGCAATGAGCATGTTCTCGATGGCCGCGGAGCAATCCTGCACCCAGTAGTGCTTGGCGGCCGAATTGTGGGCGATGGCGGGGTTGCCGCAGACGGCGATGGCCGCCGGGGCGTTGTATTTACCGGCAAAGAGGCCGGCGCGCAGCCGGGCCATGACGTCCGGCTCGGTGACGACGACAAACTCCCAGGGCTGGCTGTTGCAGGCGCTGGGCGCAGCCATAGCCGCCTGCAACAGTAGGGTGAGGATGCCCTGCTCTACGGGGCGCTCCTGATAGACGCGGATCGATCGGCGCTTGAGGATATGGTCGATGATCTCCGGCATCCCTCGCTCCTCTCTGCGGCGTTGGTCTGCGGACGCGGCTACCCGGCGATGCGCACGACGGAGCCGTCCTGGTTGGTGCGCACCTCGTACTCGCACCCATCGACCGTCAGCAGGACTCGGAAGCCCGGCGTGATGACCTGCAGGCAGAACTCGCCCGCATCGGCCAGGCCCAGGCAGGAGTCGCGCCATTCCTGGGCGGTGACCTCGCTCACGCTGATGGCCGAGGGATCCACGCCCAGCTCCTGAGCCAGGGCAGCCCGCGCGGCGTCGGCGATGCCCTCCTCCCGCTCCGGGGTCAACCCAGGGTCAGACGAGGGAGCATCCGGCGACTCGGGCGTATCCGTCGGCATTGGCGTAGCGGGCGGCTCCGGTGTAGCCGGCGGTACCGGCGTGGTGGGCGGCGCGCAGCCCGCCAGGCTGACGCTCAGGGCCAAGAGGCCCAACAATAGAACTCGGTAGAGAACTCTCCGCTTTTCCATAGTGGCAACCTCACTGTTCGCTGCATATTCACACTATGGACGTGCCGCGATGGCCAAGGGTTCCCGCCTGGCACCGGCCAGCTTGCCGGAAGAGCAAAAGTCGGTTGCCAACTCGAGGTATCGCTCGCCTGAGCGTAGACCCCAACCCCTCCCCGGCGCTCTTCTCTCGTGACGTTTGGGCAGCGCCGGAGAGGGGCCATGCCCCTGGCATCAGTACGCGTACGGCCGGACCCCATGCCCCTGCGGAGTATAGCCCTAACCGCCAGTTCACATGAGGGCCAGGGGCATGTGTGGGCGTGACGCTCCCCCTCTCCCGCGCTGGAGTGGACCAAGTCCAACACAGCGCGGGAGAGGAGGCAGGGGGTGGGGTCTCTTACGCCCAAGCTACCGCCTACGGAGGCTACTCCTCCCCACTGCCGGCAAGGGCGCGGCCGATGCCGCTCACGGCCGCCGGGTCGACGATTGCCAGGCTGTCCACCGCGACGGCTACGGCGCCCTCAGCGAGAAAAGCCCGCGCATCGTCCACGCTGAGGATGCCGCCGCGGGCGACGATGGGCAGGTCCATCGCCCCGGCGACCTCTTGTACGGCCAGGAGGGCGAGGGGGTGCAGCAGCGGACCATGCACCTCCACGCGCCGCGTTGCCCCGCCCTCCCCCAGAGGGGCCAGCCCACGCGGCGGGGCCGCTACGACGAGGGCATCGGCCCCGGCGCCGGCGGCGTCTACCGCGTAGGGGAGGGCCTCCAGAAGCGGCACGCGCGCCAGCAGGGGCAGCCCCGAGGCCCGGCGCACCGCCTCCACGGCCTGCAGGGCCAGCTCCGCGTCGCCGGGGAGCAGGTCCAGCTCGATGGCCACCACACCCTCGTCGGCCAGGCGCAGGGCGGCGCGTGCCGCGCCGGCGGGGTCCGCCCCAATCACGCGCCCGATCACCGGCAGGTCGCCGGCGGCGCGCAGCAGCCGGCGCAGCCCGCTGTGCGAAAAAGCGCCCCGGCCTTCCTCCAGGAGGAAGCCACCGGGGCGCTCGACGATCTGCCGGGGCCGGCGCGCGCGGCCGCCGATTTCCGGGGCCACAACGGCGCCGAGCACCTGCCGGTCGCAGAGGCTGAGAATCTCGGCGGTGCAGTTGGCGAGCAGCAGGGGGTGGCTCAGCAGGAACCCGACCTTGTGCTGCGGCGCCAGTTGCACGCTCATTGCATCCCCGTCTCTTCAAAGAAGGCGACGACGGCGTCGGCATAGGCCTGGGCCAGGGCATCCTGCACGTCCTCGCGCTGCATCAGCTCGGCCTCGGCGTCGCAGGTGATGAACATCGGCTCGCTGAGGATGCCCGGCATCTGGCTGGCGCGGACGATGACGTCATCCACCGGCCCCAAGACCATGAGGTGCCCCCCGGGGTCGCCGGGGTAGGTGGGCTCGTGTCCGATGCGCACGCCGCGGTCCGGCAGTTCATAGCCGAACTGCTTCATGGCGGCGATAATGTTCTCGTGCACCAGGTTGGCCAGGAGCAGGTTCTGGTCGGCGAACTCGCGCTCGGAGCAATAGTAGGTCTCGATGCCGCCCGTGGCGCGCAACAGCTCTTCGTCGTCGCACTCCCAGGCGTTCATATGGATGGAGAGCATGACGTCCGCGCCCGATTCGTTGATCAGGTCGGTGCGCGCCTGGACGACATCGCGCAGGGTGATCTCCCCGTCACCGTCCAGGTCGCGCTCGTACATGTTGGGGTCGGAATCGTCCTCACGCGTGTAGGCGACGTTATAGCCCAGGGCCTCCAGCTTTTCCCCCAGCTTGAGCGAGATGGCCAGGGTGACGGTACTCTCGTGCAGGTCCATCTCCCCGTCGCGGTTAAAGTGACGCGCCCCCAGGTCCTCGCCGCCGTGGCCGGGGTCGATGACGACGGTGAGCCCCTGCTTCTCGGGTGTGGGGGAGGGGGCCGGCGTGGGTGATGCGGCAGCCGCGACGGCTTCCGGGGTGGGCACTTTGCTCTCGGGGCTGGGGGTCGGCGTGGCAGGCGGCTGCTGAGGTGCGCAGCCGGCCAGGGCGATCAATACACACAGAACTAGAGCGCCGAATGCACTCGACTTGTTCATCCTATAAACTCCCTGAGGTCGAAAACGGGTCCACCAATGCAGGTTCGCCGAGGCCCACGACGGGTCTCGGTAAGACAAGAGCCGCACCAGCCCAACCCACAGGCCCGCGGCGCATCGATGTAGCACTGTACAAAGCCGGCGGGGCGCGCGACGAGATGGGGCGCCAGTCGCACCACCTCCGCCTGCGGCCCGGCCACGGCTACCTGGTCGGCCCAGGGCAGCGTCTCGGCCGCCAGCCGCCACACCGCCCCTGCGCCCCCATCCGGCGCCGGCAGCAACTCTACCGCCTCGGGGATGATCGGCGCCAGCTCGGCCGCCGCCTTCGCCCCCAGGGCCAGGCTCACGCTCACCTCACGGTCCAGCGCCAGGCCGGCCAGGGAAAGGAGCGGTGCCGCCGGCCCGCCCGCTGTCGCCAGGAGCAGGCGACGCGTGCCCGGCGCGAGGCCAAAGCCGTGGCCCAGCGGCCCGATCAGGCTCACCGGGTCGTCGAGCCGGCGCCGGCTGAGCCACGTCAGGCTCACCTCGTCGGCGCTGAAGAGGAAAGAGACCGTTTCGCCCGAGGCGTGCAAGAAGGGCAACGCCCGGCGCAGGTAAGGGTCGTGCCCGTCGCCACAGCGCAGCATGGCGAACTGGCCGGGGCCGGCCAGGCGCGCCACCCCCTCTGCTGCCAGTGTTAGCAGGAACCGGCCGCCCGCCAACTCGGCCCGGCCTATCACCGTTCCTTCAACCTCAACCGGCGCAGCCACCCCGTATGCTCTCCTTTCCGCCCGAGAAAGGCCAATGAACCAAAGCTTGGGCACAAAAAGGCGCGAAAAGGAGTATCTGAGCCGAGTTCACTCCTCTCTTTTCGCGTCTTTCGTGTTCCTTTCGCGTTATTCGTGCCCCAAAGCTTCGATGACGCGGAAGGGGTCGCTGGAGATGACGCTCGAGCCGTAGAGTTCCATCGCGCCCACGTCGGCGGTGCGGTTGGCCAGCTCGCCGCGGTCTACCACGCGGAAAACGGGGCGAAAGTCGCTCCAATCCTCCTGCACGGCATCGATCGGCCGCAGGTAGAGGGCGACGTTAAAGCTCTGCACGCCCAGGCGGTTCACAAACGTATCGAGCACCCGGTAGAGGGCGTCGGTCATGTCGCGATCCAGCCGCTCGCCGATGAGCAGCACTTCCTTTTCCTTGACCGGCGTCAGGTGGGCCAACACCTGAGTGTTGCCGTAGGTGGTGGCCAGGCCGAGGGTGTGATGGACAGCGGCCAGGTCGTCGAAATAGCTCACGCCGTGGGCCAGCCGGTAGAGCAACGCCGCCCGGCGCAGCGCCTCTACCCGCGCATAGTGCATGCCGCGGCTGAGGGTCATCTGTGCGTGGCCGTGGATGATCGAGGCCCCCGCACGCCAGAGGGCGTTCCACATGAAAAAGAAGTAGCGCGCGGCGTTATCGACATTGTGCGCCTTCTTGGCCCACTGCAGGGCCGTCTCGACGTGGTCGGCGATGCCGTCGGCGGTAAAGACGAGCGGGTTGTGCTCATCGTGGATCACCAGGCCGTGAAAGCCGTCGTACTTGGCAATGTTGGAAGCTGTGATGCACTGCTTGCCGCGCACCCGGCCAAAGACGTCGGCCGGCGTTCCCTCTTCCGGGTGGCAGAAGGGGTCGCCCACCTTGCCCAGCTCCGCTTCTACCTCCGCGCCGCCCCGTGCCTCCATCGGCCGCCTGGCGCGCAGTTCGTTGTACAGCGCACCCTCCAGGGTGATCAGGTTGGTCACCTTGACGATTCGCTGTTCGCGCACGGCCTCTACCGAGCCGAAATGCTGCTCGATCCAGGGCACCATGCTCTCCGGCGGGCGGAGGTAGCCCACGGTCGTGGTGATGTGGTAGATGCGGGCTACCCGGTCTCGCTCTTCATCCGCTAGCCCAAGCACCATCTGCTGCAACTGCGCGATGCTGCGCTCGCTATTGCTCAAAACGCGCCTCCCGAAATCGCTGCTTCGACAGCGCAATAGGCGTGATGTTAGCATAGCCAAGTAGAATTGGCAAACAAGAAGAGCGAGAGTTGGCGGTTTCTCTCCTCCCGGCGCCGCAGCACCGGGAGGAGAGGGCAGGGTGAGGGAGCTAGTAGTGGCCCGCAAAGATCATGATGGGTGGCGCCACACAACTAGAGGCGCCATGTAGGCCGTCGAAATCAATGCGGCAGACCACTACAGCGCTATGCCGAACACCCTGGCCGCATTCTCTGCGTAGACCTTCCGCAGCACCTCATCCGGCAGCCCGATGCCATAGATGCGCCAGCGGCCCTGGCCCGGCGCATGATCCTCGCGGCCGTTGTAGGAAAAGTGCTCGTCCCATGTTTCCAGAAAACGAAAGTAGGGGGCATAGCCTTCCGGCGAGGGGATGCCGTCGGTGCCGAAGAGGATGCGGTCGGCGTGCTTGAGGAAGAACGAGCGCGCCGTATAGGGCTGGCGGCCCAGCTCGGCCAGGCGCGCCGAGATGTCGGTGTAAAAGTTGGGCGCGCGGTCCATCAGCGCGGAGACCCAGCCCAGGTTCTCGGCGTAGCAGCCCACATGGGCGCTGACAAAGACCGTCTGCGGATGGCGGGTGACGACGTTGGCCAGCCCCTCCATAACTGTCTCGAACGAGGGGAACTCGGGCCCGTAAAAGTGCCAGTCCGGATTGTGCTGCAACTCCTCGTAGCGCTCGTTAAAGCGGTCCAACGGCTGGAAAAAGGCCACCGGATCGGCCACATGGATGAGGATGGGCACGCCCAACTCGCCCGCGCGCGCCCAGATGGGGTCCAGCCTTGGATCATCGACCGCTACCAGCCGGCCCTCCGGGTCCTTTAGCCACAGCCCCAGGCCCTTCCAGACCTTGAGCCCCTGGGCGCCGCGCCGCACCTGCGCCTCTACGCGCCCGGCGGCCCACTCGCCAAAGTCGCGGGGGTGGTCGGCCCAGGCGTTCCAGTCTACCCCGCCCAGGCAGACAAAACGCTCCGGCGCGGCCGCCTTGAAATAGTCCAGGCGCTGGGCCAGGATGTCCTCGCCCCAGCCCCCGTCCGCATCGACCACGGCGTGCACGCTGAGCTCGTCCATCGCGGCCAGCAATTCCTCCACCGGCAGGGCCGGCTCCAGCACGCCGAACCTTACACCCAGGTGCGTGTGCGCCTCGACGAGGGGAAAGCGCGCCTGCGAAACGTGGTGCTCCTCCACTACGAGCGCCGGCCGCGGCAGAAACTCTTTGAGATAGAGGTCCTCAGCCATCGTATCCTCCAGTGAGTGTCGTGAATGCCTGCTACGATCGACCGACAGCATATGGGCTTGTCGCCCATCCCTGCCTTGGACTATAATGCTGACAGAATGTCGGAATATCGTGCCTCACAGGCCGGTGACCGGGTCTTTCGCTATGCGCTAGCCCGGCTGTGACCCAGGCATTGATTGGTGTACGCTCTCGCCGGCAACCTGTCAGCAAACTGACCCCGAAGGGAGGCATATGACTCTATCGCACATTGACGAGTGCGGGCGTGCGCGCATGGTGGACGTCGGCGACAAGCCCGAGACCCGCCGCGAGGCCGTGGCCCGCGGCTGGGTGGTGATGAAGCCGGAGACGCTGCTCCTGATCCAGCAGGGCGGCTTGCCCAAGGGCGACGTCCTGTCTACCGCCCGCCTGGCCGGAATCATGGCCGCCAAACGCACCTCCGACCTCATCCCCCTCTGCCACCCCCTGCCGCTGGACTCGGTGGCCGTCGACTGCCGCCCTGACGAGGGCTCCAATGCCGTCGAAGTGACCGCGACCGTGCACGTCACCGCCCGCACCGGGGCCGAGATGGAGGCGCTCACCGCCGTCTCCGTCGCCGCGCTGACCATCTATGACATGTGCAAAGCCGTAGACCGCTCCATGCACATCGAGTCCGTGCGCCTGCTCCGCAAATCCGGCGGCCGGAGCGGCACGTGGGTCGCCGAGGAGCCCGGCGTGCCGGAGCAGTACTGAGCGCCCACCGCCTCACTCGACTTCCGGCCAATCCAGCATCTGCACCCACACCCGTGTGCCGGCTGGGATGCGCCCTTCATGCTTGGGGATGACGGCCAGGCCGTTGGCGCGCACCATCGACGAGAGGATGCCCGAGCCCTGCGGGCCGGTGAGGTGGGCGACCCAGCGCCCTTCGACATCCTGGCTGACAATGGCTCGCAAGAAGCGCACCCGGTCGACATAAGGCTTGGCCTCATCCAACAGGGTGGCCTCTACCTCGGGCTTGCGCAGGTGGCGCCGGCCCAGCATCTTGAGCATGGCCGGGCGCGCGAACTGCTCAAAGACGACCATCGCCGAGACGGGGTTGCCCGGCAGGCCGATGAGCGGCACGCCCCGCAGCCGGCCAAAGGCCATCGGCTTGCCCGGCTGCATGCGCACCTGCCAAAAGTCGATCTGCCCTAGGTCGTGCAGGACGCGTTTGACCAAGTCGTAATCGCCCATCGAGACGCCGCCCGAGGTCAGGAACAGGTCGGCGCCGCGCTCGATCCCCTCCTCGATGCGGTCCGTGACGTCGCCCATCGTGTCGCGCGCGATAGGTAGCTTGATGGGGATGCCGCCGTACTTGAGGACCTGGGCATAATTGGAGTAGCTGTTCGAGTTGCGAATCTTGCCGGGGGTCAGGGCCTGATCGATCTCGACCAGTTCGTCGCCGGTCGCCAGCACCGCCACGCGCGGGCGGCGGGTCACGCGGACCTGCGCCCGGCCCAGCGAGGCCAACAGGCCGATCTCCGCCGGCCGCAGCAGCGCGCCCCGCTGCAGGACGACCTCGCCCTGATGCACATCCTCGCCCGCGCGGCGCACGTTGGCGCCATGGCGCACGGCGCGCATGATGCGCACCGGGTTGCCGGTCTGCGGCGGGCCGCTCAGCCCTTCGTCGGTCTGTTCAAAGGGGACCACAGAATCGGCCCCTGCCGGCAGGGGGGCGCCGGTCATAATGCGGATGGCTTGGCCGGCCTGCAGAGGCTCGCCCGCCACCTCGCCCGCGGCCAGCGTGGCTGTCACCAGGAGCGTGACCGGCGACTCGGGCGATGCCGCGGAGACGTCGGCGGCGCGGACGGCATAGCCGTCCATGGCCGAGTTGTCGAATGGGGGGATATCCTCGCCGGACCGGACGTCTTCGGCCAGCGTGCGGCCGAGGGCCTCCAAGAGGGGAACGTTTTCCGACTCCAGGGTCCGGATGTGGGCCAGAATCTCCTCGCGGGCCTGCTCGACCTCCATAAAGAGGACTTCTTCGTGCATGTCGCCGTTCCTTTCCATCACCATGTGGCGAGGAGTATAGGCGAAAGGGCAAAGTGCGACAAGCGGGGAAGGGACTGTATAGGGGGGCAGCGCGGATAGCAGGGCGAGATCAGATGAAAGCGTCAAGAGCTATGGCGCATGCGGGGAATTCGCGCAGGATCTGCTTGTCCACAGTGACCAATGGCAAGCCAAGGTCCTGCGCCAGAGCGACGAATTCGCAATCGTATGCGGAGCAGCGGCTGGTGGCAGCCAGCCTCAGAACCTGCTGCGAGGAGACTTGATACTCCCGCCCGCGCATCAAGGCGGTGGCTCTCTCCATGAGGCCGCAGGCATCATCCAGCGAAAGGATCCCCCGTCGCAGGTAAAGGGCCAATACGTTGCGCAATTCGCTTCGCCAGAGGAGTGGAGCTACCCACTGCGGGTCTTTGCGCAGAGCCTGCTCCGCCTGTGCCGAGCGCTCGCCGTGGAGGTACAGGTAGCAGATGAGATTCGTGTCTACAACGATCATGGGCGGCCGGCTGATTTGGCTCGCGTGAGTTCTTCGTCTGTGATCTCATAGCCGGCCGTCTTTTCGCGCAATCTCCGCGCCTCAGCCAAGACCTCTTCCACATCGACCTTGCTGCTGCGCACCGCCTGTTCGATACAGACGATGATCTCGCTATTGATGCTGCGGCGGTTCGCCGCGGCGGACCTGCGCAAGCGCTCGTACAGGTCAGGGGGGATATTCTTTACGGTGATGGTGGGCATGCGTCTACTCTCCGCGATGGTTCCATTGTGATACCACTATGATACCATTATGGCGGCTCTGCTGCCGCCTGTCAAGTGGACTGGACTCGCTTGCCTGACAGCGTCTCTTGTGCTAGGCTGTGTGTGCATGCCGGCGGAAGCCGCTCCCGTGCCGCCTCTGCTGGCATGCACACACGCCCTGGCATGCGGGCTCGGGCCGCTTTCTAATAGCTTGGATGGAGGAGACACACTCATGTACCGAGTCGGCATCCTGACCGTCAGCGACCGTTCGTCGCGTGGCGAACGCGAGGACCTCAGTGGGCCGGCGGTGGCCGAGGCCGTGGCCGGCCTCAGCGGTGCCGTGGTGGTGGCGCGCGAGATTGTGCCCGACGAGCGCGACGAGATCGCCGCTGTGCTGCGCCGCTGGGCTGCGAAGGGCTTGGACCTGGTGCTGACTACCGGCGGCACCGGCATGACCCCGCGCGACGTCACCCCCGAGGCCACTCGCGCCGTGATCGAGCGCGAGGCGCCCGGCTTTGCCGAGGCCATGCGCGCCGCCAGCCTGGCCGTCACGCCCCACGCCATGCTCTCGCGGGCTGTGGCCGGCATGCGCGGCTGCACCCTCATCATCAACCTCCCCGGCAGCCCCAAGGCCGCGCGCGAGAACCTGCAGACCGTGCTGCCCGCCCTGCCCCACGCGCTGGACAAGCTGCGCGGCGACCCCGCCGAGTGCGCTCGCCCAGAGTAAGGGGGTATACTCGCGCGGCGTCGCGTTCTTGTCCTCCCAGGGTAATCGTGATAGAATGCACAATTATGGCGCCGCAAACTGCAAGAGCCGGGGACGGCAGGGGGGAGGTACTCGGTGAAATTGACCAGAGGGGCCGGCTACGGCACGTTGGGCATCCTGTATCTGGCGCGCCAGCCCCGCGACCGGGTGGTCCTGATCAGCGAGATCGCCCAGGCCGAGGGTGTGCCCGAGAGCTACCTGGCCAAGATCTTCCAGGGCCTGTCCAAGGCCGGCTTGGTCCGCTCTCACCGTGGGGCGCGGGGCGGCTTTAGCCTGGCCCGCTTGCCGCAAGAGATCACCCTGCGGCAGGTCATCGAGGCCATCGAGGGGCCGGTGGCGCTCAACCGCTGCCTGGACCCCCGCCAGGGCTGCGAGCGCAGCGCCACCTGCTCGCTGCAGACCGCCCTGGCCCAGGCGCAAGAGGCCCTCCTCGCCGCCCTCGACCAGGTAACCCTGCACAGCCTGGCTGAAGCACCCAAGAGCTGAGCACCAGACCTGACACACGGATTTTCCCGGCCGGCAGCGCGGGGTCCGGCCCCCCGTTAACCGGCACCCCATCGCCGCGCCCGCCGGATGGCCTTGTCGATCTCCACAGCAATGAGCACCGTCGACGCCACGCCCAGGATGATCAGCCAGGTCTCGCCGGCCAGCGGCACGGTGTTCAGAAAGAACTGGAAGGGTGCCAGGTAGACGGCCAGAACGTGCAGGCCGAGCGCCCCGACGATGCTGGCTAACAGGAACGGGTTGCTCAGCGGGTTGAGGGCAAACGCAGAGCGCAGGAACGACCGGCTGTTAAAGATGTGCAGGTTCTGAAAGAGGACCATCGTAGTCATGGCTACCGTGCGTGCCTGGGTCACGCCGGCGCCGCGGCTCAGTTGCCAGCCAAAGGTGCCGATTGTGCCTGCAGCCAGGACCGCTCCCACCAGCACCGCGCGTTGGATCATCAAGGGCGAAAGCAGCCCAACCTGCGGGTCGCGTGGCGGGCGCTTGCCGATATCCGGCGCGGCCGGTTCAAAGGCCAATGCCACATCCTGCAAGCTGTTGGTGACCAGATTGATCCAGATAGCCTGGGCCGGCAAGAAGGGCAGCGGCAGCCCCAAGGCGATGGCAGCGGCCACGGTCAGCACCAGCCCCAGGCCGGTGGGGATGAGGAAGGCAATGACCTTTTCGATATTGTCAAAGACGGCCCGCCCCTCCTCGATGGCCGCATAGATGGTGGAAAAGTTGTCGTCGGTGATGACCATGTCGGAGGCTTCCTTGGCTACGTCGGTGCCCACCAGGCCCATGGCCACACCGATATCGGCCTGCTTCAGGGCCGGCGCATCGTTGACCCCGTCGCCGGTCACGGCGACTACCTCGCCATGGCGGCGCAGCTCGCGCACCACGCGCAGCTTTTGTTCCGGCGCCGCCCGGGCAAAGACGGAGACGCGCTGTACCCGCTCAAAGAGCTGCAGATCGGATAGCGCCTCCAGCTCGCGCCCGTCGAGGGGGGCGCTATCGCGGCCACGGGCGATGCCCAGGCGCCGGGCAATGGCCTCTGCGGTCACCCGGTGGTCGCCGGTGATCATCTTGATGCGTATCCCCGCGCGCTGCGCCTGGGCCACGGACTCGATCGCCTCCGGCCGTGGCGGGTCCAACAGGCCCTGCAGGCCCACAAAGACCAGCCCCGCCTCCATATCGTAGCCATCCAGGCTGTTGAGCCCCATGGGCGCCACCTTGTAGGCCATCGCCAGGACCCGCAGCCCGCCTTCCGCCAGCCGCGTGCCGGCTTGGCGCACGGCCTGCCGGTTCAGCGGCCCGGCCTCCTGCGGATACAGCGTCTCGTAGGGTGCCGGCGCTGGGCCCGCGGCCCCGGCCAGCTCCATGGCGGGCACGGCAGCCGGTACATAGGCCGATGTGCTCATGGCCAGGATGCGCTCGGGCGCACCCTTGACGAACACAAACCGCTCATCCCCATAGGCGTTGAGCGTGGCCATGTATTGCCGGTCCGACTCGAAGGGAATCTCGTCGATGACGGGGTATTCCTCCTGCTCGGCCTCGTAGCGCAGTCCCCCCTTCATCGCCGCCACGATCAATGCCGCTTCGGTCGGGTCCCCGTCGATCCGGTAGCGCCCGTTCTCTTCATAGACCGACGAACCGTTGCACAGCATGCCGATGCGCAGCGCCAACTCCAACCCCGGCTGCTCGGCGAGATTCACCGGCTTGCCGGCGAGACGGATCTCCCCCTCGGGCGCGTAGCCCAGCCCGGTGACTTCAAAGACGTTCCCACCTACATGGATGCGCCGGGTCGTCATCTCGTTCTTGGTCAGGGTGCCCGTCTTGTCCGAACAGATGACCGTCGTGCTGCCCAGTGCCTCGACGGCCGGCAGCTTGCGGATGAGCGCCTCGCGCGCTGCCATGCGGTAGACGCCGCTGGCCAGGGCTACGGTAACGGTGGCGGGCAGGCCCTCCGGGACGGTGGCCACAGCGGTCGAGACGGCGATGAGCAGGACCGAGCCCAGGTCGCGCCCGGTGAGTACCCCCAAGGCGACGATGAGCGCTGTCGCCCCCAGCACAATCAGGGCGATGACCTGCGCAAAGCGTTGCAGCCGTACCTGCAGGGGCGAGCTGACCTCGCCTACCCGTTGCACCTCGGCCGAGATGCGCCCAAAGACGGTGCGATCGCCTGTGGCGACGGTTACGCCCGCACCGCGCCCGCGAGCCACTGTAGTGCCCAGGAAGGCCATATCGACCCGGTCGCCCGGCGGGGCGTTGGGGTCCGGCACGGCCTCAACCCGTTTCGTCACCGGCAGCGATTCGCCGGTGAGCGTTGACTCGTCAATCTCCAGTTCGACGCCCCGCAGCAGCCGCAGGTCCGCCGGCACCTTGCCCCCGGCGCGCAGGAGCACGATATCCCCCGGCACCACCTCGGCGGCGTTGATCTCCCGCTCCTCACCGTCGCGCACCACGCGTGCGGTGGGGGCGGTCATGCTCGCCAGAGCGTGCAGGGTCTCCTCTGCCTTGTACTCCTGGATAAAGCCGATGATGGTGTTTACGGCCACGACGACCGCGATGATGATGGTGGCGATGACTTCGCCGAGAAAGGCACTGACGACCGCAGAGCCGGCCAGGATATAGATGAGCGGGCTCTTTATCTGCTGCAGTAGGATCTGCAGTGGGCCCGGACGCTCTTTGACCGTTAGCTCGTTGCGGCCATAGGCTGCCAGGCGCCGCCTGGCCTCCGTCGCCGAGAGCCCGTCATAGCCGGATTCCAGCTCCGCCAGCACCTGCGTCCTCTCCAGCATGTGCCAGTGGATGCGCCTTGATGTGCTCACGGATCAAGCCGCCTGCCTGGCGCGTTTGGCTGCGAACTCGGGCAGCCATTCCGCCTCGGCTTGTAGCATCTCCTCAGTCATCCGGCGCACGTCGCGTGGTGTCAGCAGCGAGGCCGTCAGCGGGTCGACGGCGATGGCCTGGCGCACGGCCTTGCGGCTGTGCGTCAGGGCGGCCTCTACGGCCAGCATCTGCACGTTGATGCTCCAGCGGTCCAGCGCGGCGCACTGCTCCGGCAGATGCCCCACGTGGCAGGGGTGCACGCCTGTGCCGTCGACCAGGCAGGGCACCTCCACACAACACCCCTCCGGCAGGTTGGTAATCAGGCCATCGTTGCGCAGGTTGAGGTTAAAGCGGCGAGGCACGTTGGCCGCCAGCGAATCGATGATGTACGAGGCGTACTCGCGGCTGCGCCGTATCGGCAATGGCTCGCAGCCCGCCAGTTGAGCTTCGATGGCCTGGCGCTGTTCGCTGAGGCCGTTCTCGTACATCGCCAAATAGTCCCGCGGTTGCGGCAGGTATTCGGCAATCAGCTCGGCAGAGCGCCGGAAGTAGGGCACATACTCGGAGAGATGATAGCTGGACTCGGAAACAAAATAGCCCGTCTGCCGCAGCATGGCAAAGCGCGGCTTGTCTGCCTCCTCCACCTCGGGGTCGTGCATCCGCTGGCGCAGTACCGGGTAGAGGTCACGCCCGTTGTACTGCAGCTTGAGGAACCAGGCCAGGTGATTCACCCCCGCCGCCCAGTAGCGCACCTTGTCGTAACGCACGCCGGTGATGCGTGCCAGGTAGGCAGCCGTTGCCTGCACCGAGTGACACAGGCCCACCACCCGGACCTTGCTGGCATGGTACAGCGCCCAGACGTTGATGGCCATCGGGTTGGTATAGTTCAGCAGCCAGGCCTTGGGGCAGACCTCTTCCATATCGTGGGCAATCTCCAGCAGGACGGGGATGGAGCGCAGCCCGCGGAACACGCCGCCGGGGCCGATGGTATCCCCCACTGCCTGATGGACGCCGTAGCGAGCCGGGATCTGCAAGTCCATCTCGTACGCCCGGCTCCCGCCGATCTGAATCACCGTGATGACAAAATCAGCTCCCTGCAGGGCCTGCCGCCGCTCCGTTGTGACTTCTAGCTGCGCCGGCAGTCGCTGCTGCTCGATCAGCCGGCGCGTATAGGCGCTGATCAACTCGAGCCGCTCGGGGTTGATGTCCACCAGACTGATGGTGGACCCCTGTAGAGCCGGAAAGGTCAGGATATCGGCGATGAGCGTCTTGGCGAACACTACGCTGCCGGCGCCAATCAGAACGATTTTGGGCATCTGGTCGTGCACCTCGCAATGCTGATGGAGGCGAGCCTTCCTGTGCGACGCCGCACCCGCCCTACCAATACATCAAGAGCAAACTATGGGCCAGGCACGGCGGCAAGTTGATGCTTGGGGGCAGGCAGAGCGCACTTGATCTATGGCATGCTTTTTGCCGTGCATGGATTCCGGCAGAAAGCGCGGCAGGAGGGATGCGCATGCTCATGCTATGGCTGACCCTCGATGACCCCCGACTTGCGGACCAGGTGGTGCAGGCCTGGACGGACCTGGGCCTGCGCGGCATCCACGTGCTGGAGAGCACGGCCTGCGCGGAGCTAGAGCCGGCCCCCGCGCGGGGGCCGGCCGGCTTTCTCTCCTTCGCCAGCCTGTTCGCCGGCGGGCGCTACTGCTATGTGCTTCTGCTGGCCCCCGTCGAATCCGCCGAGCTGGCGGAGCGCGCGGCCGATGCCGTGACCGCCGTCGCCGGCCCCTGGAGCGAACGGCCCCGGATGATAATGCTCGCCCTGCCGGTGCAGAAGGGTTGGGGGGCGGTCGTGTCGGCGGGCGCCCAGGTAGAGGCCGGTGGAGATGGCTGAGGGTCGTGTCTTCATTTCGCTTTCGTGGCAGTGCGGTGCTATCCGGCCCCCGGTGTGGGCGCCATGATCCTGGTCAGGCTCATCCTCAGCGCCATCGCCGTGGTGATCGCCGGCATTGCCGCCGCGCGCCTCGGCGATGTCATCGCCGTGCGCACCCGGCTGGGCGAACTCTTCTTCGGCACCGTTCTGCTGGCGGCGGGCACCTCGCTGCCCGAACTCGTCAACGGCCTGGATGCGGTACGCCTGGGGCTGCCCAACCTGGCCGCCGGCAACATGCTGGGCAGCATCTCCGTGAACATGCTCTATCTGGGCGTGTTTGACCTCATCACCCGGCGCACACGCCTCCTGCACCGGGTGGCCATCACTCAGAGCGTCACCGCCACGCTGGCCGTCGTTCTGGTCGCTGCCGCCATCCTTTTCATCCTCACGCCGCTGGCAATCCAACTGTTCGGGATCGACCTAGAAGGACCCATCCTGCTGGCCGTCTACATCGTGGGCACGCGCCTGATTCAGCTCGACGCCCGCGTGAGCCGGCCGGTGGCCCGGGCGGAAGCGGCCGAGCCATCGATTCCGTTGCCCTGGGCTATCGCCGGCTTTGTCGGGGCGGTGGTGCTCCTGGTTGTTGCCGCGCCGGTGCTCGTGAGCAGCGCCGACGCGCTGGCCGAGATGACGGGCTTGAGCGTAGGCTTTGTCGGTCTGGCCCTCTTCCCGCTGATCACCACCATGCCCGAACTGGCCGCAGCAGCCACGGCGGTGCGCATCGGCGCCTACGACCTGGCCGTGGGCAACCTCTTTGGCAACTGCGTGTTCAACATCTTTTCGCTGGCCATTGTGAGCCTCTTCCACGGCCCCCAGCCCTTTTTCGCGACCATCTCCCCCGGTTTCGCCCTCGTCGGCGCGCTGGATATCCTCCTCATCAGCCTGGCCCTGCTGGGCACCCTGACTCGCCTCGAGCTGCGCATCCTGGGCCTGGAGTGGGACGGGTTGCTCATCATACTCATCTACGCCGGCGGTCTGTACCTGCTGTATAGCCAGGGCGTGTTGAGAGCTTGACAACCTCGAACAAATGTGCTATAATGTGCATACCGTCCGATATGAACCGACGGCATGCCCCCCAGAAAGCCCGCCACCGTGGCGGGCTTTCGACGTTCTTGTTGCTGCACCCCTCGTTCTCTGCTATAATCCACCTACTTGCCAAGGTTGCTTGAAACCCAATAGCCCTGACCCCCGCCCTTTTGGTATCATCAAGGCTGCAACGGACGCGTAGACGTGGCGGGATGTGCATTGCTGTCCTCGCCCCACGCCATACGCTAGAACTCGACAAAGGACGGCGCATCGTGCGGGCGAAGAGAGCACTCGGGCTGTGTCTGCCGCTTCTACTGGTCGCCTGCAGTGGGGGGCTCTTGCCCACCCCCGCTGCAGAGTTGCCGCCTGTTTCGCCACCCGTCACCACGGCTGCGCCCACAACCGGTATCACATCGGCCCCGACCCTGCTCCCCGCGCCCCAGGGCGGCGCGGAATCTGCCCTGCAAGCCTCTGCCTTCGATTACGCGCCCGAGATTGCCGGCGGCCTGCTGCCCCCGGAGGAGCGTGACCGCTATCTGCAGCGCCTGAACGCCCTCTACGAACACGACGAGGTCGCCGCCGTCTGGCTTCACAACACCGGGCTCTTTTTGCGCGATGCCCACTTTGCCGGCGACGAGGCCCGGTTGCTGGATGCCATCCTGCAGGGCCCGGGCGACGCACTCTGGCTGCTGAGCCATATTCGCACCATGGAGGGGGTAGACGGTGCGGCTGTCGAATACCTGGCTTCCATCCAGCCCGTTCCTGCCGGCAACTGGTACTTTTCCGACGACATCCAGGAACTGCAGGCCTTTGATCTGCTCTCCGACGAGGGCAAGCGCAGCCTGCAGCGCATTTTTGAGCGTGCCCAGCGGGATTCTGAGGTGCGCCTTGGCCTCTACCTGATCAACATGCTCGGGCTCCCCGACCCTCGCGCCTTCCAGCACCAGGTTCCCACCTACAACGTCCAGCTCTATTTGCTGGCGCGCATGCTCGAACAGGGGGTGCCGGGCGACTATGAGCGGGCGGCGGTGGCGGCGGCGCTGAGCTATGGTTCGCTGATGACCCTCTGCGATGCCGAGAGCAGCGAGCGAGTCGTCGCCCAGGCGCTGGAGCGAGTGCGCTTTGTCATCGATACCGACGTGCTTCTGGCCGCGGCCGGCGCCGACTGGCTGGCGCGCGACTATCCCCTGGAGGCACTGATAGTGCTCCTTTGGAGCGGGCAGGGCGCGGCGTGCCCCCTGCCGGGCCGGCCCCTGGCTCAGGCCCTGCCCCTCGATCAGGCTGCGGCGGAGCGCCAGCTCAACCTGGAGGATGTGGACCGCCTGCTGGCCTCGACGGATACGCTGCAACAGATGCGTAGCGAGATGATGCGCCTCGTCGTCGACGGCAGCGCGCGGTACGATGGGGTCTGTGGGCTGATTGAGGAGTGGTGGAGCACGAACCGGCTCGAGGAGGCCGATGTGGGCGGCCCGGACCTGGACCAGCAGTGGGCGCGCTGGCTGGAGGGCCGCGGGTTCGCCGGCGGCACCGAGGCGGTGTACGTGCTGCAGGGGCTGGCCGCCGGCATCAACCTGCCGCTCCCCTGGGCGCAACTGTGGTACGTACAAAACGACGAGCTGCAGGTGGCGCCTTTTGGGCTGCGTCTCGATCCTGCGGCCCGCGAGTTGCGCCTGGGCACCTCGGCGCGGACGGCGCTGGCGCCCCTGCCAGTCGATACCCAGGCCGTTCTCATCTGCTACCGCCTGCCCTGGGACAACTGGCGCCTACAGAGCGGCGCCCGAGGCTGCCAGACCCTGCCGCTGCCGTTAGAGGCATGGCGGGCCGGCCTCCCCTCCGGTTACCTGCTGCGGCAGGGCATGCTTGCCGGCGACGGCGAGGTTCTCGCATCCCTGGGCCTGGCCCCAACACCTGCGCCCGCCGAGCCGAGGCCGGAGTAGATGTCTGACCGGTCACTGCCGATACCCCAGGGCCCCCGGACCCTAGGCGAAGCACAGCACTCTTGTCATTGCGAGCGCAACTTGGCGCAAACAGGTGCACAGCGGAGGCTGGACGATATGCAACAATCGCTCTGGGTGCATGCGGGCACCCTGATCACCCCACGTTGTCGCTACGAAAACGTCACCCTCTTGGCGCGCAACGGCACCATCTACGACCTGATCCCCGGCGAGGCTCCCTCGCCCGCGCCTGGCGATGCCGTAATCGACGCCCGCGAGCATATCGTGGGACCCGGTTTCGTGGACCTGCACGTGCACGGCGGCGGCGGACACGACGCCATGGATGCCACGCCCGAGGCGCTGGCCGGCCTGTGCGCCTTCCACGCCCAACACGGCACCACGGCGCTTCTGCCGAGCACCGTCGCGGCGCCGGCCGAGGAGGTCCACCACGCCCTGGCGGCGATGGCCGAGGCCATGGACACGGCCGACGGCGGGGCACGCATCCTCGGCGCCCATGTCGAAGGGCCTTTCCTCAGCCGGGAGAAGCGCGGCGCGCACCTGGCCCGCCACGTTCGTGCGCCCGAGATGGACCATGAGCCCTGGCTCTTTGAGCACCTGGGCACTATCCGGCGCGTTACCCTGGCGCCCGAGCTGCCCGGTGCGCTGGATCTGATTCGTCAATTGCGCGGGGAAGGCATTCTGGTATCCCTGGGGCATTCGACAGCCGGCGAGGAGCTGGTGAGCCGGGCCGTGCTGGCTGGGGCCACCCACGTGACCCACCTCTTCAATGCCATGTCGACCATGGAAAAGGTTGGGGCGCTGCGCCGCGTGGGCCTGGCTGAGGCGGCGCTGGTCCACGACGGCCTCTCCATCGAGCTGATCGCCGATGGGTGGCACGTGCCTCCGGCCGCTATGCGCCTGGCCGTCAGGGCCAAGGGCATAGGGCGCACGGCGCTCGTCACCGACGCCATGCGTGCCGCCGGCCTGCCCGAGGGGCGCTACGCCCTGGGTAGCGAGGACGGCATGGGGGTCACCGTCCGCGACGGCATGGCCCTCACCGATGAGGGAGGGCTGGCCGGCAGCATTGCCACCATGAGCGAACTCTTGCGCCGGGCCGTGCAGTTCATCGACCTGTCGCTGGAGGAGGCCTGGCAGATGGCCTCGCTCACCCCGGCGCGCATCCTTGGCGTCGACGACCGTATCGGCGAGCTGGCTGTGGGCAGGCAGGCCGACCTCGCCATCCTGAACCGCGACCTGCAAGTCGTCGCGACGGTTGTCGCTGGGCACACCGTCTACCAGCGCGAGGAGTGAGGGAAATCAAAAAGGCCTGACGGGTTTCCCAAACCCGTCAGGCCTTTGGGTCTTTGGCCCCGCTAACGACCCGAGCCTCGCCCTTTGCCCTTGGACTGACCCTGCCCCTTGCCCTGAGCCGGCCCGGACCCGTCTCCCTTTGGGCCGTTGCCGCGTTGCTCGTCCTTGGGGTCGTCCTTGGGACCGTTGCCGCGTTGCTCGCCTTGGGACTTGTCCTTCGGGCCGTTGCCGCGTTGCTCGTCCTGGGATTTGTCCTTCGGGCCGTTATCGCGTTGCTCGTCCTGGGATTTGTCCTTCGCGCCGTTATCGCGTTGCTCGTCCTGGGATTTGTCCTTGGGACCGTTATCGCGTTGCTCGTCCTGGGATTTGTCCTTCGGGCCGTTCTCACGCTGCTCGTCCTTGGGGTCGTCCTTGGGACCGTTGCCGCGTTGCTCGCCTTGGGACTTGTCCTTCGGACCGTTCCCGCGTTTCTCGTCCTCGGGGTCGTCCTTCGGAGCGTTCTCACGCTGCTCGTCCTGGGATTTTCCCTTGGGGCCGTTGCCGCGCTGCTCGCCTTGGGACTTGTCCTTCGGACCGTTCCCGCGTTTCTCATCCTTGGGGTCGTCCTTGGGACCGTTGCCGCGCTGCTCGCCCTTGGGGTTGTCCTTCACGCCGCTGCCGACCTCTTTGCTCTGGGGTTTGTCCTTGGGGCCGTTCCCGCCCTGTTTACTCTCGGGATTGGCCCGGCCGTTGCCCCGCGAATCGCTGCCTCGCCCGGCGGGCTGCCGGCTGGCCGCCGGTGGGTCCGCATCCGTCTCGGGCGTGTCGATGTGTACCTTGCCCTTCTCCACCCGCCCCCGCTTGCCGGCCTGGATGTGCGTCGTGCTGCCTGCGACCTCCACCTCCACGGCTCCGTGCCGGGCCTGCAGTTCGACCGTCTCGTTCTGCACCGAGACCTCAAAGCTGCCCTCGCGACTGCTGGCTGTGGTCCCGCGGGCCTCCACCCGCAGCGAACTCTTCTCTCGGGCCAGTTCGTGCTCGCTGTGCCCGGCGATGAGGCTGAGGTGCACCGCCGAGGCCCCGCCGTTGCGCTGCCCGTTGACCTGCACGATCTCGACCTGAGCAGTGGCGGTCAGCGCGGTGTGGCTGCCATCCGGGTAGAGGATGACCGCCGCGCCGCCCTCGCCGCTGCGTACGGCGCTCCCCGCCGGGAGCCGCATGCCCTCAGTGGGCGCCTGCCATTCGCCTCCCCCGGGCAAGCGCACTTCTACCGGCCCACTGAACCCGGACAGCGTGGCCGCCTGCGCCACAGTCATATTCCCCCAGGCCCACCAGCTACCGGCCAGCAGCAGCGCACAAACCAGGGCTATCAGCGCATAGCGCAGGCGGCCGCGCCTCAGGCGAGCGAGTTTGCGCAGCCTCCGCACAGCGGCGAGCGCCACGGCCATAGCCCCTATAGGCGTGGGTCGCCGCGGCTTGTAGAGTTCCTGTACGCTCCGCACCAGCTCGGGTGGCGCGGATATCAACTGGTCTGCGGCCATCAGCCCCAACGTGCGCCGCAGCCAGGCCACATCCTCCGTGCACGAGGGGCAGCCCGTGCGCAAGTGCGCCGCGACGCGCTCCGCTTCCGCCGGGCTCAGGCGTTCATCGACATAATCGACCAGTATCTCGAACGTCACCGCGTGTTCCTCAGACATCAACCCACCATCTTTACGCGTGCTTAATGCATCCTCCCTACACTCATTAGAGGCGGATTGGATGCCCCGAGATACCGTGGCCTCGGTTAGCATTCTGTTACCCAAAAAGCTCCACCTATCCCTTGTAGCCCATGCCGCGCAGGATCTCGCGTAGGTGCGCCAGGCAGCGGGCGCGCGTGGGCCCGATGCTGCCCTGGGGCATGTTCAGGCGTTCGGCGATCTCGGCGTAGGAGAGGGGTTCGTCTGGGTAGAAGAGGTGCCACAGCAGGCGCCGGCAGCGCCCGCCGAGCCGGTCAAGGGCCTGGCGGATCAGGGCCTGCTCTTCGACCTGCTCGATGAGCGCTTCGGGGGGCGGTTGCGTACTGGGAAGTGACTCCGCCAGGCCGTCGTCGGTGACGCTCGGGCCCAGCCGGCGTTGGCGCGCGACCCGCCAGGCCTCGCGCCGGGTGATCGTCGTCAGCCAGGACGCCAGGCGCTCCTGGTCTCGGCAGGTGTCCAGCTTGTTCAGCACGATGATAAAGACGGTCTGAAAGACGTCGTCCGCTTCTGCCCGCTCGAGCCCATGGTGCATGGCCACCGAGTAGACGAGCCGCTGATAGCGCTCGACCAGCTCGGCCCAGGCCTGTGCGTCGCCTTCCAGGCAAGCAGCAATGAGTTGCGGGTCGGAACGATTGTCGGCCATGACACCCTATTAGTGCATCGCAGAGATTCTGATGGGTGCGACTCGCCCCATGCGGCGCCATGTTGCTCATCAGAACTCTGCGGCGCAGCACTATGCCTGGGGCTCCAGAAAGCGGACCCATATCACTTGCCACTGGGGCAGGTTGGCGTATAATAAACTCCCATCGCCCTGTCGAGCCGGCTGCCGCCGGACCCTGTTTGTACTCTGCAGGCGATGGGTCGAGACGGCCTAACAGATAAGGACGCGGTTCCCATGTCAGAGATACGGTCACAAGCCCTTGTGCGCCCGGCCCAGCCGAGGACCACAGTGCAGGCCCGCTTCCCCGACGGGCGCATCTTTGAGGGGCCGGTGGGTGCCCCGCTGGCCGAGTTTGTCAAGGCGGCGCACCCGGATGAGCAAATCCCTGTTGTTGCCGCCCTGGTCAACGGCAAGCTGCGCGAGCTGACGACCCCCCTCGAGCGCGATAGCGATCTCTCCGCAGTGACCATCACGGCCTCCGATGGCCTGCGTATCTACCAGCGGGCGCTATCGTTCCTACTAGTGGTCGCCGCTCACGAACTCTTTCCTGCCGCTGAGGTCGTGATCGACCATTCGTTGACTCTCAGCGGCCTCTACTGCGAGGTGCGCAACCACCCGCCGCTCAGCGCCCACGATGTGCGCCTCCTGGAAGAGCGCATGCGCGAAATCGCCGCCGCCGACGAGCCCATCGTGCGCCACTGCCTGAGTGTCGAAAAGGCGTGTGAGATCTTTCAGCGCCAGGGCTATGCGGACAAGGTCCGCCTGCTGCGCTATCGTCGCAAGGAGCATCTGACCCTCTACGAGCTCTTGGGGGTGTACGACTATTTCTACGGCCATATGGTGCCTTCGACCGGCTACCTGCAAAAGTTCGCCCTGAGCCAGTGCCCCCCTGGGCTGATTCTGCTTTTCCCCCGCTCGGAGACCCCTACCGCCCTGCCCATGCTGCACGCCTACCCGCGGCTGGGCCGCGTTTTTCGCGAGCACCAGGAATGGCTTGACCTGCTGGGCGTGGGCGATGTGGGCGGGCTGAATGAGGCGATCGAAGCGGGACGCATGCGTGAGGTCATCCTGGTTGCCGAGGCCCTGCACGCCCAGCGCATTGCCGAGATCGCCCGCGAGATTACCTCGCGCCGCGAGCGGACACAGTTGGTGCTCATCGCCGGCCCCTCATCCTCCGGCAAGACGACCCTGACCAAGCGCCTGGCCATACAGCTCATCGCCAACGGCGTGCGCCCGCTTGCCCTGGCTATCGACGACTATTTCGTAGACCGCGAGAACACCCCGCGTGACTGTAACGGCGAATACGACTTTGAGTGCCTGGAGGCGGTTGATGTGCCCCTGCTCAATGAGCACATCGCTGCCCTGCTGGCGGGGCGCACCGTGCGCTTGCCGCGCTACGACTTTGCCAGCGGCACGCGCTCCTGGGGCAAGGAAGTGGCCATCAGCAAGGGCCAGGTCATCCTGGCCGAGGGCATCCACGGCCTGAACCCGGCGCTCCTGCCGAACGTCCCTGCGGAGAGTGTCTATCGCCTCTATGCCTCGGCGCTGACCCAGTTGAACATCGACGACCACAACCGCGTGCCTACCACCGACACACGGCTCTTGCGGCGCATCGTGCGCGACGCCCGTACTCGCGGCTACTCGGCTCAGGATACCATCCGCCGCTGGAGTTCGGTCACCCGCGGCGAGCGGCGCTACATCTTTCCCTATCAGGAGCTGGCCAATGCGATGTTCAACTCGTCCCTCATCTACGAGTTGGCGGTGCTCAAGCCCTTCGTCGAGCCCCTCCTGAACGAAATCGACCCGGGCACGCCGGAGTATATCGAGGCCCGGCGGTTGCTGGCCTTCCTCGACTGGTCCCTGCCCTCGCCGGCCGATATGGTGCCGGATAACTCGCTGATCCGCGAGTTCATCGGCGGCTCGAACCTGCGCGAGTTTGTGATCTAGTAGTGCACCGCAGAGATTCTGATGGGTGCGACTCGCCCCATGCGGCGCCATGTTACTCATCAGAACTTGCGGCGCAGCACTAGTCTGACGGGTTTGGAGGTTTCGTGTGCGCCCGCAAGGCGGGCGCACACGAAACCTCCAAACCCCACCCAACGGGAAAATGGCCATGGCCGACTGGTTGCGTACCTACCGCGGCTACCTGACCCTGGCGCTGGCCGAAGCGCTCATCTTGGGCGCGCTCTGGCTCTGGCGCCGACCCCGGCCTGCGCCCATCGCCATCAGCGAGCCCACCCTGCGCCCCACGCCGACTGTTGGCTTGATCGTCGTCCACGTCACCGGCGCCGTGCGGCGCCCCGACGTCTACCCCCTCCCCGAAAACAGCCGCCTGAAGGACGCCCTAGCGGCCGCCGGCGGGGCGCGATCCGATGCCGATGTCGAGGCCCTCAACCTGGCCCTGCCCCTGCACGACGGCCAACAGGTGCGCATCCCGGCGCAGGGCGAGGCGGCTCCCCTCCTCCCCGCCGAGGCGTCCGCGCCGCCGGCGGCCGCCGCTGCCCTGATCAACGTCAACACAGCAACCCCCGCCGAGCTGGAGAGCTTGCCCGGCATCGGCCCGGCACTCGCCCAGCGCATCATCCAGGATCGGCAGGCCAACGGCCCCTACGAAACCGTCGACCAACTCACCCGCGTGCGCGGCATCGGCCCCGCCACCCTCGAAAAACTCCGGCCCTTGGTGTGCGTGCGTTAGGGATTGGGGACTGGCGGAGGCTCTATGCGGGAAGCAACCGAGAGGGCTATTGCGCCAGCGGTTCCGGCGACATGGGAGCCCGCTCAACCGCTTCTCGGACAGGCTCTTCGCCAGCCCCTAGCCCCTCACTGCCTCTCCTCGGCATAGTCTTCATCCTCCAGCCTGAAGCATGGGGTGTGCATGAGCAGGAGGGTAGCCGGCTCGGCGGCGCTGTTCCGGTAGTTGAACCAAGCACCCCGCGGGATGATCATCAAGTCTCCCTGAGTCAGCCAGTAAGCGATTTCGCCCACCTCGAACTCGACTAGGCCGCTCAGGACATAGTAGTACTTGTCCGAGCGGGTCGAGCGCGCCTTGCCGTGGGCAGTGCCCGGCTTGATCTGCACCAGGGCCACCGACGTGCTGGCCTCGCAGTGTGGCTTGTAATCCCATATCTGAAGGTCGCCGAACGCAAACGGCTCGACATCCGAGCGCCGAATACAGACCGCCTTTGGCATCAGGGTTCCTTTCCTGCTCTCCCGCATCATCATCGATCATGCGCCTCATCGTAGCGCAGAGGGCCCCCGGAGTCAAAAAGGTGGCGGCGCAGGCGTCTCTTGCATCGGTGAGCCAGACGCTTTCCAGGGTCTCGCCTAGCGCTCAGAAGAAAGCCGTGCTATAATCCCTCCCGTCCACGGACCATATGGAGGTAGTTGCCGTGCACTACAGGCAACGGGTCGCCTGGGTCCTCCTCGGGCTGGTTCTCTTCGCACTTGCCGCTTCTCTCGTCTGGGCGCCTGCCCTCCGAGTGCCGCGGGCGTCCCTCTCCACCCCGTCAAGCGGGGCGGAGGCCGGCTACCCCGCTCTGCAGCCCTCCCCCTCATCCGTCCCCACCTGCACGCTGACGCCCCCATCGCTTTCCGCCGCCGACCCACTCGTCTGGGTCGGCGGCGAAGAGAGCCTCTCCGTCCTGGGGCCGGGCGGCTGGCGCACCTTTGAGCTGCCGGGCATCGTCCGCGACATCGCCATTGACCCCCGGGGAAACGCCATCCTCGCCCCGGGTCTGCGCGTTTGCGACGGCCGTCTGTTGCGCGACCTCTTGCCGCCTGCCCCCGGCGCCGAGCAGGATGCCGTCGCCGTAGACGCTCAGGGCCGCATCTGGGTCGGCTACTATGGCGGCATTGCCGTCCTGCTCGACGGGCATTGGGAGTCCATCCCCCTGCCTCCCCCGGCGCAGGTCGTGCGCGACCTGGCCATTGACGACCGGGGCGCCGTCTGGGTGGCCACCGATGCCGGCTTGGCCCGCTACGACGACTCCTCCTGGGCCGTCTTTGACGAGTGGACGGAAGCCGGTGCCCCTTCTCCCCAGTGCCTGGCCATCGACAGCCTGGGGCGCATCTGGGTGGGGCACGACCAGGGGCTCAGCGTGCTCGCCGGCTCCTCCTGGCAGGACTTTTCGCCCGGCCCGGCCAGCCACATCCGCAGCCTGGCCGTTGACCACGCCGGGCGCATCCTGGCCGGCAGCCCCTTCCAGGGCATATCCGTCTTTGACGGCACGACCTGGGCTTCCTTTGCCGGCCAGACCTCCGGCCTGGCCGGCGACCACGTCGCCGCGCTGGCCTGCGACGCCATGGGGCGCCTCTGGGCCGGCACCCGCCTCGGACTTTGCGTCTGCGAGGATGGGCGCTGGCGCACCTATCAGGAGGCGAACTCGGATCTGGGCGATAACCAGGTCGTCGCTCTGGCGCTCTCCCCCAAGCCCCTCCGCTCCCTGCCCGCGACGCAGCCGCCGCGCTATGGCCGCCTCACCGGCATCGTGCTGCGCGGCCCCGAGCCGGCGGCGGGGGTGCGCGTGGTCCTCTGCCCCGAACTCTCGCTCGCTCAGGATTTTACCGGCAACCCCTGCGAAGGCGCTTCATTCAGCCGCACGGCGTTCACCGCCGCCGACGGCACCTATACCTTCGATTGGGTCCCTGCCGGGCATTATGCCGTCGCTGCGGAGGTCGAACCCGGCCGCTGGGTGACTCGCTCGCGCATTCTGAGCGCCATTCGCTACCGCGTACGGGAGGGGGAAACGACAAAAGCTGAGGCAATCGTCGGCGAGGGATAGCAAGAAGGGGTACCCTCTCCACCGAGAGGGTACCCCACTTTGATGCGATTGACGAATGCTTTCTGATGATCCATCCGTCGCAGCCCACCACACGTGGAACGTGTTCTACCCGTCACCTCGTATGGCGCCGCACCAAGTTGTCGTTCATTATGATGAACGGAATAGGGCTCTGACAGTATTACTCTTCGTCTTCGTCCTCTTCCCAGTCTTCGTCCTCGTCCTCCCACTCGTCGTCAACGTCGAGGTCTTCGTCGTCCTCATACTCGTACAGCTCGAACTCGTCGCTGCTCGCACCGCACTCCGGGCAGCGCTTCGGGGGGCGAGCTCCCTCATGCACGTAACCGCACTCCATGCATTCCCATTCTTTCGCCATGGGAACCCGATCTCCTTTCCCGCATCACGCGGACCGATTTAGACTAGCCCCCTTATATAACATATTTGCCTCGCTGTCAATACCCTGTAATCTTAAATTCCTCCCGAATCTCTCCCAAGCGGCAGAGAGCCACTTGCCGGCCGAACCCGGGGTACGGCCAATTCGTGGAATGCGTCGTCTTGACAGGGCACGCATTCTCCGCTATCCTATGGCTAGTGGTCCGACGGGAAAGGACACGCTGCCATGACTGTCGACATCAACCCGAACTGCCCCTACCCCGGCCTCTTCCGCCGCTCGTTGCTGGCGCCCCCTGCCCCGGCTTGTGCTTGCGACCCTTCCGGCGTTGTGGCCCGCCTCGCCCCCGCCCATACTCCCTCCCCGAATCCCCTCTTTGCTTCCGGCTCTTTGGCCCTTCTCGGGCTTGCATATTCATCTCTTCATCGTCGAACGGAGCAACGTAGGCTGCGCTCTCGCCAGGGGGCTCTGCGAATCCCGCGCAGGCTGCGGCGGGCAAGGTTCGCTCATAGCGCTCGAGCCCGCTCTGTCGCTTCCCTGCGTCATGGCACCGGGGGCGCCGCCAACCTGCCGGAAAGGGTGCCAGCGTGTCCACCATCACACCTGACTTGCTCGAACGCGCACGCGGCGTGCTCCTTGGCGCCGCTATCGGTGATGCCTTTGGCATGGCTCTGGAGGGCGCACCGCCCCGCAAGGTAGACAGCATGCTGCGCGATATGGCGCCCGGCCGGTTGCCGGTAGGCCGCTTCACCGAGGCCACCGGTGCCGTGCTGGCCCTCAGCGAGCACCTACTCACTCAGCAGCCCCTCCTCGACTCGAGCGAACTCGCCCAAGAACTGGCTGGCCTGCGCCGGCCGGAAGAGCGTTGCGGGGCCGGTCTGCTCGCCGTGCTCGTCAGCCATCTCCCCCTCGGGCGCAGGGGCGTAGATGCCGGCGCGCCCGAGGGGCGCAGGAGTGTTCGCAGGGGCGTAGATGCCGGCGCGCCCGAGGGGCGCAGGAGTGTTCGCAGGGGTGTAGACGCCGGCGCGCCCGAGGCGCGCAGGGGCGCGGATGGCGACGGGGCCGATTCCACGCCGCTGGTTCGTGCTATCCCGATCGCTCTGGCCGGCATCGGCGACCGCTCCGCCTGTCTGAGCCGGGCCGAGGACGCCGCTCGGCTTACCCACACCGACCCCGACTGCGTGGCGGGAACCGCGCTCCTGGCGGCCATGCTCTGGCAGCTCGTCAACGGCAGCGGGCCACGCCAGGCCCTGCAGCAGGCCGTCTATGCCCGGCGTGACTTTCCTCCGGGGCTGGTGGAGATCATGCGCACGGCGCCGACGCGTCGACGCGATCAGTTGTTCGCCGACGGCCAGGTGGCCTCTATGCTGGAAAGGGTGGTGCACGCCTTTATCACCACCGCTTCCTTTGGCGAAGCCCTCACCCGCGTGGCCAACCTGGGCGGCGAAGCGTCCACAGCCGGTACCCTCCTGGGCGCCCTGGCCGGCGCGGCCTACCGGCATCGCGGCATCCCCGCCCACTGGCGCGAGAAGGTCCATGGCATCTGGCCGCGTCGTAAGGGGGCGCTATGGTGCGAGAAGGAGCTGGTAGCTCTGGCCGAGCAGTTGGTGCAGCAGGCGAGCGCAGATCGCGACCCCGCGCCGGTCCATCGGTTTGACCCGCGTCAGAAGGTGTTCTAAAGTGCTGTGTATCCTCCCTTCCCGGTGGCCCTACGGCATACCCCGCTTGGGG
>DAOUGZ010000143.1:0-9804 GCA_034428955.1 Anaerolineae bacterium | reverse complement strand
ATTCCGGCTTTCCCCATCAACGGAGGAACAACGTGCCCCGAGGAAAGCGCGAGAGCCAATGGCTGGTCTTTCGCCGCTGCCTGGCCATCATCCGCCGCGTGCAGCGCGGTCCGGCGACCTCTGCGGACCTGCTGCAGGCCGTCCTCGCTCAGGAAGGCCCCGACGCCTACGGCGAGGCGGAAGGCGAACCCCGCCGCCTGCGCCTGGAGAAGGACCTGGAGCGCATCCGCCGCGGGCTGGATGTGGACCTGCGTTACGACCGTGCACTGGGCGGCTATGCCATCCGCGACACCTGGCTCCCCCTGCTCGACCTCCCCGATGAGTGCCTGGCCACCCTGGCCTGGCTGGAAGAGACCTTTGGACCCGACTCCCCCCAGCACAGCGAGGTGCAGTCGCTGCTGGCGCACCTGCGGCTGGGCCTGGCGCCGGAGCGACGGGCGGAGATCGAGCGGCAGCGCGCCGACCCGGCCCTTGACCTGGCGCGGCGCGATGAGGATGCCGTCAACAGCTCCGTCTGGAATGGGCTCACCCGCGCGCTGGCCGGGAGGCGGCGGGTCGAGTTTGCCTACCGCTCTCCCCAGCAGCCGGACGGCGCCCCGCGCCGCCATGTGGTGGACCCCTGGGAGCGCTATTTCGATACCACGCGCGGCCACTACTACTTGCGTGGTTACTGCCACTATACCCACGGCCCGCATGGGCGCCGCGAGCAGGGCCGCTACTTCGACTATCGCCTGGGCCGCATCGTCAGCTTGGAGGTGCTGCCCCAAAAGCTGCCGCCCTGCCCCCCTCCCCCACCGCGCTATGCTGTGGAGTACGAGCTGGCCCCCCACATCGCCCGCCTGGGCGTGAGCCGGCAGCGCGGCATCACCATCCGCGATATCGAGCGCCACCCCGACGGCAGCGCCCATGTGCGCGGGGAGACGGACAACCCCTTCTGGGCCGTCCAGGCGCTGCTGCACTATGGCGACGGCTGCCGGGCGCTGGGCGGGCCGCAGGTACTGGCGCGCATGCAGCAGACGGTGCGGCGGATGGCGGCGCTGTATGGGGAGTGACCCCCACGGATGTGGGGGTGGGGGTGTGGTAGGATAGAGGTAATGATTGCGAGCGACCCTGCATGCGGCAGGGCGCGAGACCGAGAGAGCGTTCATCGCTCGAGTGTGCGAAGGAGCGTGTGATGGTGCCGAGTGAGCCCGTCCGAATCCTTTCCAGTTGGTGCGCCACATCACTAGAGGCGGCAGAGAGTGTCTTCTCGGCGTTGGTGGCTGCTGTGCCACGAGAGCAGGACGCAGCCTGGCGCGAGCTCCTCGACAGGCTCAACGCCGTTCGGCTGCTGCGCATGCTGACGAGGGTGCGCGCCTTCGGCGGGCCGCTGGCCCTGGATCTCAACGACCTGTCAATGGACGGAGACAGGGTGCTGTGGCGGGGTGAGCCGATAGGCAACGTGCACGTGCTGTACAAGGTCGCCCTGCCCGAAGAGGCGCAGGCACGTGTGGCCCATGAGATCTTTTTCTACCGGTTCATCGCCTTTCTGGGGATCGACTGCCATGCTGTGGCCCTGCACGAAAGCGACTGGGATGTCAGGCTCTTTGTGCCCGCCCCGGCAACGCTGGACTTGCCCGATGCCTGGCGCAGGTTCGTCGTGGGAGCCTTCTCGACATCGCAGCTTGAGAGGACGTTTGCGCCGCTCGTAAACGCCATCAAGCTGGCTAACAGAGGGTTCAGCGCCCTGGATGTGCCCATCGTCAGTGAGGACCAAGCTGCCTTCCTGGCCGCATTCTACCTGGCCAACGTGCAGAGCCTGCAGCGCGGCGACGAAAGGCGCAGACGGGAGATCGACAAACTGCGGCAGCAGTTGGACAACGCCCAGAGCCGGGAACGCGCCCGTATCGAGAAGAGGATAGCCAAGATCGAGGCGGAGCTAAGCACCCACTTGGACCGCTATGGCCTGGCGTATGAGGAGGTGGACCGGCTGGCGCGGGAGAAGCCGGCCTGGATGGCTCGCGTACGCTCTCTTGCACAGTCGGCTTTCACGCCCCTGGCAGGGACGCAGATCGCCAAGGTAGGCAACAAAGTCGCCAAGTGCGTTGCGCATATGAGAGAACTCGCCGGTATGCAGGGAGGCGATCTCTATCAGTTGCCGCCTCTTCTTGCAATTTCCCCTCCCAGCGCGAACGCGAGGCCCGGCGGAGATGACAGCCAGCGGATCTGTTACGGCTGCGGCCGCGAGTTGCCCAAGGGTGAGAAGCGCTACAAGGCGAACAAGTTCATCTTCGAGAGCCCTTCTCAACGCCTGCAATCAAGCAGTAGCGAGACCCGGCCAAAGGTTTGTGCCAGTTGCGCAGCGGTGTCGTTCGTGTCGCCGATCAAGCTCGGTAGTGGGCGCCTGGTGATCCGGATGCGCGACAGGCGCACCCGAGGGCGTCTGCTGGCGGACGAGCAACTGCGCATGCTCGTGATGGGCGAGATGAACATCGTAGCAGGCACTTACGCCTTGTTGCAGGCACACGAGACCGCCAACAAGAAGGCGGTCTCCGATGCGCTGGGAGGGCTGCAGTATGCCCTCTACAAAGTCGCTTCCAGCTTTGAGCCGGAGGTATTCGAACGGTACGAGATCGAGGCCCTGGTCGGAGATGCACTGTTGACGCTGCCCGGCCGGCATCTCGCCTGGCTGCATGACCTCATCACGGTCTTTGATCTGGCGCGGCAAACCTGGCACGACAAGGGCCTCTTTGCGGCTTTCGGCCGGGCCATCAGACACGTCCAGCACGAGGAGGTGATCTTTGCGGTATACGAGCTATTGTCGTCAGGCATCATTGGGCTGCCGCTGAGCCAGGTGCGCAGTAGCCAACTGGAGCAACTGCGCGCAGAGCATGTGAGGTGGTTGGAGATGGAGCACAAAGCCGAAAGAGCCCAGCTCTTCAGGGATGTGGCAGCCATGACTGGGCTGCTCTATGCCTTCTGTGATTATGTGCGCAGCACAACGCGCGGGACGCCGGCGGAGCGCATCGAGGTGCGCAAGGTCATCGAGCGTGCCGACGACCCCTACCAGGTCAACTATACCGTGGCAGGCAACACTGCCAGCGAGATGGCCACCCTGTATCGCAACTCGGACATGCACTTTTGCTACGATCAAACCAAGGCCTTGCTCAGAGAGTTGGGCGTTGATGTCGCCGAGCGCGAGGTGACCCAAGACAACGGCCGGCTCACACTACGGCTCTTTTTCGATGATGTGGTCCAAGCTTACACGCACCTGTTTGAAACCCGGTACAGCTCTACCAAAGATCAGCGCGACCTGGTGTACGAACTCAAACTCAGCCTGCATGCGCGATTTGCGGAGCTCATTGCGCCCGAGAAGAAGGAGTGACAGACGATGCCCCCGATCAAGACCGACACAGGCTTGCCCAAGGCTGATACGCGCCGCTACCACTTTGACATCTATGCTGTGTTCGAGGGACCACAAGAGCTCTACTTTGGTCACGAGACCCAGGTCAACGTGAACATGGTGGAGACGGTGCGCATCGACACGGGGCGGCCGGACGGCAGCGGCAAGGACGCCATCGTTGAAAAGTGTTATCTGTCGCCCACAAAGCGCCGTGGTGTGGAACGGCGCACGCTGATCTGGGCGCCGCTGGGTGACGGCCGGCTTTTGGGTGACCGGCTCGGCTGCGGCATTCCTTATACCTGCGCCCAGCCCGGGTGCCCCATCTGCGGCGTTTATGGTGGGCTGATCACCAGTGACGTGGACGTGCCTGCCGGCGTGCCTGGGGCGCCCAAGCGCAAGGCGATGACGCTCATCGGTCGGCTGGTGCATGGCGGTGGGGTTGCGGTACAGGCGATCGAGCCCAGCGAGAAGCAGCGGGCCATGCACCCCTCGGTGCTGCACAAAGAGCCGAGCGCTGCGCCGACACCGGTGCCGTTCAAGCGCCAGTACAATGAACCCGGGCTCTTGTACCCCATCTCCAACCATGCAATGAGTGTGAGCGAGGCCGAGTTTGGCGCCGTGGCCTATGCCTTCCTGGAATCGCTTGCCCGCCTCGGCGCCGGCAACCCCAAGGGCGTGCGGCTGTACGAGGCCGAGATGCTTGGCGCACAGCAGCCGCTGCTGGTTGTGGACCGGTATATCGTGCCGCTGGGCAAGCGGCCTGTCATCTCGCCCAGCATCCTCAGCACCGAACGCGCAATCCAGGAATTCACGGCAGCCGCGCTGCACGTCAATGGCCGGCCGATGACAGAGGATACGCTTGACGTCAATCTCGAAGGAACTGAAACGATCGCCTTCACTCGCCGGATCGGCAACGCGGCGCTCACGCAACTCCAACGCTGGGCTACCGGCTTTGCCCAAGCGCATCTCGCTTAGGAGGCGCTCATGTATGGCATCTGGCTGGACATCCGCCCAACTGCTGGGCTGACGTTCCGGCGCATGCCCAGCAGCATCCTGCACATCAGCAGTTACCCATTCCTGCCGCCGACGACCATGTCGGGCTGGCTACGGCGACTGCTCCTGCTCAGCGCCGGGCACTATCCCGAGACGGATCTCAAAGAGCCCATGTACTATGTGCTGCCGCCTGCGTATCGCGTGTTGGGGGCGTATCCCCTGCCCGACCCCCAACGCAGCTACCAGATGCACACAACCTACAGGCAGGGGGTACGGGCCTTTAACCATAACGCCTTCTCGCGCTTGGTGCGGTACGCAGACAAAGATGAGGTATATCAGCTTCATACATGGGATTATTTGCTGGTAGACCGCCTGCGGGGCTATGTGCTGCACGAGGAGCCAGAAGCTCTTGAGGCTCTGCGTGCGCTTGCCAACTATGGCTGCAAGATCGGCAAGGAAGGGTATGCCTACGTGGAGGCGGTCTCGGAGGTCACGCCCCTGCAGCGCATGTGGGGGCGTGCTAGCCCTGCAGCCTTGGTGCCTGCGGCTGAGCTTGTCGGCCGTCCGAGCACGCTCTACTCACTCTACCGCTACAAGTATCGAGCGGGGGCAGATGGCGCGGGCGACCTGCGCGAGCCCATCGCCAGCGAGGTAGAGGGGTTCGTGCCCGTACGCGCCGGGTGGCCTGCAGAGGACGTCATCGAACTGGAATACTGGACGGACGGACAGGTTTACCTGCCTGTTTCCTTGGAGGGCCTCTTCTATGCTTGATGCGAGTGCTCGCGTGCACGCGGGGAGGGTTGTCTTTCAGCCTGACCGTTGGCGGGTGCAAACCCTGGCCTCCCACACGCGTAACGTTGCGTTGCTTGCCGAAAACTGGGACCACGGCCGGGCTTTCCCCGGGAGCCCCTCGGACCTGGCCGAGACTCGGCACAGGCTCGTACAGGCAGCGCTGATCCATGACATCGCCAAGCCGGCGCGGTTCCGGCTGCAGTACCAGCCGGCGCCTGCGCAGGGTGGCCAGTGGCAGTACTCGTTCGCCGGGCATCGCTTCGACGCCCTGTATGACGATGTCTATGTGCAGACCCTGGCCCAACTGCACCACGAGTACTCTGTGGCGGCCATCACCCAACATATCGCGCGCTTGCGGCTGCAGCCGGAGGCATGCGCCATCGCCGACCATCTGCCGCTCGATCTGTACGCGCTCGAGATGTGCGACCAGATCGAGGCCAGCGTGGCCAGTGCGCTGTTGGGGGGCGCCGAACCGGAAGAAAGAGTGTTCATGGATTTTGCCGTAACCCGGCGCTCGCCGGCCTGCTACGAGGTGGACCCCTTTGCCTTCGGTGAGAGCCCGCTCCGTATCACAATCGACTATGTGGAGTTGATTCCTCCGGGCGAAGCTATCGCTGAGGTCATGAGTGCAAGAAGCACGACGGAACGCCGCGCAGCCATCCGGCAAGTACAGAGATGGTTGCTGGGCGCGTTGCAGACGGAAGCCCTGCGGCACGAGGAGGTCGAGATATGCCCGTTGATCCCATGATGGCAGGGTACTCTGCAATCGCCGGCCTGGAGCAGCCCAACCCGATGCAGCGGGAAGCGTGGGGCAGGGTATGCGACGATCGCTTGGGAACTGGGTTGCTGCTGAAAGCGCCGACGGGCAGCGGCAAGACAGAGGCCGTGAGCGTACCGGTGCTGGCCGCCGGCGACCGCCGCTTGATTATGGTGTACCCTACGCGTAGCCTCGTGCAGGACCAGATCGGCCGCTTCTCTCACATGCTAAGGCGCCGATCCGAACAGGTTCTGGAGCGGTCCTTTTCCCTCGTGGTAGACACCGGCGCCCAGTCCGCCCGGTATGTCTGGAAGGGGGGTGAAGTGCGGCAATCGCCTGGGAGCGCGCGCCGGCACCTGTACCACGGCGATGTCATTGTCACCACCCTCGACAAGTTCCTGTATCGCTTTTTCGGGTTCGGCGAGCCGACCAAGTCCTATATCTTTCCGCTTCGCATCCACTACGGCGCTCGCAAAACGCTCGTGTGCTTCGACGAAGCGCATGCCTATGAGGGCGTGGCGTTCAGTAACTTTCGGCGCTTGGTGCACATGCTCTACGAAAAGGCCGTTGACGTCGTGCTGATGACCGCCACGATGCCCCCGGCCTTCGTCGACGAGTTTGATTTTCTGGATCGGCTGGACTATATCGGCGACTCAGCACACGTTCAGGCGCTGGCTGCGTTTGAGCGCGTCCAGTTCCCCGAGCGGTGCCACCCGGACAAGCGCCTGTCGTATCTGCCGCTCAGCGTGCAGGCACCACCCTCCGGCGGCCTCAGCCCTGCCGTGGAGGCGATGATCGACCAGGCCCGGCAGCGCGCCGCCCCGAGCAAGCGAGTGATCGTGACAGCCGAGCGTGTTGCAGATGCTGCGGCTATCTACAAGGCTCTGCGGGTGCTGCGGCCGGACGTCCAGGTGTTGCTGTATCATGGGCGCCTCACAGCCCCGCAGCGCACCCGGGTGTACGAGCGACTCATTGATCTCGAACGCCGGGATGAGGGCTATGTGCTCGTCAGTACCAGCGCTATCGAAGTGGGCTGCGACCTGGATGCCCACCTGCTTATCACCCAGTTATGTGATCCGGAGTGCCTCATCCAACGGGCTGGGCGCTGCAACCGCAAACACAGGTATCCGGATGCCCAAGTGCTGGTAGTGGGAGACACCATCCCTGGCTGGCTCACTGGGCTGCAAGCGGAGGACCTGGCGCAATACCGTGCAGTCATCGCAGCGCTTGATGGGCAGGTGATGGATACCACAGCCATCGCCGCATGCATCCGCAAGCAGCCCGTCTGGGATTACCGGGTCGAGATGATGTTCGACATGCTCTACGAGTACGTCTACGAGGCCCGGCTGGAGAACAAGGGCTTGCATGATAAGGGGTTGGTCATCACACGGAGCTGGGAGCCGACATTGACCCTCTGCACCGGGCAGGATGCCGACGGCCGGCCACAGGATGTACTGGAGGTTCCTGCCCGGCAGTGCGCTGCCCGAAACGGCGAACCCCTGACGCCGGGCGTCTCGCTGTTCAAGGAAACCTATGATGCAAGGGAACACAAGTGGCAGCGCCGCCCAATCGGGCGCTGGGAATGCGCCTATGCCATTGATGCCGTTGCGTGCCTGCAAGGGTATCCCTTCGATGAAGAACTGGGATATGTGGACCTACCGGTGGTGTTTGGTTCCCGCCATCGCGATGGATACCGGCGAGTGCTGGTAAGGGAGGAAAACGAGCGTACCAGCCGGATATGGTACATCGAACCGCCGTCCCTGGAGCCGGAGCAGGGGGCTACGGAAGCCGATAGCGGCGGAGAGGAGGACTCAGTGAATGATGATGCTGACTAGTACCGTGATACGGCTGCGAGCCCGGCAGGACGCGACACTGCCGGATGCAATGGGCGAGTATGGCCACGCTGCGTTTCTCTCTCTGATTCGCGAGGTGGCACCCGAACTCGCAATCGCCCTGCACGACTCCGGCGGCCGCCGCCCCTACACGGTCTCGCCCCTGTACGGTGGGAGGAAACGAGAGCGCGGCAATGTAGAGATTGTAGCAGGGCGCGAGTATTGGATGCGTTTCACCATCTTCGACCCGCAGTTGTACGCTGTCTTTGGCCGCTACTTTGCCGAGAACGCCTCCTTCGATCTCGACCTCGTCTTAGGCGGTGCCAGGTTTGGGATCGAGGAGGTGACAACTGCGCCGGACCAGCACCGGTGGGGTGGATATGCCACCTTTGAGGGCCTGCTGGCAGAGGCGCGCGATTCGCGCATCGTCCCTCTGCGTTTCCAATCGCTGACCGCCTTCAGTCTTGGCCGCGAGCCGGACGTGGGGCCGCGATGCGAGATTCTGCCGGTGCCGCTCCTCGTATTCGACAGCCTGCTTCAGCGTTGGAACCTGTGTGCGCCCCAACCCTTGGCTGAGCGACGTGCTTGGCGAGAGTGGGTGGCGGAGCACGTTGTCGTGCGCCAGTATCAATTGAAGAGCGAGATGTGGCGCTTCCGGAAGCACGTGCAGATAGGGTTTGTGGGAGATTGCTCTTTTGAGGCACGAGGCAAGAGTGTGGATGAGGTGCGACAGCTCAATGCGCTTGCGGCTTTTGCCTTCTATGCTGGCGTGGGCATGAAGACGACCATGGGCATGGGCCAGTGCAGGTTGATCCCCTCCGGGGAGGCCGCCCGAGTGCCTCAAGCCTATGCGTGCCGGCGGCGAGCGCGCGCCGCGAGCGGCAAAGCACCCGCCGCCGGCCCCAGGCGCGCTCGCTACTCGGAGCAAGGTCTATGACACAAGGGCTAGGGTACCCGACGGCAAAGGGCACACATATAGTGGTGCTGCGAGCGTGGACGAGCGGCGCAACGCCTGAAAGGCTCGGCGTGCAGAGGCAACGCCTTCGCGCTCGCAGCCACCGGCCGGGTGGGGCAGGTGACGACTGCGCAGCGCCGATTCCCAACGCTGGTGGGGCGCAGGGGGCGTGTTGGGTTGCCGGGCGATGCAGGAGTGGGACGAGCCGGCGTCGCGAGCGCGAGCCGTCTGAATGGCGGTAATCCCGAGTGGGGGATTGAAACTTGGAGGATATATTATCTACGGCGGCGGATGTGCGCAGTCTGAATGGCGGTAATCCCGAGTGGGGGATTGAAACCTTCGTGCTCGCCATCGTATCCTCCTGTCGCTGTCGGTCTGAATGGCGGTAATCCCGAGTGGGGGATTGAAACTACTGAGGGTAGGTCAGCCTGCCTGGGCTGGCTGGGAGTCTGAATGGCGGTAATCCCGAGTGGGGGATTGAAACGCGCCATGCTTCGATGCGCCCGAACGGTGAGCCGCCAAGTCTGAATGGCGGTAATCCCGAGTGGGGGATTGAAACTCGCCCTCACAAGAGCCCCGGCCACAACCGGGGCTGTCTGAATGGCGGTAATCCCGAGTGGGGGATTGAAACAAGGCGGGCGTTCGGGCGAAGAGCACTCGGACGAAGGGTCTGAATGGCGGTAATCCCGAGTGGGGGATTGAAACGACGGCGAGGTAGAGGTTAGCGGGCGTGCGAGCCCGTAGTCTGAATGGCGGTAATCCCGAGTGGGGGATTGAAACCTCGTACTGCACGGACCGAAGTTGGACGATGGCCCCTGTCTGAATGGCGGTAATCCCGAGTGGGGGATTGAAACTTCAGGGCGGACAGCAGCGCCTCGTTGCTGCCCTCGTCTGAATGGCGGTAATCCCGAGTGGGGGATTGAAACCTGCTGGGGGCACATCCGCATCAACCTTCGTATCCCCGTCTGAATGGCGGTAATCCCGAGTGGGGGATTGAAACTGCCATGTTGCTTCTAGAGAGTCTGCCTCCTCGCACGTCTGAATGGCGGTAATCCCGAGTGGGGGATTGAAACATGTATCGTGCTGCGAATCA
>DAOUGZ010000142.1:0-16236 GCA_034428955.1 Anaerolineae bacterium | reverse complement strand
CCTCGTTGAACTTGGCCGTGAGCGGCTCGTAGACGTCCACCGCATCCTTGTCGCCGGTCGGATAAGACCAGATGGTGAGGTTGCCCTTGATGGACGGCGCGGCCGTGGGCTCTGCGGCTCCGGCAGTGGGCTGGCCGGCCGGGGCTGCCGGCTCGGTGGGCGCAGCCGGCGCCTGCGGCTGGCAGGCGGCCACGAACGCGGCCGCCCCGGTCAGGGCAGTCCAGCGCAAGAACGAACGACGGCTGAGTTTGCTGCTTTGCATCGACCTTTCCTCCTTGTTCCACAGAAGAAACACTCGGCTCCGAACACACCAATAATAACTGCCACTTGGAGCGCCGGCTGCCTGCCGGCTTCGCCCCAAGCTGCCGTGGGCACTTGCTAGAAAAAGCCCTGGCCAAGTGCCGCGGGGCGTTGGTCTTGGCCCCAGTCCATGGTATAATGCATCATATCATCCGGTTATCGCGAGGTCAACGACTTGTCCGACCAGGGACCGTCCATTCACCGACAGAATCCCGCTTCTGCGGGTCCGCCGCCGAACGAGCTAGAGCAGTTCGTCGAGCTCATCAAGGATGCACTGGCGCGTCTGCATGATTTCGCCTATCTCCAGCGGCACCCTTTGCTGCGGATCCTAACGCCCGATTCGCCCGATGGGACCATGGCGCGCGTGCACGTGCTAAGGCGCCGCCTCATCGAGGGCATCGAGGCCCTGCGGCCGGCTGAAGCCGTTTCCCACCGGGACAAGGAGTGGCGCCCCTACTATGCCCTGCGCTACCATTATGTAGATGGCCTCAACGCCCAACAGGTCGAAGAGCGGATGGCCCTGGGCGAGCGGCAGATTCAGCGCGAGCGGCGCCGCGGCCTGGAGGCTCTGGCGCACCTGCTCTGGGAGCAGCGCATCGTGCCGGCTTCCAAACCCGATGGCGCGACGCCGGCCACAGGCGACGGTAGCACCGATGAGGGGGCACTGCTCAGCCAGGAAGTAGCCCGCATGGGCGTAGAGCGTGTACCCACGCCGGTGCACTCGCTGGTGCAGAACGCTTGCCAGTCTGTAGCCGGGCTGGCTGCTGCTCGCGGTGTCGCGATCGAGTGCCGGGGTTCGCTGATCGAGCGGACGATGCTCGTCGACCCCATTCTCCTGCGCCAGGCGCTCGTCGCCGCCCTGAGCTATGCGGTGCAAACGGGCACCAGCGACACCGTGCGCGTGAGTGCCTCGCCGGATGATGATTGCTTTCGGCTGACGATTAGCTGCCTGGGGCCACGGGATCTGCGCTCAGAGACGACGTTGAGCGGGGCAGAGGCGCTGGTGGAGGCGCAGGGTGGAAGCTTGATTGTGCGCGAGGATGCCGGCCAGTGGGCCGTTACGATTGAGGTTCCACAGCAACCCGTTGCGCGTATCCTGCTAATCGATGATAATGTCGGTACCTTGCACCTCTACCAACGGTGCCTGGCACAGCAGAACTATCACCTCACAGCCGTCGAAGACGGCCTCGAGGCACTTGAACTCGCCCAGGCCGAGAAACCCGACCTCATCGTGCTGGACGTGATGATGCGCGGCATCGATGGGTGGGAGGTTCTGCAAAGGCTCAAAAGCACACCCGAGACGCGAGACATTCCCGTCATCATCTGCACCGTCCTGAAAGAGCACAGCCTGGCCCTCTCTCTGGGCGCCGCCGAGTGCCTGAGCAAGCCGATCGACCGCGTCAGTTTTCTTCAGGCGATTGCTCGCTGCCTAGCCTAGCCCCTGGCCTAGCCTCTGGCTTGGCCCCCGGCTTGGCCACATGGCGCGGCGCCACCACATCGAGAATCGCCTTCATGCCCGACAACCACTCCTGGGGCGTCAGGCCATCACTCTTGCTGATGTGCATGCCCATGACGGTGGGCATCTGTATGGGCAAGTGTTCGCGCGTCACATCCCCCGCCGTCACCAACAAAATCGGGAGGTCCCTCGTGGTCGGATCCTCACGCAGGCGACTGATCACTTCCAGCCCGCCCAGATCCGGCATGAGCAGGTCCAACAGCAAGGCCCCAGGGCGCTTCTTGGCAATCGCTTCCAGAGCCTCGAGGCCGCCAAAGGCCTGCCGCACGGCATAGTCTCTCTCCCCCGATCTCACCATCCCGCTCAAGAGCTGCACCGCACCCGGATCATCGTCCACGATAAGGACATCCTGCGCGGTTGGGGCCACGCGGGCCAGTGTCGCCAACAGGTCGGCGCGTCGCACCGGTTTGGGCAACCACTCGATGGCCTGGGGTAGATCGGTCAGGCCGGCCATATCCACATCGTAGGAGAGAACCGGCACCGATTGCTGCGCCAGGCGTTCATCCAGTCGACGGCTCAGCTCCGCGGCCTCTTCGGCGGACGGCGCCGCCAACACAACGGCCCACGGATGCTCCCTCTCCACCAACTGCAGCGTCTCCGCAGGATCACTCGCGGCAACGAACCGGTAACCCTGAACGTAGCGGCTGAGGAGGCGCAGGCCAGTGGTCCTGTCTCCCTGGAGCACCACGGTACGCAAGCGGGCCGTATCCCACTCCGATGCGGTCTCGCGCCGCGGCGTCCGGATCAGGGTTGGCGGCACGGCGTGCTGTGAACGCTGCGCCGGAAGCACGACGTGGAACACGCTCCCCTTGCCGAGCTCGCTCTCCGCCCATATGCGCCCGCCATGCAGTTCGACGAACCGTTTGCTGACGGCCAGCCCCAGCCCGGTGCCGCCGAAACGACGGCGCAACGAGCCATCCCCCTGCTCAAACTCGAGAAAGACGCGCGACAACTGCTCAGGGGTCATACCAATCCCTGTGTCGGCGACACGGATGTGCACGGTGTCGTCCTCGAGATGGGCCGACACCGTGATTCTCCCGTGCTCTGTGAAGCGAGCCGCATTGTTCAACAGGTTGAGCAGCACCTGGCGGATACGGGTCCGGTCGATCAGGAGCGTCGGCAATCCGGGCCCAAGGTCCACGCATAGCTCGACATTCTGATCGCGAACCAACCCGGCGGCCATAGATGCGCTTTGGCGCACCAGGTCCGCGATTGAGGTCTCCTCCTCGATAAGCGGCATGCGCATCGCATCCAACTGCGAGAGGTCCAGGATGTCGTCAACGAGGTGCTGCAGATGGAGGCTACTCTGGTAGATCTCCTCGATGTCGCTGCGCAGCGCCTCCGGCCAGGGAAAATCGCCATAGACCTCGGGGGCCGCACACATCAGCTCACTAAAGCCGATGATCAGGTTGAGGGGGGTTCTGAGTTCGTGGCTCACGTTGGCCGCAAACTGCGCCTTCTGGCGGCGGCCCATCTCGGCCGCCTCGCGTGCGGCCGTCTCCTCCGCCTTGGCGCGGGCAACCAGGTTGTACATCTCATCGAGCGAGCGCAGCGCGCGGACCAGCTCGCCGCGCCGCGTCATCGCCTCGGCGGCGCGTTCCCTCGCCTGGTCTGCGCTCTCCCATGCCCACTGGAGCGTGCGATAGAGGTTGCGGGCAGACAGATAGGTCACACCCGCGGTCAGCCAAAGCAGAGCGACAGGCCGCGCGACCTCGGGAAAGGAGAGCGGACCCGCAGCCCCATAGCGCCCCGCCAAGGCAATGAGCGCCGACGCGGGCAACGCAATGAGAAGGCTCGCAACCGGTCGAGAGAGCAGCCCGGCCACCGACACGGCAATGCCGAACGAGTATGGGGCCAAGCCGTGAAAAGAACGCCAGGATAGCGCGCTGCTTGTGACCATCAGGCCCGTCAGCAGCACCGCGGCGGCAAGCGGATTGGAGCGCTTGTTCAGCCACAGAGCCACTGCCGAGCAGGCAAAGAACGTCAGCGGCCCCAGCCCGGCCTGCAGGTCCAGGCCGAACTGCATCTCGTTGAGCACATAGATAAGCCAAACCCAGCCGACGGCCGCCGCCGGTACGGCGACACATTGCAGCGCATCCTGGCGCAGAATGGGCAGTTCGTCGTGCCGGCGGGTATCGTTGGCGGCGGAGATGGACATCGTCCAGCCTCCCCTAGGCATAGACCGGTCGCTGATTGGTCGGATGGAGGTCGGGAAGAGGGTTGAAGTGCGAAACAACAGGCCCTATAGTATACATATACGCGCAGGGTGTCAACAAACCCTGTCAAGAGTCCGGCTGGAGTCCGGTTCGGCAGTTGATGCAGCAACCACAGGAAGCGAGGTAGAGATGAGCGCGGTAGACTTTTCCAGCAAAGTGCTCGGCGTGGTTCACGTTGGGACGTGGATAGCGGAGATCAGCAACAAGTTCGCCCAGGAGGTCATCCCGGGCGCGACGGTGCTGAACATCGCCGACGATTCCATCCAGTGGGCCGTGAACAAGGCCATGGCCGAAAAAGGGGTCGCCCAGGAGAATATCCCCCCATTCAACTATCACCGCGTGGCGACCTACTGCCGCTTCTTGCAGGAGCTTGGGGCCGACGCCGTTCTCTTTGGCTGCTCGACCATGAATCGGGCCGCGGAGCACGCCCAGCCCCTGGTCGACATCCCCGTTATCGCCGTTGACCGGCCGATGATGGACAAGGCGGTGCAACTGGGCCGGCGGGTCGGCCTTCTGGCCACCCTCGACACGACCGTGCCCTCTTCATTGCGCCAGCTCAGGAACGCCGCGGCCGCTGCAGAGCGCGAGATCGAGATCGTCGAGATCCTCGCTCTGGAAGCCTTCAGGGCGCTGCGCTCAGGAGACAAGGCCACCCACGACCGGCTGGTGCTCCAGGCCATCGCAGACTATCAGGACAAGGTCGACGTCATCGCCATGGCGCAGATTTCCATGTCGCAACTGGAGGACCAGGTCAAGCAGGCCGGGTTCAAGATCCCGGTGCTGAACTCGGCACGCGAGGGCCTCTTGAGGGTGCGCGAGGTTCTGGAAGCGTCGAACTGAGGCGGGGCAACCGGAGGAACACATATGGCTATCCACGATCGCCGGCAGCTATGCCGGCTTGCCGCAGAAATGCGCCTGCATATCGTGCGCATGATGGGGCCAAACAAAGCGCACCACTTTGGTGGGTCGCTCTCGGCCGCCGACCTGGTCACCGCCGTATACTTTTACGGGATGCGCTATGACCCCGCCAATCCGTGCTGGCCGGAGCGCGACCGTTTCTTGATGAGCAAAGGCCACTCGGTACCCGCCCAGTACGCCGCCCTGGCCATGCTGGGCGTGTTCCCCGTGGAAGAGCTGTCCACACTCAAAAAGATGGGCAGCCGCTTGCAGGGGCACCCGGCCATGCGCTACACCCCCGGCCTCGAGGGATGCACCGGCTCGCTCGGCCAGGGCCTCTCTTACGCCAACGGAATGGCCCTGGCGGCGCGGCTGCAGGGGCTCGACTCTCACGTCTACTGCCTGATGGGCGATGGTGAGCTCCACGAGGGGCAGGTGTGGGAGGCGGCGATGACCGCGCCCAGGCACTGCCTCGCCAATCTGACGGCCATCGTCGATCAGAACGGCCTCAAGGCCATGGACGCCACCGCCTGCGGCAAACCCCTGGAACCCTTGGGCAAGCGCTGGGAGGCGTTCGGTTGGGCCGTGCGCGAGATCGACGGTCACGACATGAACGCCATCTGCGATGCCCTCGATTGGGCGCGGGCCCTCACCGACCGGCCCGGGCTCATCCTGGCCCACACGGTCAAGGGCAAGGGGATATCCTTCACAGAGAACCAGCCGGGCTTTCACAACGGCACATTGACCCCCGAGCAGTACGAGCAGGCCATAGCCGAGCTGGAGGCCACCCTGAAGGAGGTAGCGTGATGGTCGAGCTTTTCCAGACCCGCATGGTCTACGGAGAGGCGCTGCTCGAGCTGGGCCAGGCGCGGCGCGAGGTCGTGGTGCTCGATGCCGACCTCTACAACTCGACGCGCACAGTCCTCTTCGGCCAGGCCTTCCCCGAACGCTTTTTCGACATGGGCATCGCCGAGCAAGACATGGTCAGCACCGCCGCGGGGTTGGCGGCTTCGGGGTTTATCCCCTATGCCAACTCGTTCGCCATGTTTATTACCTCCCGCTGTTACGATCAGATCCGCACGCAGGTGGCCTATCCGGCCCTGCCCGTCAAGCTGGTCGGCTCATCGGCAGGCCTGACCCAAGGTCCCGACGGCGCCAGCCACCAGTCGCTCGAGGACATCTCGCTCATGCGCAGCTTGCCCAACATGGCGGTTGTCGTGCCGGCGGATGACGTCGAGACGCGCCTGGCCACAGCGGCCCTCGTCGATTGGCCGGGGCCGGTGTACTTGCGCCTGGGTCGCTACCCCACGCCGCGGCTCTACGAGCCCAGCTACCCGTACCGGCTAGGCCCGGTGAGCCGGCTGCGCGAGGGCGGCGATGTGGTCATCTTTGCCTGTGGGCACATGGTGGCCAAAGCGCTGGAAGCGGCGGAGCTTTTGGCCCGTGACCATGTCGAAGCGCGGGTGGTCAACATCTCGACGATCAAGCCGCTCGATGCGCAGGGAGTCCTGGCCGAGGCGACGGACATGGGCATGGCATTCACGGTAGAGGAGCACAGCATCCTGGGCGGCCTGGGCAGCGCCGTGGCCGAAGTGCTGGCGGAAGGCAGGAGCGGGGTGACCCCGCGTCTACAGCGCCTGGGCGTTCGCGACCAGTTCGGCGAGTCCGGCCTGGCCGACGAGCTGCTGGCGAAGCACGGGCTGCAGCCAGAGGGGATTCGCGCGAGCGTTCTGAAGGGCTTGCGAAGCTGAGTGCCCCGCAGAGGCGGCTCCCACGCCGCCTCTGCTAGGTTTGATAACACGCCCTAGAGGCCCCGCAGCCCGATCGCATCTGCTGTTGGAAAAGGGGAGTGAGACCCTATGAAACCGGTGATTGGCTTTATCGGCCTGGGGATCATGGGCAAACCCATGTCCAGGCACCTGCTCAAGGCAGGGTATCCGCTGGTCGTCTATGACATCGTGCCGGCGTCAGTGGAAGAGATTGTCAAAGAGGGCGCGCAGGCCGGCGCCTCGAGCAAGGACGTAGCGGCGCGAGCCGCGGTGGTCATCACCATGCTGCCCGACTCGCCCGATGTAAAGGCGGCGTACCAGGGCGCCGACGGCGTGCTGGCCGGCGCCAAGGCGGGGACAATCCTGATCGACATGAGCACCATCTCGCCCACCGTGGCGCAGGAGGTGGCCGAGGCCGCCGCTGCGCAGGGCTGCCCCATGCTCGACGCACCGGTCTCGGGCGGCGACGTGGGCGCGCAAAAAGCCACCCTCTCCATCATGGTCGGCGGCGACGCGGAGGTCTTTGCCCAGGTCGAGCCGATCTTCCAGGTCATGGGCAAGCCGGTGCTCTGCGGCGAGGCGGGCGCGGGGCAGGTCGTCAAGGCTTGCAACCAGATCCTGGTCGCCGTAACGCTGGTGGGCATGTCGGAAGCATTGGTGCTGGGCGCCAAGGCCGGGGTAGACCCGGAAAAGATCGTACAGGTGCTCAGCGGCGGCCTGGCGCGCTGCGGCGTGCTCGAGAACCGCGGCCGGCGCGTCGTCCAGCGCGACTTTGCGCCCGGCTTCCGCATCCGCCTGCACTACAAAGACCTCAACATCATCCGTGAGGCGGGGCGCGCCTTTGGCGTACCCCTGCCGGCCTCGGCGCTGGCCCACGAACTCTTTGGCGCCGCCATGGCCTCCGGCCGCGGCGAACTGGACCACTCGGGCATCGTCACCATCATCGAAGACCTGGCCAAGGCCGAGGTCAAGAGCCCGAAGGACAGTTAGGGCTATACGCGGAGCGTAGACCGGCGTTTTCACAGCCGGCGCCCCATCCTCAAGCCCATATGAGAGACGTCCACCCTGCCGGGGGTTTTCGGAACCCTCGGCATGGTGGATGCCATCGTTGACCACCCCTTTGTGGTGGCGCAGCCGGCCCAGGCATCCGCCACCTGCAGCAACTTGCGGCCCTCTTGCTCCTACCCGACCCGCACCAACAGCTCCTGGGATCAAGTCATCCAGGCTATCCAGCCAGGCCCGCCCAGTTTCCCCCAGTGCTACAGCTTTCCCATATACCGCTCCGGGTAGTTGGCCCATCATCCGGGTGATCTCATTCCTTATCCTCCATAACGGCGATTCCATCAATCTCAACCGGATAGGAGGGGCTGCGAAAGGGGAACAAGTCCATGCGTCTATAACGTTTTCCCCTCATTCCGTCGGCGTTCTGTCTCGTGGGGAACAGGTCGACGATTACCGGCAGCGCTCATGGTCCAGCAAATAGTTGACAGGTCAACAATTGCCCACATAATCAGACCCGGAGACGAGTGGCTATGGTGCCAATACGCGATTTCCGGGCCGTATCGCGGGCCGTCGATTCGCTTGAATCCAAAGGGTGCGTCGTGCATGTACGGCAGCATGAGGACAGGCGAGCATACAGTGTTTTACCGATAAGACCTTCTCGGTTGGTGCCGATATTCAGGGGTGTTTACGACAGGCTATATGCGCTCGTGAGAAGAGGTATCGCCGACGAGGAGAAGGTTTTTTGGAAGAGAAGGGATTACGATAACAGATGAATCTACTGAGACAATTTCCCACAAGTATACAACGATTTTTCCTACAATCATACGGGGAACCTCTCCTCATAAACAAGCTAAATGGTATCAAAGCTGAAGGTGGATGTTATCGGGTTGGTTTCTCCAACCATTCAATTGTAGTTAAGCAGATGGCAAAACCCCAGGAATACTTGTTCTATAGTAAATGTTCCTCTCTTTTAAAGGAATTTCGTAAGCATATTCCATCCTTATACTGGTCATATAGAGACAAAGATGGATATTGGATTGTGATAGAAGATATATCCTATGCTCTCCCAAAAGACAGGTGGTGGCAGGCTGACGAACAGGTACTGAGGGCTTTATTTCTTTTCCATACGGAAAGGTGGGGAAAAAGTCTTCCTATTGAGGATTTCTACATACCAAAGTGGGATCACCGACTAACAGAGAGCGTGTTGGCATTATACTCTGATGAAGCAGGCAATCAATTACAAGCTCTGTTGAGTAAAGCACAAAAAGACTCGCAGCAGTTATTTGAACCGTACTGCTGGATAAACGCTGATACCAATCCAACCAATTGGGGCGTTAGAAAAGATGGCTCGGTAGTCCTTTTTGATTGGGAAAGAATCAGCTGTGGTTCACCAGCCATAGACCTTGCTATAATCATGCCTGGGTTAGGCACGCCGGACAATTCTCTCGAGTTGTCAATTGCCAAGAGATATTTAGAGATGTGGTCAAATGCAGGGCTTGATTTCCCGTTTTCAGAGTGGACATTGCTTCAGCAGATAAAACTGGCCAAGGTATGGAGTGTAGTTGAGTTCTTGGATAGTAATGCCGACACATTGGATGTAGATACTCTTCAAGGAATTCTAACAGGATTAGCTGAAAAGCTGTACGAGCTATGCTGATTAGCATCTGCAGAGGACGGCATCGAGGACCTGGCCAAGGCCGAGGTCAAGAGCCCGAAAAGATCATGATGAGTGGCGCCACACAACTAGAGGCGCCATGTAGGCCGTCGGAATCAATGTGGCAGACCACTAGAGGCTATACGCGGAGCGTAGACCGGCGTTTCCACACCCGGCGCCCCATCCAAGCCATCATAGGAGGCGGCGACTCGGGCCGAGGTATCCGTTATGCCGAGTACGGGCCCCGCCATATGCCCTCAAACAGCCCATACCGTGGCCTATAGGCTCGATCCATACGGCCATGTAGCCTGTCGAAACTCGCCGCGGCGGAAAAGAGCAGCCCCCAAATATGAGCAAACACGGGGTCGGCTGCCTCCGGGCATTGGCCGTGCAGGTCGTGCAAGCAGTCCAGGTATTCCAGATCCTCGCTGTAGCCGTACCGGTGAAAGGTGGTTCCCTTTTCCTCGTCCCGTATCTGCATCTGCAAGACGAGAGTCCTCTGAACCAGCTCGTGAGCGAGGTGCGAGGAGATGAGATAGTCCCTGCGCATCAACTTACCCAGCGCCTGTATAGCTACGAACCAAAAGTCGTTGACCTCGAACCAATCGCTGCTGTTGCCGTGATGCGGCAGCCTCTCCGCCCCTTCCGAGGCAACCGGCGTGATGATGATATCGTAGCGCATACCGTTAGCCCGGCACAGCCGGATCACCTCGCCCCGGTCGCCAGTACGCTCACAGTGGAACCCCAGTATGTCACCGGCAAACCCAAGGCGTTCCAGGCAATCCCCGTAAAGCGGACCCTCCCGCCCGAGTTCCGCCAGATCAAGCCGGACCGTCATCTTGATGTCCACATCGCTATAGCGATCATGATAGGATCTGTCGACGGCCAGGCGCAGTGCGCTGGCTTCGTCGGCAGAAGCGATCGGCACGTCCTTTATCGACAGCGCCAGCAGTTCTGGGAGTTCCAATAGCCTCTGGACCGTAGAGAGCGTTTCCGTATAGAATGGGTCTTTGGTCATGCCCCTCACCCCTGAGTACTGCTCAAGACCAAATCGGCCAGTTCCTCAACGCTCTTTGATGAATCCAATATCACCCATGGGCACTTGGCTTCGGAAATCAGCTTCATACTTGATTGCTGTCCATTGAGGAGAGCCTCCCAGGGTGTGAGTGCCTTGTACGGTTATCGGGCTTGATCCACACGGACGGGTGTTTGACGTCTAATGTGCGCCACCTTTGGTGGCCAAGCCATTCCGCAAATCAACGAAAAGTGACGGGCATGTTGCACCTCCGTGGGTCACCCTCTGTGGCGGCGCTGCCGGCCCAGGCATCCGCCACCTGCAGCAACTTGCGGCCCTCTTGCTCCTGCCCGACCCGCACCAACAGCAAACCGGTCGCTACGCATTGGATCAGCCCCCAGGCCCAGATACCCTCAGTGCCGATATTCGTCAGGCGGCCGATGTACTCACACCGCCGGGCCCCCCGCCGCACTGGGTCCTCGAGCAGCTCGTCTACCCATTCCCTCATCAGGACGCCCAGGTCGTACGCCGGCTCGCTGACGATGCCGTCGGGGTCGATGAGCTTGAACGGATACTCGATCTGACTATTGGGGGGAATAGCCTGCAGCAGGTTGCCGCTGTGGGCATCGCCATGGACCAGAACCGCCGCCGCAGGGTCAAACACGAGGGCGCGAGCCTCACAGCATTGCAGCGCCTTTCTAACGGCCCTCTCTGAGGAAGGTATCCCAACGCTCCTGCACAGCTCCTCAATCAGATCACGGAACATCGCAAACACGTCGTCTCCGGACAAGAGCTGTGCCCCTTCAGGTACGCGGATCCACGTCTGCGCCAATATGCGGCAGATGATCTCGATCTGGGTGTTGACAGGCAGGTTCAGGTCCTTTAGCGGGGTGCCGAGCCGCTCCAGCAGCATGGCCCTGCAGCCCATGTCGACCCGGATCAGGCGAGCATAGCCGTTGCCGTTTACGAGAGCGAGGGCCGTCACCTCGTTCTCAAACACGGTGTTTCCCGGCATGGCCGGCATGGCCACCTTCAGGATGACGTCTGTGCCGTCTTGGTCAACCGCCTCGGCCACCAACGCTTCGGAGCCACCCTCCAGAACTCGGCCCACCCGGATTCGCCACTCTCTTTCCAGTCCTGGGATCAAATCATCCAGGCTATCCAGCCAGGCCCGCCCCGCTTCGCCCAGTGCTACAGCTTTCCCATATACCGCTTCCGGGACTTGGCTCATCATCCGGGTGATCTCATTCCTCATCCTCCACAACGGCGATTCCATCAATCTCAACCAGATAGGAGGGGTTTGCGAAAGCGGCAACAAACAGGACGGTAACGAGAGGGGGCTTTTCCAGCACACCCACCGATTCCTGAAATGCCTTATAGCCGATCTGTGGATCGCAGCCGTTCAGCAGGTGGATATTGAGTTTGACCAGGTCGGCAAACCCTGCGTTCTCGGAAGCCAGGATCGTCTCGATGTTCTTCAGCACCTGCTTGGTCTGCAGTTCGAGATCGCCCTGACCCACCAGTCGACCTTCCGAGTCGATGGCGTTCTGCCCACCGATGTAAATCGTCTTGGCGTTCCCGCTTACAGTAACCGCCTGACTGAACGCTCTTGAGGCGAACAGACCGGCCGGGTTCTTGTGCTCTACTCGCAATCGACTCATTCCCTATCTCCAATATCAGAGTTGGGCGAAATGCGCGCCATATCTGCATTGCATTGTTATCGCTTTTGCATTGTCATGTTCAGATACCAAGACAAGACTCTATCGACTTTTCCATATGACTAACGAGCTCTTTTACCTCGGATTCCAGTCCTTCCCATTTGTCAACACACTCTCCTCGATAGGCCCTTCTGGCCAAGTCAAGTATGGCCGCATGCTCTTTAGGCAGCCGAGGTATAGCCCATTCCGCAGCCACATCCTTTGGAGAGATATCACCAACAACCACTGTAAGCCACATTCGGGCTAGGGTCAGAATTACGTTGCGTTCGTCACCCTTAGTGCCTTCAACTAGTCCTGGCAAAGACTCCATAATCGCTCTTCGGATATCCGTCATCGGCACGAGTTCGAGGATATCTGAAGCGTCTGGCCCCAAAAGGGAAACGCTGCTATTTCTTGCTTGTGTTACAATGATAGCCAAATCAGGGTCAAGAGTTGGCTCTTGGATTTGTCCTTTCTCAAACTTGTCCCTGAGCCACTCACCATAGATGAATTCCCTCTTGGGTGGATATCGCCAGGGTGCAACATCTTTATGGTTTACGACCGTGACTTCAAGGGGTCGCACAGAATCTGTGTTTCCCATTTTCCCAGATATAAGCATCAGCCTGTCTGCCAGTCTTCTTCGAGCCTCTTCAGACAGACCATGATTGACGACCACTAGAACGTCGACATCACTCTTGATGCGCAAGCCCCCCATTACTGCAGAACCGTGCAAGTATACCCCGACTACCGAACTGCCCAGCAACTCTTTGATAATTCCTAATGCTTGAATCGCTTCCTTCGGTAGTTTTTCGAGGTCTATCATCACCCAAGAGCTCCTTTCGTTCAGGCTGGACTTGATCCATTTGGGATTCACTAAGGAGCTTTGCTGCGGATGGTTTCGCATCTATTCATACTCTGTCAAAAAGCTTTCCATCCGATCACAGTATTCCTGATTATGATCTATCCATATCTCACAATGCTCGCTGTCATCTACTGTCCAGGTCTCTTTGTTCTTGCCCCGGATAGCATCATAGATATCCCTTCCCATAAAGTAGGGGGTCAGTGAGTCCCGCTTGCTGTTGATAATGAGCACAGGGGTTGTCACATCCTGCATTGCACGCGCTACATCGGCATCCTGGTAGGTAAAGCCCAGCTTCAGCTTGTTTGCGATATTGCCACACCATGTCATATAGGACACGGGTATACCAATATCCATGTTCCTCATTTCCTGCTCTACCATCCATTCCATGCTGCTCACCGGGCAGTCCAGGATCAGGAAATCAACCTTCTCGTCCACACCGTCATATCCTAACGCCAATCCTGCGGTAGCTCCGCCATAGGAAGCACCCCATATACCTATTCTCTGCCCCGGAGCCTGCTCTTCAACATAATCCACCCAATCGATAAGGTCGTGTTTCTCCCACTATCCGAAGGTGGTATACATGGCGGTGTTCTCGTTTGAGCTCCGCTGATCATAAGTGATGGCATTATACCCTTGTTTCAGAAAGAACTCGGCTAGGGGATAATTGGAATACCGATTATCCCCCAAGCCATGAACCAGTATCACCGTCGGACGATCTTTGCTGTTCTGCGATTCTATCGCATAGATATAATCCGCAGGTATAGTGTGCCCGTCAAAAGAAGAAGTGATCTCTAGCTCTTCCACCTTGTATGTATCACAAAAGCTCTCATAGTCCATGCCGCACTGGCTCAAAAAGGCATCAGGAACCCCTTTTGTTTCCTCGCTTGTCACAAGCTGAGTGGACCCTGCGAATACCTGCAGACCGATAAAGCCGGATGCTCCCAGGAATAGAGCTATCGATACCAATCCAATGGCTGCCAGTATTGCCTTTGCTCTTGTTCTCATGTTTTTCACCCTTGTTGACCACTTTTTCCAAATAAGAATAGTCATTGAAGACATGCAGAATGCCGTGACGGACGCGCCTCAGTCCCTGGTTATCAGAGCAACACTCTCGATGTGGTGCGTCTGGGGGAACATGTCCACCGGCTGCACAGTCTGCAGGCGGTAGCCGCTATCGAGCAGGCGCCGCACGTCGCGCGCCAACGAGCCCGGGTCGCAGGAGACATAGACCACTCGCCGGGGCGCGCGCTCGCTGAGGGCCAGCAGCGCGCCCTGGGCCACGCCGGCCCGCGGCGGGTCGAGGACGGCGATGTCCAGCGAGGCATCGAGCTCGGGCAGCACCTCCTCCACCGCTCCCTCGAGCACGGTGACGTTCGGCACACCCCGGGCGTTCTCGCGCGCATCGGCCACGGCGCTGGGGTTCCCCTCGACGATGTAGACGTACCCCGCCCGCGCGGCCAGGGCCAGGCCAAAGGTGCCCACGCCTCCGTAGGCATCGAGGACCGTCTCGCCGGGCTGCACGGCGGCGAACTCGTCGACCAGGCGCAGCAGGTGCCCGGCCTGCTCGGTGTTGACCTGGAAGAAGGAACCCGCCGAGACACGCAGGCGCCGCCCGCCCGCCTCTTCATGCAGGTAGGTGTGGCCGATGAGCGAGACCCCCGTGCCGTCGGGCATGAGGACCACGCAAGATAGGGGCCGGTCCACGTCCATCTCGGGCGGCTCACCCCCCGCCGTTTCCAGGATCATCATCCGCTCGCCCCTTGGCCCGGCGCGCAGGGTCACCCGCCGGAGTTCGGGGAACTGTAGCTCCAGGTCGCCGGTCACCTCGGCCAGCTCGGGGCAGAGCAAGCGACAGTCGCCCACCGGCACGGGCCGGTTGGTGCCCGCCGCCAACAGGCACAGGCGCCCCTCGTCATCCACGGCGAACTGCATATTGTTGCGATACGCCCAGGGGTCGGCCATGCCGATCACCGGCCGCACGGGCGGGTCGGGGATCTTGGCAATGCGCTCGAGTTGGCCGCGCACGATGCGCTCTTTGTAGCGCAACTGGGCGTCGTAGGCGATGTGCTGCCACTGGCAGCCGCCGCACTCGCCAAAGGCCGGGCAGGGCGGCGCCACCCGCTCCGGCGAGGGCGTGAGCACCTCCAGCAGGCGCCCCAGGGAGTAGCGGCGCTCCTCCTTCACAATCTCAACCCGCACATCCTCGCCGGGGATGCCGCCCGGCACAAAGACAGCCTTGCCCTCGTGCCGCCCCACAGCCGCCCCGCCATAGGCCATATCGTCCAGGTGCAAGCGAATCTCGTTCATGCAAAATCCTTCCTCAAACGTCAAGCGTGGCATATGGCGTAATGTGTACTGCGTAATGCGTAACCTCGCGACAAACAAGGCTCGCCACAAGAGGCGACCTTACGCAGTACGTGGTACTCATTAGGCGCCACGCTTCACGTTTGACGCTTGACGTTCCACGCCTCACCACACCACCGCCAGGATCGCCAGCGCTCCCATCGCCGCCGTCAGCGCTGCCAGGGCCGGCAGGGCAGCGGCGAGCAGGGCTTGAGCCGTTCCCAGCCCGTTGCTGACGGCCGTAGCCCGCACATAGATGGCCGCCCCCCAAGCGGCGCCCGCCAGTGCGGCGATGGGGCCCAGCCAGGGCAGGGGGCGTAGCAGGTCCAGCAGATGCGGCACGGCGGAGAGGGCCGTGGCGCCGAGCATCTCGGCCAGGCCGGCCCGCCCGCCCAGGGCTTTGGCCAGGGCAAAGACGATCAGGGTATAAGGGAACCAGAGGGCCAGGCGGCGATAGGGGGCCGCGACCGCCCGCTGCAAACCGGCTAGGGCCAGGCCGGCCGGACGGCCCAGGGGCCGCGGCGCCGCGTCCAGATCATTCTGCAGCTCCAGCCAGGAGGAGAGGTTGCGCGCCAACTCGCTTTGGGCATCGGGGGGCAGGAGGCTGCAGGAGAGAGCCTCGTCGACCGCCTGTAGCGCTCGCCCGCGGCGCTCCTGCAGTGCCCGCTGGCTGAGGCGCGCTCGCGTCCAGGCCGCCGCCTCGCTGAAACCGGCCAGGAGCGAGATGGTAACGAGCAGGACCAGCCCGCCGAGCAAGCGGCGCCGGGCCGGCCAGCGCAAAAAGGCGTCGCGCTGCAATCTCAGCGCCCCCCAGGCCACCGCCAGCAGTTCGCCCATCAGTGCATCCCCCCCGCGAGGAGGGCAACGGCCAGCCAAAAGCCGCCGAGGGGCGCAGCCAGAAGCATTGTCGCCAGCAGAGAGGTGCCCAGGGCGCGCCAGCCATCGAGGCCCTGGGCAACGCGCAG
>DAOUGZ010000141.1:0-4519 GCA_034428955.1 Anaerolineae bacterium | reverse complement strand
CCTCTATACTGTCCCATACGGGGTCTCGCCCATTGAACGTCTCCAGAGGGCGACCATAGGTCAGCAAGCCACATGCGTCCCTCTGCTCCAGCAGATCAAGGATAATGTTTCTAACAACCGGTGTGACCTCAGTGACTCCGGGCTTTGGTTTTTGCTGCGGCACGGCTTATCTCCTCTACAGCCTCGATCTGCTTGATGATTTCGCGAAGCTTTTCCTGGCTACCTCGGACATACTCACCGTCGCGAGCCGCCTCAAAGCGCAACAGATCGTTCAAGGCCGTCCTGGCCAGCGACAAGGAAGCACACTCGAGGTAGCCAAGAGCATGCCGCAGGGCTCGTGCTCGACCCGCGTTCCGGTCGAACGAAGCAAAACCGAGCTTCTTGAGTTCGTCGTGTTGCCGCTTCAACTCTGCGATTAGGGCTTGTTTACTGTCTATCATCGAGTGCCTCCTTGCATTGCGTCGTCGCCGTTGAAGCTCCTTGCCTCGCCGCTGGAAGTAAGCACGTTTCCGCTCGCTGGTACATTCCTTGCACTCGTTCGAGTGGCCGTCTTTGTGGGTTCGGTCACGATGGTACTCGCTCATGGGCTTGGACAGCCCGCATGATCGACACCATTTCGTGTTCGCGATGTTGGCCATGATGTGTTCCACTGGACGTTCTGACCCGGCTCACAGGCGCGCGTACCTCGCGCGACTTGTGCCTCATGCCACAACATATAGTTTTTTTGTAGTCCATTGGAGAAATCCCCCCTTTCTCTCTCGCTAGCGTGTGCCCCTCACACAAAAGCTGCGAGCCGGGTCTGGGGGCAATTGTGGGCCTATCTTTGCATCCGTCGAGAACTAGCCCCAGGAGCGGCGGCGGGAGTTGAACCCACACCCGGTCGCCCTGGACGGGCGGCCACTCTACCTCTGAGCTACACCGCTAAAGTGGGCAGGGCAGGATTTGAACCTGCGAAGGCCGAAGCCGCCTAATTTACAGTCAGGCCCCTTTGAGCCACTTGGATACCTGCCCAGGCCACCCGGGGAGGCTTGACCTCCCCGGATTGCGCTGCCGAACCTACGCGTCTAACTTGCCCTTCATGCGCATATAGTCCACGTAATCATCATAGCCGATCAGGGCCACGCGCGGCTCGCCGTAGTGCTGCACCACAATGTCATGCCGGTCGTAGCGAACCTTCTCGCAAACTTTGCGAGTGTTGCGAGCCAACTCAGTCATAGTGATAATGTCCACGTCACCTGCTTCGCGTAGGGTTTCTGCAACACTAGTCACGATGTCCCTCCTAAAGTGCTACGTTGTCAGATTGACGCCGGCAAACACAATCGCATAGCGCATCTTGTTGTATGCGCTCTACCGCCTCTTGGATCTGCTCGCTGGTAAGCTCCCACTCCTGGCGAAACGGCAGCTTAGCGATGACCTGGAACTTGAAATCCTGGTACAGCGACATGGCCATCTTATCATCGTCAAGGTGGTGGGCCAGAAGAGCCAGGGCCAACTGAGCCGGCCCACTGCCCCAATATCCCCAATTGAACCCGGTGGGCGAATGGCGGCGCAGGTCGAAACGAGGCGGTAACATCTCGCCTCCCACCCATACCGTACCATCTGCGCTGCCACGATATATCAATCCCGTCTTGGGCATGTCACTTTACCTCAACGTCTAGCCGCTTAGGCCACATGCCATAGGGCAGGCCGGCCCCACGTAGGCGCTCGGCGCGAGCACCGGCCTCAGCCATCGCTTTGTTGTAGTCGTGGAGGAACACATGGAGGTCAGCCGTCAGATTGCGAATGTCGCGCTCCTGCACAAGCTGGCTGACGATGTGTTTGATCGCGCGGCCCACAGCCACATCGCGGCCTATCCGTGGGCACGGCGTATCCCTGGGGTGGCGCTTGGCAAAGCCCCTGCCGGTATAACGCCGTCCCCGGAGTACCATTGAAACCTCAGCATAGGTGTACGGATCAATGCTCTCTATGTGAGTGTCGTCGAGCTTGCGTCTCACAAGAGTTTTCATCTGTCGTTTGCTTGGCATTGATTATCCACCATTCCTTTTCTACAAAGTACCATACGCTGGGTACGCTTCAAGGCGGGAAATAAGGGGCCGATAACTCGGCCCCTTGCTTTGGTGGCTCGTTAGTCCATCAGGCTAACTCCGTAGTATCCATTCGGCCCATACCGCTGGAAGTACACTTCGTCTGCTGCGTACTCGCGGGCCTCTTCGTCATCCATCCCCTTGTCGCGGGCCTCGTAGTACAAGTCCCAGAACAACTCCTTCCACTCCCACCAATCACGTCTGACCATGTTGCCTCTCCTTTTCAATGCTATGATGTATCATAGTGTGGGTACGTTATCAGTATAACGCAGAGCCCATACGCTGTCAAGGAGTTTAGCGCAAAATATTCAAAGAAATCTGCCTCGGGTTGCCACCTTCGGCTTTGATGCGTTTCACCCAATCGAGCACGGCTTTCTGTGCTTCGCCCAGCGAGCCATTGTACTCGGCGAGGTGTGCAACCTTGAGGGCGTGAGCTTTCACGCCCTCATAGGTGAGATTAACGGTGTGTGCCCGGTTGACGTCGCGCAGCCAGGCGTGGAAGTAGGCGCGGGCCTTTTTGTTGTGGACCCACGCATTAGGGTCGTAGGCCATCGTACCTCCTTACGTCGGGATTTCGTATTCAGGCGCGGCGCCGGCCATCTCGGCTTCCTCAGCCTGGGCTTTGCGGAGCCGCTTTTTGGCGCCATAGGTGGACATCCGCTCAATCATCTCCTCGAAGGGCAGCGTGACCTCACTCAGCTTGCGAGTGCCGAAGAGTTCCTGCAGATCGTCCTCGGAAAGCTCCATGTCCTTGTAGGTCACACTTACCAATCGGCGTTTTTCCGGGTCATCCAACCAGGAGTAGCCGTTCGCGTCTTCGTTTTCAAAGTCAGGTGGCGTATCAAGGAACTCCAAGTTTCTGGCCTCACCGTCTACAACCTGCGTGGCCATCGGCGAGGGCAGCGTGGCAACCGCACTCATGCTGGCGGCTTGCAGTTGTAGCGATGCCCATTGTGGGGCCATCTCCAGGCTCAGCAACCAGCTCTCACGGCGAGCCCGCTTTCCGTTGCCCACCGGCGTCGAGATCATCTGCGGCACTCGGCGCAGGATGAACTCAATACCCTGGAGCCCGTTAGGGGCTCCCATGGCACGGGCGAGGGCCTCGTTGTTCAGCAAGTTTCGCCAGAGGTTCAGCAAGTCGTTCTTCGCGGTCGTCTCGACCGACACCAGCCCGATATGCTCCTTAGCCCAAAGCTCGGGCAGAATAACCTCCAAGTGCCCCACGTATCTGGCCTTGCACTGCTCGCAATAGTCGCCGACCTTGGGGCATGGCCGGGGCCCCAGGCGGATGTTTCCGGTCTTGGTATCCCGCCAGAGCAAAAGGTTCTCACCATCGCAGCGGCGCATGATACCAGAGGCGCTCCACTCTTCGCGGTAGTGAGGAAAGTTCTCGGCAGGCGTCTCGTAGGGCAGGTAGACCCGCAGCGCAACCGGCTTGTCGCCGTAGATCGCGGCAAAGTCCTTGGCTATCTGCCGGCCGCGCTCATCGTTCGTAGCCGGCACAAAGCGAAAGTAGGTCAGGTCCTTGCCGGCCTTGCCGTCCTCCCCTTTTGGCGCTCCCTTGCGAAGCTGGCCGATCCGCGTAAAACCCCGCGACACTTCCCTGGTCAGTCCCTTGATGGTCATGATGTCCTCCCATTGCCGCTGTCCAGAGGCGGCATGTCGCTAAACTCGGTCTGTAGAACACCCTCAGCAATCTCGCGCAAATCCCGCGGCAAGCCCCTCATGATGTCCTGCATCTTGCTACGGCGGCGAGCATCGCGCTGTACCAGCGCCGGCGTGACCTCCGCCCGCACCTGCTCTTTCGCCACGGCGAAAGCATCCGACAAGCAAGTCGACACGTCCGGATCGTCATCCTCCAGCTTGGCCCAAATTGTGACCGAAGCCTCGACACTCTCAAAGTTGTCCAGATTGAATCTTCTGCCATATGTTACCGATACAGTCTCAACGCGCATTTGACACACTCCCTCATTGCGCTTATAATGAGGCCGAGCAACATGGTAGACCCATGTTGCCTCTCCTAGGGCGCCGGTTTTGCCGCCGGCGCCCAACCCATTTTCTCCAACTCTACGTTCACCTCCTCAAAAGTGGCCCAGCCACGTCTTCTTCCATTGCGCCGCTCGACAATCATTGCGGCCATCTGCCGATCTACCTCCACAGCCGCCGCCGAAGACGACATGCCGCTGTCTGTAAGCTCGCGGTACATCTGGCAGAGTTCCTCAATGTCCTTGTCGCTCAGCACCATGTTGCCTCTCCTTTCTGCTCCATTATCGTAGCATAGATATGGTATATAGTGTCTAGGCTATGCTCAGCAGGCAAAATCGTACCCCAGACACAGGTACAGTATAGCATAGGTACTGTGGGTTGTCAAGATTGAGTTCGTTACAAAGCCTACACGTATTCAGAGTTTACAAAGCATCGTACCTATGCTATAC
>DAOUGZ010000140.1:0-44283 GCA_034428955.1 Anaerolineae bacterium | reverse complement strand
CTGCTGGACCATACACCGGCGGGCCTGGGCGTGCTGGCCGGCGACGTATACCCGCCGGCAGCGTGCCCCAGCTTTGCGCGGCTCGTCTTTCTCGATACAGAGACGACCGGCCTTGCCGGCGGAACGGGAACCTATGCCTTCCTGGTTGGCCTGGGCACGTTCGAGGGCGACGAGTTTGTTGTCCGCCAGTTCTTTATGCGCGATATCCCCGAAGAGCCGGCGATGCTCAGCCTCGTCCGGCAGGTTCTGGAGGCGGGGGCGGGTCTGGTCACATTCAATGGGCGAGCCTTCGACTGGCCCCTCTTGGAGGCGCGATTCGCTATGAACCGGCAGCCTGTGCCGGAGACGCTGGAGGCGCACCTCGACCTGCTCCTGCCGGCGCGCCGGCTGTGGCGCCGGCGGCTGCAGTCTTGTGCCCTGTCTTCGCTGGAAGAACACATCCTCGACCTTGAGCGCAGCGACGATGATGTGCCCGGCTGGGCCATCCCCGGTCTCTATCGCGACTTTTTGGAGTGGGGGCACGCCCGGCCGTTGCGGAGCGTGTTCTACCACAACGCCCACGACATCCTCAGCCTGGCCACCCTGGCCGCCATCCTATGCACAGCCGTGCAGGAGCCATTGCAGGCTCTGCCTCACGGCGAGGACCTGTTCAGCCTGGCGACTCAGTATGAGGCCCAGGGCGAGGCGGAGAGAGCGGCGAGCCTCTACGAGCACTGTCTGCGCTGCCAGTTGTCGCCGGCGGCGCGCGATGCGGCGATGCACCGGCTCTCGGCAATCCACCGGCGCACGGGCGAGATCGAAGAGGCGCTTTCCCTGTGGCAGACCCTGGCTGACCGGGGGGACTATGACGCTTGCGTCGCCCTGGCCAAGCACTATGAGCATCGCGAGCGCGATATTCCCCGGGCGCGCAGCATGGCCCTGCGCGCCCTCGCCCTGCTCCAGCAGTTGCGCTACCCGGATCGGCGCAAGCTGGCGGAGATGGAGCACCGTCTGCGGCGCCTGGAAGCGAAGGAGCGCCGGAACGCCTCACAGGCAACCGGCTAAGATGGATTGCTCTTGGCTGGCAGTCTGGCGCTATTGGACTTGCTGTGGCGGCACCCGGCGCCGCCTCGAGATGCGCTCCAGCAGAGACCAGGCGGTGCGCTCGATCCGGCCGCGGAAGTAGTAGACGGGCGCGGCGACGAGGATGGTGACGGCGGCCACCACGGCCCATTGCAGCGGGGTCAGCTCGGTGGCACCTTGCCCCAGCCAGGCGGAGACGAGCACCCCCGGCAATCTGCCAACGAGGGCGGCAAAGAGGATGCCCGGCAGGGGCACGTCGCCCAGGCCGGCTACGAGGAGAATCGCGTCGTCGGGCAGGAAGGGAACGAGGAAGACCAGGAAGAGCAGCGGAGCCCCCAGCCGGGCCGCGAAGCGGTCCACACGGGCCAGCGTATCCGGGCCAACCAGCCGCTCCACGAGCGGGCGCCCCCAACGACGGGCCAACCAGACGGCTACCGCCGTGCCCAGCATCAGGCCGATCATGCTATAGAGGGTTCCCAGCCACGAACCGTAGAGGTAGCCACTGGCCAGGCCTACCACCTGCCCCGGTATGGGGCTTACGATGACCTGCGCCATCTGCAAGGCAATGATGGCCAGGGGGCCGGCCGGTCCCAGCTTTTGCACGAATGCCGCGAGCCGGGCGCTGTCGCCAAAGAGGCTGAGGATAGGCTTGCGCCACACCGTGGCCAGGAGCACGGAACCGATGAGCAGGACGAGCAACCAGGCCACCGCGGCCAGCCGGCTGTTCTGCCCTAACCCCTTGCGGCTCATGCCTCGTCACCTCCGATGGGGAGGGGGGAGGCCGTCCAGGCACGGTAGCGATCCAGGGGCACAAAGCCCTCCGCCAGCAGCGAGCCTTTCAGTGGCGACCAACCCTGGGGAACCATGCACCCCACCTCGTCCAGCCCGCGCTCCTTGGCCGCCTCGACAGCGGCGACGATGAGCGCGGGCTCTGCGCGCCGCCACCCACCCGCTGTAGCGATGGATTCCACCCACAGCCCGGCATAGATGAGGGTGTGTACTTCTAGTAGCGTAGCGGCGCCGACGATGCCCTTGTTGCTCTCTGCCAGCAGAAAGAGGGTCTGCTTATCCTGTGCAGCGGCAGCGACCCGTTCAGCAGACGGAAAGGCTGCGGAGTCAAAGGCCGAGAGTCTGACAGCATCTCTGATGCTCTGCAGAGGCCGAACCGTGCCGCCCCATGCGGGTAGCGGCCGGGGGATCCAGCCCCGGATGCGATAGATGAGTAGGTCACAGACCTCGCCGGTGGGTTTGAACCCGGCACGCGCAAAGGCCCGGCTGGAGGCGTGGTTCTCGGGACTCACTACCCCGCGCAAGCCGGCCACCCCCGTCGCATCGCGGCGCAGGGCCGTGAGGAGGGCAGTCGCGATGCCGCGGCGGCGCCAGGCAGGGTGGACGGCCAGCAGGTCGGCCTCCAGCCGTGGGCCGTCCGGGCCATGAACGCGCAGGCCGCAGAGGAATCCGACAATCTGCCCCCCGGCCTCGGCCAGCCAAGGGCGCTGCCCGGCTTCGCCGAGACGGCTTTGCAGTTCCTCCGCCCGGTAGGGGCACTCGTTGAATACCTCATGCTCCACAGCCAGGATACCGCGCGCATCCGGAAGTGTGCCGGCGTAGCGCCGGATGCTCCAGTTCAAGTATGCCTCCTCGTAGCGCAAGCTACGCCTGCCATTGTACTTTGCGGTTCCCCACAAGGCAACTGGGCGCCCATGATAATCGCCTGCCTCATCCAGGCTGCCGACCCTGCGAGCCCGGTAGGCTTCATGCGGGCGCGGTACCGCGCCCGCATGAAGCTCTGATGATGAGTTCGGTGGGCAGCACGATGTGTTGTGGCGCCTGCTTGTCGTGGATCAGGCTGAGCAAAGTCTCCGCCGCCACCCTTCCGAGTTCATTGATCGGTTGGCGGACAGTCGTCAGTGCCGGCTCGACGATGGAGGCAACGGGCAGATCGTCGAATCCGACTACCGAGATGTCTTGCGGAACGCGCAGCCCCGCTTCTTTGATTACTTTGATCGCCCCGATGGCCATCATGTCGCTGGCGGCAAAGACAGCGGTTGGTTGCTGGGGAAGCAGCAGTTCCATGCCGGCACGCCCGCTGGCTTCAGTAAAGTTCCCCTGCACGACCAGAGCGGGGTCGTGCGGCAGCCCGTGTGCTCGGAGTGCCCGTTTGTATCCCTCGAGCCGGTCGTACCCGAGCAGCACATCAAGGGGGCCGGTGATGGTGGCGATGCGCTGGTGCCCCAGGGCGACCAAGTGCTCCACGATCGCCCGCGAGCCCGCCAGGTTGTCCGAGTCCACATAACTGACAAGCTCATCGGGGTGGCGACCGATGACTACAAAGGGCAGACCGTCATGGATCAGGCGAGGAATCAGCGGGTCCTCGCGGGGCGTGGTGGCGACGATGACCCCGTCTAGCGAACTGCTGCGCAAAACCTGGCGATAGAGAGCATCCTGGTCGCGATCTTGAGTAAAGAGAGAGAGCATCAGTCTCCAACCGTGGAGATTGCAGACGTCGGCGATGCCGCGCATCAGCAGGGGGAAGAATTGGTCTGTGAAGAGTGCTGTGACCGTACGCGGGAACAGCAGGCCAATGACGTTGCTGCGCTTGGTGACCAGGCTGCGTGCGGCGGCGTGGGGTTGGTAGCCCACCTGACGGACGATGCGCCACACCCTTTCGCGGACCTCCGGGCGGACGCTGGGGTGACCGTTGATGACGCGGGAGACAGTCGTGCGCGAGACGCCGGCAAGCTTGGCGACTTCTATAAGGGTATGGGTGGCCACGTGCCCTCCCGCAATCGCCCGGTGCCTCGGCAGCTGACGGAACAGCGGCAATCAGTGGTGACAAGCAGGGTTTGTATCGGCAAGATGGGAACGTTCCCACCAGTATCTGGATTATACAGTGTCCGCTCAGTGTTGTCAATGCCATGTGCATCGATGCATCGAGATGAGTGGTACCCAATTGAAGAAGTGCAGGGTGTAGGGGTCTACCCTCTGGTGCTGGGCGGCGTCTTGGCCGTTCAGAGAGTCGCGGGGCAGGCATGCCAAGGAGGGACTTGTTGACGAATAACTCTCCCAGAGAGACTTGTCACGTTATCCCTTCATGCTGTACTTTGACAACAGTGTGTGAGGTGGCTAGAATAGGAAGTCATCTCGCCTCGGGCACTACCTCGATGCAGCTGTTATGGGGGGACCCGACCTGGGTGGTGAGTAGGGAGTGACTGCAGACGCATGGAGACCGGGCTACCTGCTTGGACGAGAGTGGCGAGGCGCAATTGGGAACTGTGGGTACTGACGGTCTTTCTCGTTGTGCACGTTGTGTTGGGAGTATATTGGAGTGTTGTCGTTCCGATTTGGGAGTCCTATGACGAGATCGGCCACTACTACTACGTCCACTACTTGGCGGTAGAACACCATCTGCCGCCTCCTGGGACAAAGCTCGTCGATGAGAACGATGAGGTGCATCAGCCCCCCCTGTATTACGCACTTGCCGCCATTCCTGTGGCGTTTGTGAATGTGCATGATGGCGTAGAGCCACGGCTGAATCCCTACATGTGGTCTGGACCCGAGTTGGGGGGCTGGAACCGCGTGATTCACGACGCTGCCGGAGAGGCATGGCCCTACCATGGCACAGTTCTGGCTGTACACCTGGCACGCTGGGTCTCAGTGTTGCTGGGTGCCATGGCCTTGCTGTTCACCTTCCTCGCGGCGCGGACACTTGCCCCGGATCAGGTGTGGGTGCGCTGGGGAGCCGCGCTAACACTGGCCTTGTGGCCACACTTCCGTTTCTCCACGGCGGTCATCAACAATGACATCATGGTGACGACGGCGTTCGCAGTCGTCACCTGGCTCCTCGTTCGGCTGGCTGCCGCCAAGCGACCGCGAGCGCTGGACGTGTTAGCGCTTTGCGGGGCGGGCGGGCTGGCCTTGCTCTCCAAGGGCAATGGCCTGGCCCTGCTTCCGCCCCTGGCGGTTGGACTTCTAGTCTCCGGCCTAAGCGCCAGGCCGCTACTGCGTCGGCGTCTTCGCCTCGGGCTTGTAAGCGGCTTTAGCGTTAGTGCGCTCGCTGTAGGCTGGTGGTACACGCGTAACGCGAGCAATGGCTTGGGGGTGTTTGGCGGCCAGCGCAGCTTGAAGACGCTGGAAAACCTCTTGGCTTTGCTGCTGGGCCAAAGGCCACTACCCAGTGTTGGCCTGCTACTCCCCACACTGGGTAGTGGCCTACACTCGCTGTGGGCTAACCTGGGCTGGGGCAACATCCGCCTGCCGGCGATAACGTATCAAGTGGCTGGTCTATGGGCCATGCTGGGAGCGGCTGGACTCTTGGTCTGGTTGTATCGCAGACCCAAGTGCAGACAGGCGATCAGCGTGGGCATGTTGGTGCTAGTGGCCCTGAGCCTTATCGTGGCCATGCTGCTCTGCAACGTCGAATGGGGAAGGAAAGGGAGCCTCGAAGGGCGCTATATCCTACCCGCCCTCCCGGCTCTTTGCATTCTCATTTCTCTGGGTTGGACGACTCTTCTGCCGGAATGGGGCAAGACTCTCTCTTGGACTGTGACAGCAAGCGCGTTGGCCGCCCTGGCCATCCTCACGCCGCCGCTGTACATTGAGCCCGTTTACGCAGCGCCATCCCCGCTCACTGATTCCCAGGTGGAGGAATACACACCGGTAATGGCGAGGATGGGTGACTTTGTGGAGTTGGTGGGGTATCGCATCGAAGACCGGTTTGTTGACCCGGATGGTAAGCTACGTCTGGAGTTGGCCTGGCGCACGCTTTCGCGAGCCGACGCTGATTATACGTTGGCGGTGCAGGTGTTCGATGCTCAGCGTCATCTGCTGGGCGAAGTACATCGCTTCCCAGGGCGTGGCACGCTCTCAACAGGCACCTGGCCCGTGGGGAACTTGTACCTGGAGGAGCTTCTGGTGCCGATCGATGCCAAGGAGGAGCTGGGGCAGTTGGCGTGGGTTGAGGTGAGCTTTTACGACCGCGACGGCCTCCGACCGGTTGCGACCTATGATGGGGCGGGCCGAAGGATAGGGGACAGCCTACGCTTGGCGTCGATCAGAGTCCGCAGCGCCCAGCAACCGAACAACTCGGAGGCAGCGCCAGGACCGCGCTTTGGCGAGGCGATCTGGCTTACAGCGGGGCAAGCGGAGCTGCAGAGCAGTGGTCAGCAGCTTGGGCTGAGCCTGACCTGGGTTGTGACCGGGCCTATCGGCAAAGACTATACGTTATCGCTTCAGCTCCGTGATGAACGGAACACTATCGTGGCGCAGGTCGATGGCGAGCCGGGAGGAGGCGCCTACCCTACGTCGCTTTGGGAGGTGGGGGAGAGGATGGAGGATAAGTGTACGCTTGCCCTGCCGGCTAACCTGGCCCCACACACCTATACGCTGTACGCCTGCCTCTATGAGTTTGCGACAATGGAAAGGACGCCAGTCGCTGACCAGGATGGCATGTTGCTGATCAACAGCGAGGCGCCGCTGCTACGCGTGCTGGTGAGGGAGAGCCAGGCGCCTGTGCTGCAGGCCGTAGTACCGTTGGTCCGGGTGAGATGAGCCATTCGCAGATACCACATGCTTCGCGACCCGCCTGCAATTCGAACCGTCACTTGAATCAGTAGGCCATGAGGTACCATTTGCTCATGACCGCTGCCCGCATTGGCTGGGCGACCATCCTGTGCGCTCAGATGCCCCCTGGCCCGTGACGCTCTCCCGCCACCAATTTGCCTAATCGGCGATCCTATGCTATAATCTCGCTCGTACGGTGAGCGTAGCCGAGCGGTTAAGGCACCTGGTTGTGGCCCAGGAGACCGAGGGTTCGAATCCCTCCGCTCACCCCAAGAGGGAGCCCTGATGGGGGCTCCCTCTTTTGATTCCTCGCGCTCTGCCCCGCAGGCGCCAGCCTCACGCGTACCGTTCCTCTTTCCAGGGGTCGGCGTGGTTGTTATAGCCGCTGCGCTCCCAGAAGCCAAGCTTGTCTTGGGCCATGAACTCGAGGCCGCGAATCCATTTAGCGCTCTTCCAAAAGTACTTTTGGGGGACGACCAGGCGCAGGGGCCAGCCATGTTCGGGGGTCAGCTCGGCATCACCGTAGCGGTATGCCAGCAACACGTCGTCACCCATGAGCACATCCAGCGGCAGGTTGGTGGTGTAGCCACCCTCCGCGTGCACCATGACGAAGCGACCCTCCGGGTGGGCGCGGATGCCCCGCATCAGGTCCGCAAACTTTACTCCCTCCCAGATCGTGTCCAGCAGCGTCCAGCGGGTAACGCAGTGGACATCCGCAACTGTGCGGCAGCGCGGCATTGCTAGGATGTCGTCGTACGAGTAGCGGAGGGGCTCCTCGACCAGGCCAAAGACCCGCAGGTCCCAGGTTGAGAGGTCGATGGCCGGCACCGGCCCGTAGTGTAGCACCGGCAGTTTCTTGGCCACGACCTGCCCCGGGGGGATGCGCTCCGGCGAGACGCCCTCGGGCAGCCTCGAATGCTGACGACCTCGTTCACTCATCATCTTGCTCCAGCCTATGCAGGATCAACATAGCCGAATCAGCCCCTGGCCCGGCAGCGCCTCGCCGATCACCCAGGCCTGAGCGCCTTCGGCCTGCAGCGTTCTCTCAAAGATGCTTGCCTTCTCTGGGGCAACGGCTACGAGCAGGCCCCCGGATGTTTCCGGTGTCAGCAATAGGCGGACCAGCTCTTCGGCGAACGGCCGCTCCGGCCGCAGATGGGGCGTGTAGTACTGACGATTGCGCTCCGTGCCGGCCGGAAAGAGCCAATCGTCGGCGTATTGGCGTGCCCCCGGCAAGAGGGGGATTTGGTCCACATCGATGGCCAGGTCCACCCCACTCTGGGCGGCCATCTCCCAGGCATGGCCGATCAGCGAGAAACCTGTGATATCCGTTGCGGCGTGCACCTCCGCCTGGCAAAGCGCCCGGGCAGCGGCGCGGTTCAGCGTGGCCATGGCCTCGATAGCGGCGTTGATGTGTGCCTCCTCGGCCACACCGCCCTTGGCTGCCGTGGTGACAATGCCGTTGCCGATGGGTTTGGTCAGATAGAGGCGCTCGCCGGGTTGCACGGCGCCCTTGGCCGTCAAGTGCTGGGGGGCGATCACTCCTGTTACTGCCAGGCCGTACTTGGGCTCTCTATCTGTGATGGTGTGGCCGCCGGCGATGGCGCCGCCGGCCTCGCGCACCTTCTCCGCGCCGCCGCGCAGGATCTCTGCCAGCACGGCAGAGTCCACGTTGTCAGGAAAGGCTACCAGGTTGAGGGCAAAGAGCACTTCGCCCCCCATCGCATAGACGTCGCTCATGGCGTTGGCGGCGGCTATGGCGCCAAAGGCGTACGGGTCATCGACCACAGGCGGGAAAAAGTCGGTGGTGGCGATGATTGCCAGGTGGTCTGTCAGCCGGTAGACTGCGGCATCTTCGACTGCTCCCAGCCCGACGAGCACATTCGGATGTTGTTCTGGGGGAAAGATCCCTTTCAGTGGACGCAGAACCTGCGCCAGGTCCTCAGGACCCATCTTGGCTGCTCAACCCGCGCACGAAGCCAGAGCAGTCAGGCGAACCATGTCACTCTGATCCATTGCCCCCTCCTTTCTGCCTTCTATCTTGGCCGGCCAGCACATGGATGGCCGCAAAAGGCACCTGCGCTGCACGTAGCGCGGCCTCGATCTGCTCAGCACCGAGTTCCTGTGGGTCAAAGCTGAGAGCTGTGCCACACTCCGCACTCAGTTGCCTGGGTGCCGGCACGAGGCGGAACGGGAAACCCTCTTGCCGCAGGACTGCCTCGGCGCGCATCGCTGCCTGTGCTGAAGAGAACAATACGTACCCCGCTTGCTGCATCTCTGTGCTCATCAGGCTACCGCTACTCCAATCTGACCACTCCAGCCGCCGTTCTACTCCCGTTGCCATGTCGACAGCCGGTCAGGTGAAGGGCTCGAAAGACACAGGGAGCGTGGGCTCCGCCGCCGGCTGGGTTGCATCGGCCGTAGCCTCCAGATAGGTCCTGGCAAAAAAGGTGTATATCTCGCGCGCGTTCGTCACCTGTTCCAGGTCCCACGGCAGGTGCGCTGGGTAGACCAGGAAAGGTTGCTCCTGGGGGCCACCGAGCCCTCCATGCGATGCCCACTGGTCCTCGAAGCAGACTACAGTCTCAGTCTCTGGGTCAAAGTGGCCTAGGAGGATGAGGTCGCCGCTGTGCGGGTAGCGGGCGAGGTTCACCAGTTCGTTACGGGCGTGTTCGGGGTCGAGAAGGCGTTGTAGCGGGTCGCTGCCTTCAGCCTTGGTGGGCTGCCCATCATGCAGCGTGAGAGCCCCGTCGCGCGAGAACATGAGGACATCGTTGCCCTCTACCCCGATCACTAACCAGATGCCGGGATGGCTGGCCAGGGAGACGACCAAATCCGGAAAGAGCGCGCTGAGTTCGCTAACCTGCAGGCGGGCGGGGCTGACGTTAAAGTACACATGAGCCAGCGAACCCGAGTTACGGACGATTACGTCCTCTCGCCGGTCCAGGTTCCAGGGTGGCTCTTCTTCGCTGACGCGGATGCGCTCTGAGACCAAGTTGTGCACGCGGTGGGCAATGTCGGCCAGTGGTCCGGCCAAGCGGCTTTCCATCGCTTGCAGCTCTTGCAGGAGATACTGGGCCTGGAACACCGAATGCTGTTCGTCGCCGGACTGCTCTTGCAGCACCAAGCCACTACCGAGGCAGCGCCGGATGTACTGGCCCAGCGTCTGCCCGTACAGCTCGGAGAAGGGCTCGGAGGCGGTCTGTCCGTGGTCGGCAATCACGAATAGGTCGTATTCGCGGTTCAGCCGCGCACGGCGCAGCCGGTCAATCTGCTGGATTCGCTTGTCCAGGTCGCGAAGGGCTCGGAGAGCCGGCCGCGAGTCATGACCGTAGTGATGCGCAATCTCGTCATAGCCGTAATAGGTTGTATAGACGGATGGGGCGCCGCGATAGATGTCCACTAGCACGGCAAAGGTCTGTATCTCGCGAAAGACCACGTTACTCACGACGCGCATGAGAGGAAAGATGCCCTGGAAGGGCAGGCGCTTCTCACCCCGGCTGTATCCCACGATGCGTTCGACAAGGTCAATCACGTATTCCGAGAGAGAGCGCACGATGACTTTGAGGGTGCGGAACGGGTTCAGCAGGAAGAGCAGAAAAAAGCCCAACCCACGGCTTGCCGGGAAAAAGCGCGCCCGGTTCAGAGTACTGAGCGTGAAGAGCGAGAGCGCCGCGTCGCCATCGAACATGTTAAAGTAGCTCGAGCCCCCGCGGAGGATGCCGGGCCGGCTGCCGGAGATGCGATCCTGCAGCGTCTTGATGGCCGAGGGGAGCTTGCAGACCATCGAAATGCCACGTTCCTTCTCGTACCAACGAAAGCCTGGAATGTCATAGTTGTTGCCGAACAGAATCCCCGCTTGTGAGGCGGGCGTTGTGGACGGCAGCCCGCAACGCCAGGGGCTGAGTTGGTAGCGGCCCTGGCGGAGCTGGCTGGCCAGGTAGGGCATGTCGCCTTTGTCCGTCGCTTGCCGCAACTGATCAAAGGAGAGGCCATCGATCTCGAGAACGATAAAGCCGCGTGTGCTCGCTCTGGCCTCTGCCGGTGGGCGGCCCAACCGCCTGGCCAGCATGGCGAACTTTTTGGAATAGTAAAAGCCCGAGATGGCCGCAAAGACGTCGACAACTTGCCGGGCGCCCCAAGCAAAGCAGCGATGGAGACTCTTGATGGGCCTATGCCAATCCATGGCACTCCTTGCCAACGAGATATGGACGGAAAGGCCCTGCTGCCCCCGCCAACTTGCGGCACGACTTGGAAGTTGCTTGTGAAGGGGTGTAGGACATGGCGATCAATGACCAAATCTGGCTTCATCTGGCGGCACATGCGGGCCGACCAGGAGATAGCGAGAAACATGCCCCGATTATAGGCTGCGGAAAGCGAAGAGGCAAGCACAAAAAAGAGCCCCTCGCACGAGCGCGAGAGGCTCTCTTCTTGCCGGTCGGGCCCTATGCGGGCTCTTTGCCGGGGTGGATGCGGCGGAACTTGGCCAGCAATTCGTCCCGCGTCTCCTCGTTCTCGGGGTCCGGCACCGGAGCATCAACCGGGCAGACTTCGGCACACTGCTGTGTCTCGAAAAAGCCGACGCACTCGGTGCAGAGATCCGGGTTGATGACGTAGGTCTCCTCACCCTCGCTGATGGCCGAGTTGGGGCACTCGGGCTCGCAGGCCCCGCAAGCGATGCATTCCTCGGTGATCTTGAAGGCCACGGTGAATCCTCCTTAATAGCATGGTGCACGATAAGCAACAGGCACAGTATACTCCGAGGTTTTCGGGTGTCAAGCCTAGCTCTCGTCGGCACTCCGGCTGCCGCTTGACCTGCTCTCTTCTTCCATGATGGCCAGCGCCTTGGCCACCTCCTCAATGGCGATACGTTGCTTGCGGTAAAAGTCGGATTCGCTCATGGCCAGGAGATGAGCCGTGTTGCGAATGCGTTCTCCGCGCAGGTAACGGTAGTCGAGGATGTTGTAGATGATCCATTCGCTGGAGGTGAGGTCGGGTTCCGAATCCGGGCGCAAGCGCTCTATGGCCTCTCGAAGAACAGAGCGCAGCGCCTTGGCCGGCACCTTGTCGTTGGCCCTCAGTGCCTTTCGCACAACGCTGAGCCGCATGAGGGGGCTGCCACTCAGCTTCGGGCCACCCCAATAGTGGGCCAGCGCATCCTTCACCATGCTGGCAAACGCAGGCGAGTTCAGAGCCAGCGTTTCGCTCCCCTCTGTATGGGCGCCTTGCCCATACTGGGGCATGCTCCCCCAACGCTGCAACTGGGCAATCTCGGGCTCCATCCGCCTCAGGAGCGAAAAGACCTGTTGCTGCAGGTGCATGTCGTCCAGTGCCAACTCTGCTCGGTGCACCAGCTCGCCGGCCATTTCCAGGTCGGACTCTGCCGGCGTGTTATTGTCGCCCCACTTTTGAATGCCCAGCACGCCCAGAATGCTGCGGCCGTCGCGCCCGCGCAGGGGCAGCAGGAGGTGCCCGTTGCGGGCGACAAAGTCTGCCTCCTCCAGGCTGATGGCTTTGCGGCTCTCCCGGACCCAGTCGATCAACTCGGAAGGTAGTGCCTGGCTGAGAAAGGCCACGGCGGGATCGCGTGGACCGCAGAATACCTGCAGGTGCAGCCGGTCGCCTTGGATGGTGACGATAAAGCCGGAACGAGTCCGCAACAGGTCGCAGAGGGCTACCAGGACGTTCTCCAGAATCTGCTCAAGGTCGGTGCTGGTGAGCAGGCGCTTGTCCAGTTCCTGGATCCAGGTGATCTCGGCGAGGTCTTTGCGATAGATAAGCCGGTCGATGCCGGGTTTGGCCAGGTTGATGAGCACCTGCAGCACGACGGTGGAAACGACGATGGCAAAGATGAGCACCGTGTCGCGAGTGATGCCGAGGATGCGTTCGACGCCTGGAATGACGAGAACCAGAATGAGCATCGTGGCGGCGACTATCGGACCCCGCAGCAGGTAGTGGATGAGGCTATGCTTGATAGCCCGATCCGGCAGCAGCATGCCCTGATAGGCTACACTGTACCCCATGACGACGGTCATCAGGGCTACGGCCAGGTTGCCGACAAGGGTGAGCCCCAGGACCGCGGTCAGCGAGAGTTGCTGCAGCATGCTCGCGCTCAGGAGGTAGGGGAAGACGCCCAGGCCAGGAGCGACAAAGGCCAGCGCCATATAGCCCATGCGCCGGCGGGATGTCGAGGTGACACAACGCGCTCGGGCATGCCGAGTGTTCAGAAGGCCCAGCAGCGTGGCCAGGAAATAATACGCGGCAAAAGCCCAAAAGAGTGGGCCGGCACGGAGGTGGAAGAAGGTAGATGCCTCGGTACCGCTACGGACTACCCAGTCGGTGAATGCGGCGAGCAGGAAAGAAACTGCGCCCAGCAGATAACCGGCTGCTACCAATGCCCGGCGCCAGGGGGAAAAGACCCCGGTTGTGCGCAAGAGAGAATCGGAGAGGTGCAGGTAGGCAGCAGGGACGAACGCAATCCCCAGCCATTGCAGGCGCAGCCAAGGCGCTGCGGCAGCGAGAGTCTCGACGTTGTCGAGGATCACGTCGCCGGCGTAGACGATCAGTATGGAGACCAACAGGCTGCAGAAGGCCCTTGCCACCGGGCTGCGCAGGTTGTGGCTGGCGATGTAGGCCAGCAGCGAGAAGGCGACAATGACGTTGGCCGATGACAAGAAGAGGTTGCCTATCCGCAGGGAAGCGTCGAACAGGACCTCAGTCATCTCTAGGACGTCCCAATGAACCAGGTGACATAATAGTAAACGGTGACCCCAGCAAAGAGCAGGCTATCGATGCGATCAAGGGCTCCACCGTGCCCGGGTATCAAGTTGCCCGAGTCCTTGATTGATGCCTGACGCTTGACCAGGGACTCGGAGAGATCCCCTAGGATTGTGGCCAGGCTGAGGACCAGGCCCAAGCCGACGGCCTGAGCCCACGGTACGTGGAACAGCCGTATGCTCACTCCAGCCGCGAACAGAGTGCCCGCGGCGAAGCCGGCGAGCGCCCCTTCCAGCGTCTTGTGTGGACTGACCTTGGCAAAGAACGGGTGCCGGCCCCAGGCCCTGCCGACAAAGTAGGCTGCCGTGTCGGCGAACCAGGTAGTGATCAGGGCCAAAGCCACCCAGCCCGCACCCTGAGGCAAGTTTCGCAGGAGCACATAATGGCTGAGCATACCGCCGACGTACGCGCCGGTGACCAGGGTGGTCCCCCAGTCCAGGAGGAACCCACCATAGTCTTGCCGTAACACCCGCCAGACCATCAAGGCGCCGAGCACAAAGATGAACAGCACCGGGCCGAGCTGCCGCTGTGGATAGTGTGCGGCAATGATCAGCCCTGCGGCCAACCCTGCACCGATGAGCAACGGGGAGCGAGCGCCTAGGCGCTCGGCGATGCGCTGGAACTCGATGCTGGCGAGGACGGCGACGATAGCAAGAAAGCCGGTGAACCAGGAGCCACCCAGGTACACCATGGCCCCAACGATGGGAAGTAGGATGAGGGCACTGAGGACACGTGTACTAAGCACGGGCCGGCCTCCTCAGAGTTGCTGGTTGAGCCGCCATCAAGACGTATTGACGCGGCCAAAGCGCCGGTCGCGTGCTGTGTAGGCGACCAGTGCTTGCCAAAGCTCCCTGCGGTCAAAGTCGGGCCAGAAGGCCGGCGTGGAGTAGTACTCGGCGTATGCTGCCTGCCAGACCATAAAGTTGCTCAGCCGCATCTCTCCACCAGTACGGATGATGAGGTCGGGGTCGGGCAGGTCGCGCGTGTAGAGGTATTGGCTCAGAACGGACTCGTCTACCTGCGCGGCAGGGACGCCGTCGGCCATCAAACGCCGGACGGCCTGCACGATCTCCGCGCGCCCCCCATAGTTGAGGGCAACGTTGAGGATGAGGCGGTTGTTGTCGCGGGTGAGAGCAATGGCTTGTGCAATCTTGTCCTGTAGGCGCTGTGGGAGCCCATCGGTTTGCCCCAGGTGACGGATGCAGACGCCATTGCGGTGCAGCTCCCGTGCCTCGCGGTCGATGCTCCGCTCAAGCAGGGCGAGGAGCCCAGTTACTTCCTCAGGCGGCCTCGCCCAGTTTTCGGTAGAGAAGGCATAGATTGTCAGCACCGGGATGCCAAACTCGACACAGGCACGCAGAACGCGCCGAATGTTCTGTGTGCCTGCGCGGTGGCCCGCCAAGCGGGGCAGTCCACGCCGTTCGGCCCAACGCCCGTTGCCGTCCATGATGATGCCCACGTGCCGGGGTATCTTTAGTTTCTGTAGTTCCGTCTGTTGTGTCGCCAAACCGGTTCCCAACTATCACCGCTGAACCGATGTACTGAACGCCGGAGCGACTGACGCTCCGGCGCTGCACAACCAGCCCCCGGCTGCTAGACTTCCATGATCTCTTCTTGCTTGAGGCGGCCCAGCTCGTCCATCTCGGCTGTGTACTTGTCGATCAGCTCCTGCAGACGGTCTTTGCCGCGGAAGAGGTCATCCTCGGGGATGAGCTTTTCCTTCTCCAGCTCTTGCATGTCTTTCAGGCCGTCGCGGCGGATATTGCGCAGAGCGATGTGGCCTTCCTCGACGCGCCGGCTTACTGAGCGCACCAACTCGCGGCGGCGCTCTTCGGTGAGCTGGGGTATGGGCAGGCGGACAACCTTGCCGTCGTTGCTGGGGGTCAGCCCAAGGTCGGACTTGAGGATGCCCTTCTCAATGGTCGCCAGTGCGCTCGGGTCCCACGGACGGATAACCAAGAGTCGAGGTTCGGGAGCCGAGATGGTGGCGAGTTGGTTCAGCGGTGTGGGCGTCCCGTAATAGTCGACACGCACGCGCTCCACCAACGAAGGAGATGCCCGGCCTGTTCGCACTACGAGCAGGTCTTCCCGCAATACTGCTACGGCCCGCCGCATCTTGTCTTCCGTCTCGCGCAATACGTCGTTGATCATCGGCGTCTCCTCCAGTTCTCTGTCAGCGGCTGACGAGTGTGCCGATCTCCTCGCCTCTGGCTACGCGCACCAGGCTGTCGGGGGGATCCAGTTTGAAGACGATGATGGGAAGATCGTTATCCATGCACAGCGAGAGCGCTGTGCTGTCCATGACCTTGAGACCCAGGTTTAGCGCGTCGATGTAGCTGAGGTGCTCGAAGCGGCGTGCATCAGGGTATTTGACGGGGTCCTTGTCGTAGACTCCATCGACCTTGGTCGCTTTCATCAGGACCTCGGCGTCAATCTCCATGGCACGCAGAGCGGCGGCCGTATCCGTGGAAAAGTAGGCGTTTCCCGTACCGGCGCCAAAGATGACGACACGCCCTTTCTCCAGGTGCCGGATGGCTCGCCGGCGGATGTAGGGCTCGGCGACAGCGCGCATTTCGATGGCCGTCTGTACACGGGTGATCAACCCCGCCCGTTCCAGGGCATCCTGGAGCGCCAGCGAGTTCATCACAGTGGCCAGCATACCCATATAGTCGGCTATGGCGCGTTCCATGCCATGCTCGAGGCCCTTCTTCCCGCGCCAGATGTTGCCGGCGCCGATGACGATAGCCACCTGCACTTCCATGTCCAGCAGAGGCCGGATTTGGGCCGCGATGCTCTCAGCCAGGCTGGGTTCAATCCCAAACCCCGACTCGCCGGCCAGGAACTCGCCGCTAAGCTTGAGCAGTATGCGTCGGTACTTTGCCTCGCCCATCCATCCTCCGGCTTTCCAGTCGCAGTTCTATTCCTCGCCAATCGCAAACCGGGCAAACCTGCGCACGACAATGTTCTCGCCGAGCTTGGCGACTTGCTGCGTGATCAGGTCCTTCACACGGATGCTCCCATCCTTGATGAAGGGCTGCTCCAGCAAGACGACATCCTCATAGTACTTGGCCAGCTTGCCCTTGATAATGTTCTCTTTTACCTGCGCTGGCTTGTTCTCCTCGGCAATCTGTGCCTCGTAGATGCGACGCTCAGCCTCCACGACTTCGGCGGGCACATCGTCTATCGTTACATAGAGGGGCTTGGCCGCAGCGACCTGCATGGCCAGGTCGTGAGCCAGGGCCTTGAACTCGTCGGTGCGGGCGACAAAGTCGCTCTCGCAGTTGATCTCGAGCAAGGTGGCCACCTTGGCCCCGGGATGCACATAGGCCTCAATGAGGCCCTCACGCGCTTCGCGGGTGGCCTTCTTGGCCGCTGTAGCCAGGCCCTGCTCGCGCAGGACCGTCACGGCCTTCTCGAGATCGCCCAGGGCCTGCTCGAGGGCCTTCTTGCAGTCGAGTACGCCAGCGCCGGTCCGCTCGCGCAGGTCTTTGATCATCTCACTTGTAATAGCCATCATTTACCCCTTATTCCTCGTCTTCCTCGTCGCTGTCCGCCTCGGCTTGTGCCTCTTCCGCCAACATGGCAGCGGCTTCCTCAGGACCGCCGAACTTGGCCGTATACTCACCTTCCGGCGCCTCTTCGGCCTCTTCGGCCATGACGACGCCGCGCATCTGCTGGCCTTCGATAATCGCATCGGCGATCTTGCCAGCGATCAGGCGGATAGCCCGGATGGCATCGTCGTTGCTGGGGATGATGTAATCGATCGGGTCCGGGTCGCAGTTTGTGTCGACCATCGCCAGAATCGGGATCCCCATCGAGTTGGCCTCGTTCACGGCGATCGCTTCACGACGCACATCGGCGATAAAGACGGCTTCGGGGGGGCGGCGCAGCGTTCTGAGGCCGCCGAAACGCTCCTGGAGCTTGGCGAGTTCACGCTCCTTCTGGAGGGCCTCCTTCTTGGATAGATGCTCAAACTCGCCGCTGGCCTTGGCGCTCTCCAGGTTCAGCAGGTACTCGATGCGTTGGCGAATGGTACGGAAATTGGTCATCGTGCCGCCCAGCCAGCGCTGGTTCACGAAGGGCATCCCACAGCGCCCCGCCTCTGTGGAGATGGTCTCCTGCGCCTGCTTCTTGGTGCCGACAAAGACCACGGTGCCTCCTTCGGCAGTGATATCGCGAGCGAACGCGTAAGCCTGATCGAGGAGGTTGATGGTCTGCTGCAGGTCGATGATGTGGATCCCATTGCGCTCGGTAAAGATGTAGGAACGCATTTTGGGGTTCCAGCGGCGGGCGCGGTGCCCAAAGTGGACGCCGGCTTCCAGCAACTGCTTCATACTGACGACGGGCATGGCTATTCTCTCCTGTCGTTGTGCTTCCACCTCCGTCATCCCGCTTGAGGACCGGATGCTCCGGCACGGCTCTTGCAGTCGGGAGGCGTGTTCGGTAGGTCGTGCGCAGCGGCCAGCCATTCGATGGCTACCGGGCCGCCACACCAGTGTGCTAGTATACTCGATTCGCACGCGATTAGCAAGCTTTCATGCACTTGCCAGCAGGCCTGAGGGCACGGATGCTCTGAAGCACTATCAGCCGGCAGCGCGTGCCTGCCGAACCTCATCGCGGATGGTCTTCAGGCGGCTGAGGACCTCACTGCGACCCTGGCTCTGGAGTTCCTCCTCCAGGCCGTTCAGTAGCTCTATAAAGTCGTCGCTGAGGAGTTCTTTGGACTCGGCCAGGGCCGCTTGCCGCTCGCCGGCATCCTGTGTGCCGAGCAGGCGGTTCACCAAGCGGATCTCGGGCGGCATGGCTTCGGCTAGCAGGGCAACGATGGCCTGGCGTATCTCGTCAAGACGGGCGCTGCGTTCGATGTCGCCTTGTTGGCGCGCCGTTTGGATGGCAGCCGCAAGGGTGTTCATGAACAGAGTATCGATCTGCGCCAGGTGTTGGCGGATGGCTTCCTGCCGGTTCGGGCTCTTGAGGAGTTCCTCAATCAGTTGCAGGTCCTGTTGTTGCGCAGACTGCAGGGCCTGATCCTGCTGCTCGATCTCTTTGAGCAAGCGCGCTCGCAGCGCCGAAAGCTTTTCGGCGCGGACGTTGTCGCTGGATCTCCAGGCTTGCTCCATTTGGGCCGTCAACCCCTGGAAGAACATATAGTCAAAGACGGGGCGATTCAGGGCGACCATAGCAGTCATCGCCTGCTCGTCACCCGAGACGGCCAGCAGCTTTTCGATGGCCTCCTCGACCGTTGTGCCCGGCGGCAACGCCTGCGGCAACCGGGCAGACACAGCAGGCTCCTCCAACAGCCTATCGCGCAGGGCGATGAGCTGTTCGGCACTCGTGCTGTCGCCGGATGCTTCGGCTTCTTCGGCTGCCGACATTAGTGTGGCAAAGAAGGCATAGTCGAGTTCGCCCTGGCGCTCGGCAATGAGCCGGCCGAGTTCGGTGGAGTCAGCAGCAGCGCGGAGCATGTCGGAAAGCAGCGTAAGGCGCCGGTTCTGCGTCTCGATCATCTCGGGGGTCACACCGTCTGCCTCGAGGATCTTTTCCACGAGGCTGCGCATGGTGAGGAGCGTCTGTGGGCGCAGGAAGTAGCCCTTGCGCTCTTCCGGCGGCACATTGCTCATCACCGCCTGAACGAGCCCGCCGACAAGGCGCTCTTGCTGCTCAACGCTCAGGTTCAGCTCGGAGGGCATCAGGGCGAGAAGGAGTTCCTTTTCCGGGTCATGGTAGATGAGTGGCACGTTAACCACGCCCGTGGCACCGCAGCTTGGGCACTCGACCCGGTTCAGGTAGCCGCTGAGCAGCGCAGCCTTCATCTGTGGCCCCATGCGCGTGTCGATGATGTTGGCGATCTGGGCGGTGTAGGTCGTCTGGCAACGTGGGCAGCGAACCTGGGTTCCCGGCGCACTGCCGGTGCCGGCCGCCGAACTCTGTGGGGCGTTGGGCTGGAGTATGTGACTCATATCGTCCTCCGTTCAAGGGCGCGCTGGAATAGGGCAGCCGGATGGTCCAACACGGCCGTCTCAACTTCGCTGGGTGAGAGCCCCGCACCCAAAGCAACGCGGCGGGCCATGCTCAGATCGATCAGGTCGGAGGGTGAGTGGGTGTCGGTGTTCACCAGCATTCTGGCCCCCGCCTGACGGGCTATGCGAGCCACATGCCCGTTGGCCAGGCAGTGCCCGCGGCGAGACGTGATCTCTACGTAGATGCCGTTGGCTGCGGCGAGTCGCGCTTCTTCTTCAGTCAGCAGGCCGGGGTGTGCCAGAATGTCCACGTCGGCGCACTCGACCGCGGCCCGGTTGGTGCCTGCGGCCACGGGCTCGACGAGAGTCTCGCCGTGCACCAGGACAATCTCGGCGCCGGCCTCTCTGGCCAGGTGCGCCAACCGGGCGATGCTGGCAGGGGCCACGTGGGTCAATTCCACGCCGATGAGAAACGGGCAATAGTCGTTCCCCTGTTCCTGCACCAGGCGAGAGAGGGCAGCGACGATCCTCTCGATGTTGCTGGCATCGGCATGGTCGGCAAAGGCCATCCCCACCATGCCCGTCTGCACCGCCCGACGCAGGACCTCACTGGGCAGCAGGTCACCATCGCTGAGGAGCGAGTGCACGTGAAAGTCGATCCGGCCCTTTTCCATCCGGTTCCACCTCTTTGCAGTGGGCTGCAATCGTACAAACATATCCGCCGCACGCGCGTGCGGCGGATATGAGCCTCACCCTCGGGGGAGAGCGGTCGCGATGTTTCGTTTCCACTCCCACCAGCGGATCAGCCAGGACTATACCATCCGGCACTCTCGCTGTCAATTGCCGATGCCCCTGGCGTGGGAGCAGATGATTGACAGTGGCCTGGCTTTGCCCTACAATCGGCCCGCTCGATGTGCTGCTGAGGAGGGCATTCCAGGAGGGTGAGCGGAACAATGGCAAGTATGCGGCTGATTGTCAACCCTGCGGCGGGTCGGGGCCATGCCGTGCGCGTCGCGCAGGATGCCTGCGCTATCTTGCGTGGGTTGGGCGTGCCCTTTGATGTGGTGCGCACCAGCGGTCCCGAGGAGGCAATCCGGCTGGCGGAGGAGGCCGCGCTGGAGGAGCGCCAGCCGGTGGTCGCCGTGGGCGGCGACGGCACGGTCCATGAGGTGCTCAATGGCCTGGTGCGCGCGCACGACAACGGAGGACCAGTCGGCACACTGGGGGTGATCCCTGCCGGCTCGGGGAACGATTTTGAGCGCATGCTGCGCCTGCCGGACGGCCTGGAGGGCGCCTGTGCGAGGCTTGCCGAGGGCAAAACGCACCTCATCGATGTGGGGCGTGTGAACGGTCGCTATTTCGCCAATGGGTTGGGCATCGGGTTCGACGCTCTGGTCAATATCGCCTCGCGCCGGCACCGCCGCCTGCGCGGGTTGCCCCTCTACCTGATTTCGGCGCTGGAGACGATTTTCGTGCACTACAAAGCGCCGCGCATGACTATTGACCTTGACGGCAGGACGGTAACCGGCAGGGTGCTGATGATCGCGGTGACCAACGGGCGGCGCATCGGCGGCGGCTTTCGGATTACCCCTGCGGCCGAGATCGACGACGGCCTGTTTGACATCTGCCTGGCAAGAGACATTCCGCGTTTGCAGATCCTGAGCTTGCTGCCCCACGTGATTCGCGGTACCCATGTGGGCAAGCCGCCGGTGACGATGCTGCGTGCGCGCAGGGTTGTGGTTTCCTCTGAGGACGGCCTGGCCTCTCACGTTGACGGTGAGATCTTTACGAACGACGCCCAGCGGCTGGAAGCCGAGATCCTGCCCGCACGGCTCAAGGCTGTGATGGGCTAGGGCGGGTCAGCGGTCGCGGTCTACAAGCTTGAGGGCCAGGTTGCGCAGCATCTCGCGGGCAGCGGAAGGCTCAGCGGCTCTATCGAGGACGGCCAGGGCGCGCTCCGTATGCTCGGTTGCGAGCTCATCGGTGTACCGGCGAGCGTCTGCTTCCTCCAGGCAGGCTATGGCCGTCCTCACATCGGCCTCGCTGAGCTTGGGGCGGGCCAGAATCTGCGCTAGCCTGTCGTCGTCGCGCGCCTCGAGGACGGCGAGGGCGTGCAGGATGGGCAACGTCTTCTTGCAGCTGCGGAGGTCATCAGCGGCGGGCTTGCCGGTGACGGCGGGGTCGCCCCAGATGCCGAGGATGTCATCGACCATCTGGAAAGCCAGGCCCAATTGGCGCCCGAATTCGCGAAAGTCGGCATGGGGTCCGCGCATGCCTCCCCCCACCAGGGCCCCCGTTTCGGCGGCGCAGGCGAGGAGAGCCGCTGTCTTGCCCTCAATCATGGACATATAATCCTCGAGCGTTACCGTTGGGCAGTCTTCGAAGGCCATGTCCAGGTGTTGCCCTTCGCAGAGCGCCAGGCTGGTCTCCTCAATTCGTCGCAGGATGGCGAGCACGACGTCCGCCGGGGTGCCCTGTTCGGCCAACCCGTGCACTGCGGAGCGGGCGAGGGTGAACATGGCGTCGCCGGCATTGATGGCTTGTGCGATTCCCCAGACGGCCCAGACCGTGCGTCGGTGCCGGCGCGTAACGCTGGAATCCTCGACATCGTCGTGGATGAGGGAAAAGTTGTGCACGAGTTCCAGGCTGGCCGCGACGGGCACTGCCTCTTGCCATTTGCCCCCTGCCGCCGCGCACGAAAGCAGGCAGAACAGTGGGCGCACGCGCTTGCCGGTGTCCGTCCGCGCCGGGCGGAATACGTCATCTACCCAGCCCAGGTGATAGCGCATCATGCCGTAGAGCGGCTCGGCAGCCGGGGAGGGTGAGGATAGCAGCCGCTTCATGGCCGTCTCAACAGCCTCCAGGTAGGGCGCCAATGGGTCAGTCAAGGGTTTCTCCTCCTGCCGGTTCGCTGCTCAACGCCGACGGCCGGCGCCATCGTCAAGCACTACCAGCCGGCTACGGCGCAGGGCCTCCACAGTGGGTGATGCGGTGGCGAATGCCGCCAGCCGCAGTTCGCTGATAATCAACTCTAGGTGTTCGATGACTGCCTCGGTCGATACGGTAGCTGGCCGGAGCAGCGGCAGCGCCATGCCCACCAGGTTGGCTCCCAGGGCCAGGGCCTTGGCGGCCTGCAATCCGTCACGAATGCCGCCACTGCCGATGATCGTGGCCTCCTCTCCGGCTGCGAGGCGTGCTTCGCGGATGGCTTCCGCAGTCGGGGTGCCCCAGCGGTCAAAGGCAGCCGCCAGGCTGCGCATTCGTCCGGAGGGTGAGCGATAGGCCTCCACCCGCCCCCAGGACGTTCCACCGGCCCCGGCTACGTCTACAGCCGCCACCCCCGCCGCGAGGAGAGCGAGCACGAGGTTGGGAGCGAGGCCCCAGCCGACCTCCTTTACGATCACCGGCCAGCCGAGGCGGCGGCAAATCTCTTCGATGTGCGGCAGTAACCGCGTAAAGTCGTGGTTCCCTTCGTTCTGGAAGAACTCTTGCACGGGGTTCAGATGCAGAACCAGCGCATCGGCTTCGATCATCTCTACGGCGCGCTGGCACTCATCGAGCCCATAGCCATAGTTCAGTTGCACGGCCCCGAGGTTCGCCAGCAGGATGATGTTGGGGGCTACATCGCGCACGCGATAGGTCTCTGCCAGCGCCGGGTCCTCAATGGCGGCGCGCTGAGAGCCGACGCCCATGGCGATGCCCAGCGTCTCGGCGGCCATAGCCAGCCGGTGGTTGATCTCTCGCGCGGCCGGCGTCCCGCCCGTCATGGGCGAGATCAGCAAAGGGGCACGCAGCCGCCGCCCCAGGAAGCTCGTGCTGAGGTCCACAGCATCCGAGGCTATCTCGGGCAGGGCCTGATGCACGAGACGGTAGCGCTCAAAGCCGGCGGTCAGGCTCTCGAACTCGACCTCTTGTTGCAGGCAGATGCGAAGGTGATCGTTTTTGCGTTTCTCCAATATGCCCTCACGCGCACAACTTTGGTAGAAGAGTACATAATAATACTGTCCGCTTGACAGTCTGTCAAGCGAGATGGGCATCTAGAGCCGCGGGATCGTCTGCCCGCCGTCGACGGCGATGACCTGCCCGGTAGAGTAGGCCAGGTCGCCACGGGCGAGCATGGCCACAGCCCGCCCGACGTCCTCCGGCAGGCCCCAGCGCTTTTGCAGGAGGAGCCCCTCGGCAATGAGCCGGTCGTATTTGGACTGTACCGGTGCCGTCATGTCGGTGCGGATAATTCCGGGGCGCACTTCGTACACCGGGATGTCATACTCGGCCAGGCGCGCTGCCCAGAGGCGAGTGGCCATGCTGAGGGCGGCCTTGCTCAGGCAATACTCGCCGCGGTTCAACGAGGCGACAGTGGCCGAGATGGACGAGATGTTGATGATGCAGCCGCGCTGGGCCTCGCCGGCCTCTTTCTGCTCGATCATCCAGCGGGCAACAGCCTGGGTCAGAAAGTAGGGACCCTGCAGGTTTGTGCGCATGACCTCTTCCAGGCTCTCCTCTGTGGCCTCGAGGATGTCCGCCCGCACGCGAGGCGCCCTGCCGGCGTTGTTGACCAGCAGGTTCACCCGGCCATAGCTTGCCCGAATGGCCTCGATGAGGGCAGCCCGCGACTCTGCCCGGCTGATGTCCGCCCGGCAGTAGAGGACGCGCGCCCCCAGTGCTCGTAGTTCGGTCAGCACGCCGGCGACGGCGTCCTCGGCGCGCAGACCACAGATGGCCAGGTCATAGCCCTCACGGGCGAGGCAGCGTGCGATTCCCAGGCCGATCCCGCGGCTGCCCCCGGTTACCAAAGCAACGTCGCGCGTCTCGGCCGTCATGCTCCAGCCCCCTTGGCCTGCTTCAGGCGTTCGGCATTCGTCGAGGTCCGGTAGTACTCGTCCAGAGGGTAACAACCGCTCGGCAAGCCCTTGCGCGGCGCCGTTGTGCAGTCGCTAAAGGTGCGGCAGATCAGGCGACGATTCAAGACGCCCTTCTCCGTGGCGTCGGCCAGCATGTGCGGATAAGAGAGCAGCGCTCGGCCAAGGCCCACAGAGTCCACGTGACCGTGGCGGAGGTAATATTGGGCGACGTGCGGCAGATACTCCTGCAGGTAGGAGTAGGCCGAGCCGACGATGAGCAGGGACGGAAAGCGTGCTTTGAGTTCCCGGACTGCGTTGATCTGCCGGGCGACGCCGGCCAGGGGGTCCTCGCAGAGTTGGTAGCCGTCGCAGGGCGGGAACATGGCGGGGCGCTGCAGGTGTGGGTTGTAGTAGGGGCTGCCGGCCGTCAGATTCACCAGGCGAATATCCAGGGACTCGAGCAGGCTCAGGAAGCGAACAGTCTCGGTGAGGTCCGGCTCGAGCGGGCGCTCGGGGTTCAGGCCAAAGCCGTAGCGGTAGGGCAAGAGGCCGCTCACATCCTCGGGAACGCCCGGCCCCAGTCGCCCCAGCTGTGCACGCGTAGGATCCGGGCGGAACGGCACGCTGTCGAAGGCACTCAGGCGCACGCCGATGAGCAGGCCGGGGACGTCGCGACGGATGGCGGTCACAATCTCGTGCAGCAGGCGCGTGCGGTTCTCAAAGGAGCCGCCATAGCGGCCGGGCCGCGTATGGGCGCTGAGCAGTTCGTGCAGCAGATATCCATGGCAGTGCTTGACGTCCACAAAGTCGGCACCTACATCGCGGGCGATGGCTGCGGCGCGGACATAATCCTCAATCAGCCCCTCGAGTTCACCGTCGGTCAGGACCTGGTCGTCGCTGGTGACGCCCGAGCGCCCATCCAACAAGGGGTGACGGTAGGCCACGAGCGGGGCCGGTGTGCCCTGCGGCCGACTGAAGCGGCCGGAATGGGTAAGCTGGAAACCCAAGAGCAGGCCGGTGGTACCGCCAAAGCGCTCGGCGTGCGCCTGCAGCAACGCCTCGCGCAGGCGGGCGATGCCGGCCTGATTCTCCTTGTTGATGATGAGCTGGTTGGGGTTGGCTCTGCCATCCGGCCGGACGGCCATAGCCTCGCCGCCCCAGATCAGTTTGGCCCCGCTCTGGCCAAAGCGGCGCCAGCGGCGCAACATGGAATCGCTGATGCCACCACTGGTCGTGCCGTCCCATCCTTCCATCGGCTGTGCAGTCCAGCGGTTGCCGATGGTGCGCTCGCCGAGCTTGAGCGGTTGGCAAAGAGGGGATGCTTCGCCGGTGACGATGGCATCCTCGCAGTGCAGGTCTATCCCTCGCTCGCTGAGATAGGCGCCAAGCTCGGCTGCCGAGCGGAACGAAGCCATGCGTCTGTAGCCTGTGCCGGTCATCTCACCTTCCTTGCTCTGGTAATGGGGGGGCCAAAGAACGTGTAGTAGGGTTCAGCGCGGGCCATTCGCTGCAGATAGAGCGCCACTTCGCGGGCGTGATAGTCTCCCCACATGCTGGACTCTCCGCAGGGCGCCTTAGCGCCGGGCGGTATATGGTCCCAGCCGTTCGGCCGGTGGTAAACGGAGTGGAGGATGAGCCCCTGGTGCTCCGGCGCGGTGCTCAGATAGGGCTCGTCGAAGAGGGCATCTATTACAGTGAGGCCGGCTTGCCAATAGCGACAACCGGTTTCCTGCCGGCCCCGTTTGCTGAGGTAATGCCCTAGGCGTAGCAGACCCTGCGCGGCAATGGCTGCCGCCGAGCTATCGACCGGCTCGTAGTCGTTGAACGGCTCGGCCGGGCGCGCGAGATAGTCACTGAGGTGCGCCAAGCCGGGAGCGCCCGTATCCCAGTAGGGGATGCCGTCGGTAGGTGTCTGCGCGATGTAAAAGTCGGAAGTGGCCAGAGCGGCTCTGAGCATCATATCCTCCACCGCCTGCTGCCCGCCGAAGGGCTCCAGTTCGGCTGGGGCCAGCGTGGCCATGAATTCGAGTTGCTCGGCATAGCCGCACATGATCCAGGCCAGGCCGCGCGTCCAAGTGCTGAAGGGTGAGTAGCCCTGCTGCGTGCTCGGGCAGCGGTAAGAGCCGTCGTTGGTGTTGAAGAGGCTCTCATGGGCCACCCGCCCTCGCACATCGTAATGGTCCCGCCCTTCGCCATAGTAGACGGCGTAGGTGGCCGTCGTCTGGGCGTGCTGAATCAGGCGCTCGAGCAGCGAGACCGGACGGTCCCTCTCTTCCATCAGCAGGTGGCCGAGCCGGTGTGCCAGGGCCAGGGAGCGCAGCGAGCGGATGGTATCCGCGAACAGCGAATGGGGGCCGTTGAAGGAGTAGATAAACCCGGTGCCCTCGGCCGTCCGGGTCCAGCGCCGGGCCTGCACGGCGCCACTCGCCTTGAGGGCCAGCTCATAGTAGGCTTGCTGCCAGCCGTCTGCGGGCAGGCGCCCCTCGCGCAGCAGGCGCCAGAGGTTGCCGTAGGTACTCACGTTGTTGAAGCCATGGTCGTGGACGCCCACGTGGGTGACGTGCCTGGCCATGGCCAGGGCGGTCATGTCGCGTCCGAGGCTGAGAAAGCGCTCGTCGCCGGTCGCGTCGTACTGCAGGATGGCCGAACCGTACTGAAATCCTTGCGTCCACTCGGTCCAGCCGCGCGATGTGTAGCGGCCGTTGACCGTGTAGACCGGTGAGCCCTGATCCGGGCTCCATGTTGCCTGGAGGGCGTCGATTTTCGCCGCCGAGAGTTCCCAGAGGCGGTCGATTTTCCCCAGGAGAGCCTGGGGCCGGAGATTCGCGTTGATCCGCATGGCTGGATTCCTTACCCCGTCTGAGAATGCAGTGCCCGGATGAGCCTGCTGTAGGATACAATAAAGTCGCCCAGTGCGCAACAGCTACCAATGGAACGCGGCGACTGGACAGCCGAAACCTCGGCGCGTTCGCGGTGTTCTAGCGAAAGAAGCCTCTCTCCGCTGTGCGATCGATGGCCTGCACAGAAGGTTGACGCGCCGAGTACCGCAAGGTATAATGGCGCGGCGGAGAGGCCGGTAATCGGTGTGAGAAGGGCCGGAACGCAGTGGACACCTGGCCCGGTGGTTTCGTCGCAACCATATTATGGAGGTGCATCGGTGAACGACGTCTATGAGCGAGTCAAGCGCATCATCGTCGAGCAATTGGGCGTCGACGAGGCAAAGGTGACCCTGGATGCCAGGTTCCGGCAGGATCTGGAAGCCGATTCTCTGGATCTGGTGGAACTCATCATGGCCTTTGAGGAAGAGTTCGGTGGCGAGATCTCGGACGAAGATGCGCAAAAGATCACGACCGTCCAAGAGGCTGTGAATTATCTCCAGTCTCACCTCGGGTAGCAGGCTCTTTCTCGTCTGCTCTGATTCTTGATGCGGAGATGCTCTGCGTGCTTGCGCGCGGGCGTCTCCGCCGGTTCTGTGTAGGACGTCCCTCACTTGCGCCTGGGCCTGCGAGGCGTCCCGCGGTGACCTTTATCCCGCTGATGACGCGGATGGTGCCTGCTGGTGGACGCTGTGCCTGGCGCCCCTTCCCCGGTGGTAGGCACGTGCCTGTTTCGGGGTCCGCCGGCGCCGAGTTGCCGGGCAGGTTGCGAAACAAGAGGCCGGGCTTTACTGTCTAACCCCCTGCGAGAGCCTTAACGCGGCCTGGGCCACCGAGCTGTAGAGGGAGCTCGTTGTGTACAGGGCAAGGGTTCCCGCTACGAACGCAGACAGCCGGTCGACAAGGCCCGTAGCGCAAGGAGACGGGGATGCATAGAGTACGAATCGTCACAGATAGCTGTGCCTGTATCCCGGTAGACCTGGTAGCCAAGCACGGCATAACCGTGGTTCCGTATTATGTACACATTGGCCGGCAGGCATACCGCGATCTCGTGGACATCCAGTCGGGTCCGTTCTTCCAGCGCATGCTCCAGCTTGCTGAGGTGCCCAAGACGGCCAATCCGGGGCCAGGAGACTATGTTGCCGCCTATCGCCAGGCGGCCCGCGATGCGACGGCCGTGGTCTCGATACATATGACATCGAGCGGCAGCGGAGCCTATCAAGCGGCAACCGTAGGCCGGGAGATGGCCGCCAGCGAGCTTTCGGGCCTGCCGATTGAGGTGATCGACACGCGAAACGTGGCCATGTGTCATGGCTGGATCGCCCTGGAGGCGGCGCGGCTTGCCGATCAGGGCGCGTCGTTGCAGGAAGTGCTGGACCTGATCCGCCAACTCATGCCGCGAACGCGCCTGCTGCAGACGGCCGACACGCTTCGCTACCTCTACATGGGGGGCCGCATTGGCCGGGCACAACATCTACTGGGCTCCATTCTCAATATCAAGCCCCTCATCAGTATGGAGGACGGCGTGATCGTGAGCCTGGGGCAGGCGCGGAGCCGGCCGGCCATCTATCAGAAGATTGTCGAAAAGGCTGTGAGTGCGGCCGGCCGGCAGCAAAAGATCAAGATCGCGTATCTGCACGCGGCGGCTCTCGATGAGGTGGCCAGACTGCGCAGCATGCTGGAGGAACACCTGACGCCCGTCGAGACCCTGATTGCCGAGTTGTGCCCGGCATTGGGCGTGCACACCGGGCCAGGCACGGTAGGGCTGTGCTACCTGTTGTGCTCTTGACGCCCTGGGGGCGCGGCGACATGCCGCGCTTGCCGAGCCAAGCCATGAGTAATTGCGTGGAAGCGGCTGCTGGGCAGCCGGCGCCAGCCTGTGCCGGCTGAGCCGGAGCAGCTTGCCGCTTCATCAAGTATAGGAGCAAGGTATGCCCGATGCCAGCGGCGTGGTTCTTGCTGGCGGCCGGAGTCGACGGCTGGGAGTGAACAAGGCGTTCGTCACGGTTGGCGGAGTGGCGCTGATTGAGCGGGTTCTGGGGCAATTGAGCCAGGTTTGCGACGACATGATCATCGTGACCCAAGATCCGGCGACCTATGAGGGCTTGGGCGCAAGCGTCATCGAGGACACCTGGCCGGGGGCCGGTTCTCTGGGTGGCATCTACACGGGCCTGCAAGCCGCTCGCCATGAGCGGGCCGTGGTCGTCGGCTGCGATATGCCTTTCCTGGATGTGCGGTTGCTGCGCTACATGATCCTTCTCTCCGCCGACTATGATGTCGTGATCCCGCGGGAGGACAGCCTGCTGGAGCCTCTGCATGCTGTGTACAGCAAGGCTTGCCTGCAACCTATCGAGGACCTCTTGCGGGCAGGAGAGCGGCGCATCATCGGTTTTCTTGACCGGGTGCGCGTCCGCTATGTCGAGCCTGCCGAAACGCAGGTGTTCGACCCCTCGCAAATCTCTTTCTTCAACATCAATACGCCTGAGGACCTGGAGCGAGCGGAGGAACTCGCCCGGCACCGGCTGCAGCGCTAGCCGCTACAGCGGGTTGGCAGCGAGCGCCTGTATCTTGCTCAGGGTCTCTTCCCAGGCGATCTCCGATAGGCCGAGTTTGCGGCGCAGTGTGTCCGGCTCTGTGCCGTTCTTGAACTCGCGCACCGCGCAGGTCCAGCGTAGCATCTCGAAAGAGATTCCCCCCTCCAGGCCCGCGAGCTTGGCGACTTTGTGCAGCACGTACTCCAGGTTCCGGCCCGTACAGGGGAAGAGCGCCTTGCGGGGCTTGTAGGCCTCCAGGTAACGCCGGAACAGAGAGGGGAAAGAGGGCTCCAGAGCGAGCTTGCGCTCTTTGTGGAATTGCCGCGGGCTTTTGTAGCGTATGTGCACGGCGGGCTTTTGGGGGTCCGAAAAGTCAAAGTGCCTCAATTCGAGGGCCATGCACTCGCTCTTTTTCATCCCCGTCTGCAGAATCAGGTTGAGGAGCAATAGCGGGCGCGGGTCTGGGCTCTTGGCATCGTGCGATAGCGCCTGGGCTGCTTCCAGGGCGCGCTCGACTTGCTCGTCGTAGAGAATCGCCGGTAGCGGCGACGTCGCCGGCTCGTGGATGAGTGGGGCAGCCGGGTCACGGGGCAGGATGCTCTCCTCAGCCAGCCAGCCAAAGAATACCTTGAGCGTGGTCAGCCGGCGGGCGTAGGATTTGACCGTGCAGGGAACGCCGCGTCCGTGGCGCAAGTACTCCATAAAGTCCCGCAGTTCCTTGGTGCCGATGGCCCCGATTGGGGTTCTTTTGTCGAGGTAGCGTTCGAGAAGGCTGAGATCCCAGAGGAACGACTTGATCGTATTCTCGGAAAAGTCGACGCGTTCCATGTGCCCGGCAAAAGCTTTGATGGTTGTTTGCAGGGTGGCCTCGGGCGTGAGCTCGGGCAGCTGGGCAGCGCCTGGTGATGGTTGTTCGTCCGCAGCAGGGATGAGGGGTAGCTGTTCGACCACAGTGCCTCCTTTTGGCGCAAGACAGCTTTTACATAAGTCTAGCGCATCCGGCCTGACCTGTCAAAGCAGTGGACATTGGCGAGCCGCAAAGGTATAATAGTGCTGGCGCTTGCTATGCGGTTTCGGCAAGTTCGCCGACGGGCCAAGGATGGAGGAACACGATGGTAGCATATAGCGAAAAGGTCATGGATCACTTCATGAACCCGCGCAATGTGGGCGAGATACCCGATGCGGACGGCGTTGGGAACGTAGGGAACCCTGTCTGCGGGGACATGATGACGTTTTACATAAAGGTGGCCGATGGGCGCATCAGCGACGTCAAGTTCAAGACGTTCGGGTGCGGGGCCGCGATTGCCGTATCGAGCATGGTCAGCGAGATGGCCATGGGCAAGACGCTCGAGGAGGCCAAGCAGATCACCAACCGCATGGTGGCCAACGAACTCGATGGCCTGCCCTCGAACAAGATGCACTGTTCAAACCTCGGCGCGGACGCACTGCATGCGGCGATCGAAGACTATGAGAAGCGCAGCGTTAGCGGGAAGGAGGAGCAGGCACAATGAGTAGGGAATGCGGCACAGGCCAGCAGGCTGCCTGTCGTTGCCCATACTGCGAAGAGGCGCTTGAGGAGCGCTCACCCTTCTGCCAGCTCTGCGGCGCTGCCATCCGGCGCTGCCCGGGCTGCGGACGGGTGCTCACAGAGGGCGAGGACGTGTGCCCGCAGTGTGGCGCGGAAGCTCAGAGCGGACCGACGAGGCATTGCCGGCGCGACGATGCGCAGAACGAGCCTGCGGAGTAGGCTGCCCGCATTGTTCAATGCACGCCGGGTGGGATGCCTGACTCTCTACGAAGAGCCGGGCATCCCATCCGGCGTTTTCTGCGCACGGCCGGCGCCTCCTGAACGCAGGCTCCGGACACCCCGGGGCACTCAGGAGGCGATAGGCTCGGCACTCTGCTTGAGCACAGGCCGGAACTTGTAGCCGTAGACGATCAGGCCGTCGTTGCCGTCCTCGCGCAGGACCCGCGTGACCATTTCGACGGGCATGCCGATGTGCACGTCGGCCGGATCCACGTCGGCCAACTGGGCCGTGACGAGCGGCCCTTCCTTCAACCGCACAAGGGCCACGGTATAGGGCGCAAAACGCTCGAACCCCCGCGGTGGCTCGTGTACCGTAGAGAATGAGTATACCGTCCCCTCGCCGGAGAAGGCGAACGGCTCATCGGCCGGTTGGTGGCAGGCCGGGCAGACATCGCGTGGCGGGAAGAGGTGCTCCCCGCAGCACTCGCATGCCTCGCCGCGCAGACTGTAGCGTTGCTTGCGTACTCGCCAGTGTGGTGCCAGGCGCATGTGTTCGATTCCTCCTCATGGGTCCCGGGTCTGGAGAGCCGGCGCTAATCCTGTCTTTCCAAGATGTGGGTCACAGCGGTACCGCCCACACCACCGATGTTCTGGGTCATGGCCCAGCGTGCATTCGGAATCTGGTTCGGCCCGGCCAGGCCCCGCAACTGCAGCACGGCTTCGACAACCTGGTACATGCCGGTGGCGCCTACAGGGTGGCCGCGCGCCTTTAAGCCGCCCATTGTCGCAATGGGTATTCGCCCATCCCGCCCGATCTCGCCTTCTACGGCAAGACGCGTGCCCTCCCCACGGGGGGCGAAGCCGGAGGCCTCGAGCGACAGAGCAGAGATGATCGAGAAGGCATCGTGCAACTCGAACAGGTCAATGTCGTCCGGACCGATTCCGGCGTGCCGGTACGCTTTCGTGACCGACCTAAAGACGGCGGACAGGAAGAGCAGGTCATGACGGTCGTGCAGGGCTACCGAATCGGTACCGACACCCGAGCCTGCGATACGCACCGGCTGGGCACAGAACTCTTTGGCCTGTGCGCTGGGGCACAGGACAACTGCCGCCGCCCCATCGCAGATCGGTGCCGAGTCGAATAGATTGATTGGGTCGGCGATCATGCGGGCTTGGAGATAGGTCTCGCGCTTGATTGCCTGGCGGAACATGGCATGGGGGTTGGTCACCGCGTTGGCGTGCGAGTTCATTGGGAACCCCGCGAAATCCTCGTGGCTGACCTTCATCTCCTCCATATACCGCCGCATGAGCAGCGCATTGAGCGAGACGAACGGCGTCCCGTGGACGGCCTCATAGTCGGCGTCGGCGGCGCTCATCAAGGCGGCTGATGCCTCATCACCCTCCAGGTCGGTCATCTTTTCCACGCCCAGGACGACGACGAGGTCATGCCATCCACTGGCCACAGCCATGGTGCCGACGCGCAGAGCTGCGGCGCCGGAAGCGCAGGCAGCCTCAACCTTCATCGCTTCTATCCCGCGCAGGCCCGACCAATCGGCCAGCAGCGTGGCCAGATGCTCCTGGTTCGCCAGCGGGCCAGAAAGCATGTTGCCTACGTACAGGGCACTCGGCTGATCAATGCCCGCATCGTGCAGAGCGGCGATGATTGCCCGTGAGCCCAGGTCGCGTATCGAGACATCCCAATGCTCACCGACCTCCACCTGCCCGATTCCGATAATGCTTACATCACGCATAGTCCGCTCTACTCCAGCCTTAGCTTCTGCCGGAAGCGGACATACGTGCCATAGTCGATTTCTGTCCGCCGGTTGATATAGTCGCGGGTCGTCGGTGCCAACCTTTTGCGCTCCTCGATCCGCTCTGTGACGATCAGGGAGAAGGCATCGCTCCCCGCCCCAGAGCCGAAGGAGGCCAGCAGAATGCGCTCGCCTGGGTGGGCCTGGTCCAGCACGGCGCTGAGGCCGATGAGCGAAGAGCCTGCGTAGCAGTTGCCGATCTCCGATACGAGCAGCCCCACCTCCAACTGCTGCGCCGTGAAGCCCAGCGCCCGAGCCGCCCGCTGCGGAAACTTGACGTTGGGTTGGTGCAGTACACAGGCCGCGTAATCCTCCGGGCGATGCCCCAGCTCGTCCAGCAGCCGGCGCACCGAACTCGTGATGTGCTCAAAATAGGCCGGCTCGCCGGTGAAACGCCCGCCATGGCTTGGGTAGCGCTGATGCGCACGCCGGAAAAAGTCGGGTGTATCGGAGACGATCGAGAGCGAACCCTCGACATAGGCCAGGCTCTCTTCTCGCGGGCCGACAATGTAGGCCGCACCGCCCGCACCTGCCGTGTATTCGAGAGCATCGCCGGGGCGCCCCTGAGCGGCATCTATGCCGACGATGAGCGCATAGCGCAACATAGACGAGCCGACCATACCGATGGCCGCCTGAAGTGCCTCGGTCCCTGCCTTGCAGGCAAACTCCCAGTCGGCAGCCTGAACGGACGGTGTAGCTCCGATGGCCTCAGCGACGATGGTGCCCGTAGGCTTGACCGCATAAGGCTTGGACTCTGTTCCGACCCAGACCGTCCCCAAGTCGGCCGGCGACGTGCCTGCGCGCCGCAGCGCGTTGCGCGCCGCCTCAATGGCCATGGTCGTCGTATCCTCATCAAGGCCGGGCACCGATTTCTCTTTCACGGGAAAGCTGCCGTCGCTTTCCCCCCAGATCCGTCCCACCTCCATAGCGGGCAGGCGGTAACGGGGCACGTAGGCGCCATAGCCTACAATTCCCACCTCCCGGCTTGGTCGCATGATCATTAGCAGATGAACTCCTCGTGTCCTATTTCCCGTACTCTCGCAGCAGTGCCTCGGCCCGGTCGATACGCACGGCGCCCTCGCGAACCAACTGCTCGGCGACCCTGGCCACCAGAGGCCCTGTGGCCCCGGCAGCCATGGCTACTTGCCGCGCATGTAGGGCCATGTGCCCGCGCTGTATGCCCTCACTAGCCAGCGCTCGCAGCGCCGCCAGGTTCTGCGCCAGGCCTACCGCTGCCAGCACCTGCGCCAGCTCGCCTGCTGTGGATATGCCCAAGAGTCTGAGCGCGGCCCGAGCGGACGGGTGTACCTTGGTGGCCCCGCCGACCATCCCCACAGCCATGGGCAGCTCGATGCTCCCCGCCAGTGTGCTGCCCTGCAGGCTCCAGCGAGAGAGGGCCGTATACTGCCCTGTGCGAGCCGCATAGCTGTGAGCGCCCGCCTCCACGGCGCGCCAGTCGTTGGCAGTGGCTACGACCACGGCATCGATGCCGTTCATGATGCCCTTGTTATGAGTAGCGGCCCGATAGGGGTCTACTGCGGCCATGCTCCAGGCCTCGACGATGCCCTGAGCGACCTGCTCGCCCGTAAAGCCCTCATGGCTCAGAGCCGAGAGGGGGATGCGCACCCAGGCGCGTGCGAGGCGCCGGTCGGCCAGGTTGGAGAGAATGCGCAGGTTGACCCGGCCGCCGGTAAGCTCCTCGATCAGCGGCGCCACGGCCTCCGCAGCCGTGTTGACAACGTTAGCCCCCATGACGTCGCGCACGTCATACAGCAGGTGTACGACGATCATTGGGCCCACGGGGCTGCCCTCGAAGACGCGCACCTCAACGTCCCGTGCACCGCCGCCCAGCTTGGTGATTACCGGGTCCTGCCGGTTCGCCAGCTCCAGAATGCGCTCCTTGGCTGCCAGCACAGCGAAGCGCGCCTGCCAGGGGTCCGAGACTTCCAGCACCTGGATCTGGCCGATCATGAGCGGAGTGTCGCAATCGGCCAGGAAGCCGCCGCCCTCTCGGGCCAGGCGAGCGGCAAAGCTGGCGCCTGCCACGACGGACGGTTCTTCGATGGCCATCGGCACCAGATAGTCTCGGCCGTTGATACGGAAATTGGTGGCAATACCCAGCGGCAGGGCCAGGGTGCCCACGACGTTCTCGATCATCTGCTCGGCCCGCGCCGGGTCCAGGCCATCGCTTCCTTGGAGCGCCGCAACCTCGCCATCTTCGAGCCCGGCAAAGGCCGCCACGGCCGCCAGGCGTTCGGCGGCCGTCAGGTTGTAAAAGCCATGGATTCGAGATGATTTCTCGCCGTTGCTCACTACACAACCTCGACTTGGGGCCGGCCGCGAGCGCCCCGGCGGCCCAATGGTAGAGTCCTCGTTCAATGTAACCCCAGTATAGCACGCTGGGACTGCCAAAAACTATCAGACACTGCCGGGATACTCCCAAGTCACTGGAGCCGGCTGCGGCTGACAAGAGACAACAGGTGAGGGAATGCCATCCTCACCTGTTGTCGGTAGCCGGCGGGCCGTGCTTGGCCGGCATGGGCTATCGTTCTACTGTTGTGGTGGCCTGCGCATGGGATCGCGCCAATTGCCCAAGCAGATACGAGCCGACGAGCATGGCCCAGAATCCGGTAAAGGCAGCCCCCACGAAAGCAGTCATACCGCCCACCAAGCCCGCGACCAACATCGCACCCCAGGCAACCGCCAGGGCCACGATGTACTCGCTGGGACGAGCAGCGATGCGCCTCCAGACCTCGCGAGAGCGAAAGAATGCGGCGAACCTCCCCTCGATGGCGTAGTGGAGGGTTGCTGCGGGTAGCCAGAGGGACAAGGCAAGCCCATAGAACACGGTGAGCCCGGTAGCGCCAAGGGCCAGCGCCAACAGAATGGCGGCCAGGTTCTGCCCCTCGGGACCACCCGTAGCGACGGCACGGCCGGCTACGCTGAGGAGGACCGTCGAGGCGGTCAGCAGCAGGCCGGGCAGGGCGTAGATGAGCCCGGCGAGCGCCACCGGCAGACCCTGCCGCAATAGGGTCCAGAACTCGTGCCACTCTGGCAGGGGGGCAGGGGCCCCGGCAGCTACACGTCGCATGACGCGAATCTGGTAGCCGATTGCCGCCAGGTTGGCGACCGGCACCAAGTTCGCCAGGCCGCCTATGAGGACCTTGCCGGCCCACTTTTCGTCCTGCAGCATGTAGGTCAGCGCCTTGCCGATATCCATCCTTCCCCCAGGCGAAACAGCCCGTCGACACTGCGCCCAACAGCAAAGGCGGCCCCATTACGGGGCCGCAAGGCGTCGGGGGCCGCTTGCAGCGCCAGCGCGCCATGCGACCCTACGAATGCCTGGGATTATAGCGGATTTCAAAGGCAAAAGCAACATTTCCTACAGGTGGCCGCCATGCGAAGGGGGCGCTGGCCAGACGGGCAATCAAAAGCCGAGCAGCCAGTGGCGCAGCAGGCTTAGCAGCGTGAGTTCGGCTGCACCCAGCAGCAAGACTCCAGCCAACATGGCTGCGGCCTGTCGTCGCGAGGAGATCGTTGCTTCGCGATGCAAGATGACGGCAAGCAGCAGCGCATTCAGCAGCCCAAAGATGGCCAGCATACCCAGCACGCTGACCAGGGCGCCGGCATAGACGAGCGCAGATGGCTCGGTGGCCAGCAGGGCGGCGAAGGCGACGGCGGCCAGGGCGGTGACGAAAAGCTCGCGGTAGTGGATAGCGAGCGTGGGCTCGGGCTTGGCCCAGAGGGCGGAAGCCACTACCGGCCAAAGGATCAGGCTCAGAGCCAGACCCTCGAGTGTGCCGGTAATCAGACGCAGGGTATTGTTCGGCTCATAGAGGTGGGGTAGGCCGGGGAATAGCGTCAGGTACGAGTTGAGGCCGTCCAAGCCCCAGGCCAGGAAGAATGCCGCAAAGATGGCCAGCATGGGCCAGCGCGGGAGCAGGCTCGCCCGGAGCCTGCGCAAGAGCACGACGACCAGCAAGCCGGCCGCCGCGCCGATGAACGTGCCGGTACAGCGCGCACACAATGGCGTGACGGTGCCGGCGACGTGCAGCGACCGTTCGGGAAGCTGGTGGCAGACGCCCCCTCCCAGGAAGTGGAGGAGTTCGAGTAGAGACGTGTTGAGCACGAGGTTAGCACCTGACCTCTCGCAAGGGCAATACGGGCTCGGGTGAGCTTGTAATCAAGTGTCTATTGTAGCCCAGCGGCGTGGAAGGTCAAGTGTTTGACAGCAGCGCGGCAGCTTCATATAATAGACGGAGCCAGCCGCCCAGCGGCTGCACGGGCGAATAGCTCAGTTGGGATGAGCGCTTCCCTTACAAGGAAGAGGTCACAGGTTCGAGCCCTGTTTCGCCCATTCTGCCACGCTCCGTGAGGTCGGCTCATGGTCGCGGGCGTGCGCTACTCTGCCCCACCTTGGCTGCATATGGCGCCGCAGGGCCGAGCCGGATTCGTCAGGTTCGTGACGTACCCATAGAGCTACGCTGCTGTTTATGGTGAAGGCTTCGGCTATCTGTATGGCTGGGGCCTTCTTCTTATGAATGGCCCGGTGCGAGGGCAGGCCGGGGATTGTGATCGCCCTTGGGGCACAGAACGGTGGGCTGATGATGCCTGCCAAGCTTATGGCCGGCTTGAGCGTTCACTGTTGTGGCCGGTAGAGCATTGCAGGTACGAGGAGGTTCGTTGGTGGCGGTGCGACGCATGGCACAGACGCAGACCGAGTCATACTGGCGGCGCGACTTTAAGGTGCGGCCGGAAGACATTGAGGCCATCTATGACTTGATGCTTGAGGATGGGCGCCCGCGAACACTCGACGAACTGACATGCGCGGTGATGAGTTGGCGCGTTCGCAGGGAGGCGCAGACGCAGAGGCCCGAGGATGCCGTTCTCTACCGGCCCCGCGAGCATTTCGCCGTGGGCCAGCACGTGTACTTTCCGCACCTTGAGATGGCCGTCGGCACTGTCGTGGCTGAGCGGCCCGGCCGGAATCCCCGCTATGGCGAGTTTACCGTCATTGGTGTGCAGTTCGAAGGCGAGAGCCAAGTCCGTGAGTTTGCCGCCGACTATACCCTCCCCCACCCGCTCAATGACCTGTCTGAAGAGGTCCTCACAGGCGAAGAAACAGAGCTTTCGCCTGAGGAACTCTGCGCGTGCTATGGCGAGCCCGTGCGCGAGGCGCTGCGCGAAGCATTGCCGCAGAACCCCGAGTTCATTGTCTATGATGATCAGTGGTTCCTGCGCGGCTTGCTCCCCGAGGTGCATGTTGGGCACCTGAACCTGGCCGAGGCGGTCATTGATGTCGCCGGGCGCCCCTTGTCGCCCCAGGAGATCGGCCAACAGGTGGATTTGGACGGCGAGGTCCGGCCCCGTGCTGCCGCCTTTGCCCTCAACCTGTCTCTGGCCAAAGACGGCCGCTTTGACAATGTAGGCACGGAGGCAAACCCACGCTGGTTCCTCTACAACCTTGAGCCGGTCGGCGTAGCATCCAAGCCGACCCTGCTCGAAGCCGACTGGCGGGCCACGGGCAATGAGTGGCTGCAGCGGGAGTCGCTCGAGATCGCCCAGGAGATCGGCGACGAGTTCGACGAACTGGCAGCCGATTCTGCGGCAGTAGCCGCGGTTCTGGAGAGCGGCAAGGCGAGCTTTGTCCTGAACTATCCTCACCGGCGGGAGGGGACTCTGCCGCTCACGCACGCCATACGGGCAATGTTCCCCACCCAGGAGTATAGCCGCATCCCAGTGACCTTTGTAGAGAGCACCAGCGACAAGCGCTGGATGGGCTGGATCCTGCCGGCCGAGGGCTATGGCTGGGGGCTGGGCGATTGGTACAACGAGCAGGGAGTGCCCGTGGGGGCTACGGTCGAGCTCTTGTTGACCCGCGAGCCGAACACTGTCGCCGTGCAGTGTGACACGCGCTCGCGACGTACCGAATGGGCAAAGGTACCTGGTGTAGAGAATGCTCGCCTTGTGTTTGAGATCCGCAAACGTGCGTACATGTGCCGTTACGACCGCAACCTGCTGATCGGTGAGCCTACCGACACGGCGCGCCTCGACGAACTGCACCGGCAGCAGCACAGCGAGGCCGAGCCGCGCTCTATCGTGGACATAATCCTGGCTGTGTTCCCCGAGTTGGCCAAGCTGGGGAGCCAGGGCCTGGTGCATGCCAAGACGCTGTACGCTGCCGTCAATGTGGTTTGGAGGACGGGAGCGGTTCCGCTATTTGCCGAACTGGCTCGCAACGCGTGTTTTGACCCGGTCGGTGACGGGAACTGGGTCCTCGATGACTCCCTGATCGGGGTTGTCTACGATACGCCGGAGGATATGGAGACACGGCCGCGCTCACAGCGCGCTGACCTGATCCGCGACCGGGTCGTGCGTTACGGTAGCCCAGCATAGGAGATTGAGAATGCCCAGATATCGGCGCCCGACGATTGATACCAAGTTCCGTATTGATCTGGATTGGTGGACCGGTCAGAACAGGGATATCCGCGTGTTCCTGACCCAATCGCTGTGCGAGGAGTGCCGGTCCCTGTATCAGGAACTGCAAGAGATGGGAGATGTCGACTCGGTCGATCCGGAGACGGGCGAGGTGCGGTGCGAGGATGCTTTGTGGAGCACTATCCGCACCTGCTGCAGCAACAAGCCAGGCTACCTGACGCCCAACACGCCGATCATCGACAGCATCTTTTTGACCTTTGTTGCCAACGGCAACGAGCCGCTTTCGCCGAAAGAGTTGCACGAGGTTCTTGATCGGCGGCCGCCGGAGACTATTCTGCGTATGCTGACTGGGGGCCAGGTGTACCTCGGCATCCGGCCCGTGAACTGATCGCACTCACTCGCGTAATAGGGAGAGAGCCCGGCCCCCTCAGTGGGCCGGGCTTTTTCGTGCCAGCGGCAGGGTGACCGTAAACGTAGTGCCGACGCCCTCTTGTGAGTCGAAGCGGATGCGTCCGCCATGCTGTTCGACGATTCCCTTGGCGATATAGAGCCCCAGGCCCAAGCCCTCGTGCGCTCGTGTGGAAGAGCTGTCAGCCTGGTAAAAGTGCTCAAAGACGCGCGGCCGAGCGTGCGGCGGAATGCCGACGCCTGTGTCGGTCACCGAGAGAACGGCCGTCCCCTCGGCGGTGCTTTCGATCTGGACCAATACACTGCCCGCCTCGCGGTTGAACTTGACGGCATTGGAGAGGAGGTTGGCCACCACTCGCGCCAGGCCTTCGGGGTCGCCGCGCACCCGGATGGGCGCCGAGGGAATGATGGCGTGGAGCTTGACCCCACGAGCCTCTGCGAGTGGGCGCATGGCCGCCAGGCTGCGACGGGTGACGGTGCGCAGATCGATCGTCTCTGTCAGAGATGGGAAAGGCTGGCGCTGAAGGCGTACAGCATCGAGAAGCTCGGTGACGAGGGTATCCATGCTATCCAGGTTGTCGAGGACGTTGCGCAGCATCTTTTCCTGCCGTTGAGCCGAGAACCTCTCCGGAGACTCCAGCAGGGCTTCGACAACCAAGCGCGCGGGGGCTAGGGGGCGCTTGAGTTCGTGAGTGACATTGGCCAGGAAATGGTCCTTGCTGCGGATGGCGTCGCGCAGGGCCTCGTTGGTCTCGGCGAGCTGGGTATTGGTGACCTCCAACTCGCGGGCGCTCGTTCGATACTTTTCGTAAAGGCGGACGTTCTCCAGGGCCAGTGAGATCTGGCTGCCCATGGCCGCCAGTAGTTCGACCGCGCGCGGAGCAAAGTGGCTCTGAGTATGGCTTCCCACCGTCAGCAGCCCCAGAGGCCGGCTGCGGAAGGTCAGCGGGACGTGCATCAGGCAGCGTGGAGCCTCTGTGCCTTGTGGCGCGTTGTCGCCGGTAGGCAGGTCTTCCTCAATGGTTGGTTGGCCGTCGAGAATGGTCAACTGGTGGCCCAGGCGTTGGCGGATGTGTTTTCTGATCCAGCGCGCCGTCTGGGGGGAGAGCGAAGCGCGAGCAGCCACCGAGAGAGTCCCCTCAGCCTCCGAAATGAGATAGATGACGCCAAACTCGAGATCTGTGACCAGCAAGAGCTGGCGTAGCGCATCGCTCAGAATCCTGGGCACGTGCAGGGAGCGGCGGACAGCGTCGCCCACGGCGCTGACGGCTGCCAGACGGTCCGCTTCTTCACGGGCTTGCGCATACAGGCGCGCATTCGAGACGGCGGTGCCGATGCGCTGGGCGATGCTTCTGAGCAGCCGTCGCTCATAGGGCTTGCGACCTGCAGTGGGCTTGCCGGTAACGGCCAGAACGCCCAGGACCTGCCCGGCGGCTACGATGGGGCTCGTGAGCAGCGAACCGATCCCGGCTCGGCTACTCAAGCTCTTCAAGGGGACAACGGGCGCAGTGCCCTTGGGATACTGCGGGAGCGCGAGCAGGTCGTGGCGCTCCAAGTCGATATGGCTACGTCCGCTGCTCCGCAGCCCGCTGTAGGTTACGATTTCCTGGCTATCCCAGTCGAGGAGTAGAACAGCGACGCCGCTATAGCGTTGTGCATCGAGCAGAGCGCGGATGGCTCCGGTGAGGCTGGCATCGATTTCGAGGGACGAGCCAAGAGCCTGCCCTACAGAATCCAGCAGGCGCAGCGTGGAGTTGCGCTGGTCGAGCGAGGAGGCCATGCGGCCCATGATTGGTCTGGTGCCGGCATTGGCCCCGGCTGGCCCGTTCTTGTGGGGTTTGGTGGCCTCTCTGCGGTTGCCCGTGTCAGCCGCCATCCTGTCCACTCCGGTCTCTTGTGGGCGGGGCGCAAGCGTTCCCATGCCCTCACCTCACACGGGCCGCAATCATTGCTCTGGTGGGTGCTTATCAGGCACCCGTCTCAGTACCGAACTCTGCGGCCATGGAAGCCGACGAAAAACCGCAGACAAGTGAACGGCCGCCTAACACTGGACCTCAACCTCATCGGCACCGGGATGGGAACCGTAGGGTAACGAGGCCGGCTGGCGGCCGTTCTGGCGATGGGCGAGCTACCTCATCACGGAGGTCGACGCCCATGCATTGCCTGCTGTCGTACAGTGACCGGTTGGAGCACGGATTGCCAAAGCTGGTTTTGCGCTACTGGGGCGCCTGCCGCTTTGACTATCAGCGCACCGGTTGATAGCTACGCTTTGCCCCGCTCGGCGACCAACGTGAGTAGGATACCCAGTGCGTAAAGGGCGATGAGCGGGAGCATCACGATCATCATGTTCACCGGATCGGGCGTTGGTGTGACCATGGCTGCGATTACCGACGCTACGACGATCCAGTAACGGAAGAACTTGATCAGCTTCTTGCTGTTCACGATGCCCAACTTGGCCAGGAAGAACATGACGAGGGGCAGTTCAAAGATGATGCCCATCCAGAACATGATCGTCGTGACAAAGCTGATGTATTTGTCGATGGTCCAGTTGGGCGTGATTTCCGAACGCATGAAGCCATGCAGGAAACCAATGGCCGTGGGTAGAACGATCGCCACACAGAAGGCTAGCCCGGCGATGAAGGAGAGCGTCCCGGTAGGCAACAGGAAGTATAGATAGCGCTTCTCCTGCGGGGTCAGGGCCGGGAGCAGGAAACGCACGATTTCATAGAGTATCACCGGCATGGCCAGCGCGACGCCGGCGATCAGCGCCACCCTCATGAAAACCGTAAAGTTTTCCGTGGGGCCGATGGCGATGACTTCGAGATCTTCCGGCGCCAGGCGAATCAGGATGCGCAAAAGCCATTCGGTGAAGATAAAGCTAAAGATTGTGCTGACAAATAGAGCAATGGCGGTGACGATCAGGCGGTCGCGAAGCTCCTCGAGGTGCTCTATGATTGTGAGCTTGACATCACCAGTCTCGGTCTCGGTGCTCATTCCGCATTAACTCCGTCATTCCTCTACTGCCGAGCCGAGCTGGAGCCACCGAGAGTCCGGATCGTCGTCGGCTGGGTTTTCCTTATCGACCTTCTTGGCTACACTTGAAGCGGGTCCACTGGTAGTGGATGCCTTGGCTGCCGAGGGTAGCGAAGTAACTTCTTTGGAGACGGTTTTTGCCTCCCGCTCCACTGTTCTGGCGGCATCCTGCAGATCCGCCTGAGCCGAGTTGATGGTACCTGCGAGTTCGCCGCGGGCTTCGGCTACGCTACCTTGCAGATCGGCCGTCAACTCGCGGCTGGCACGCTTAAGGTCGCCGACCATGCGCCCCAGGGCGGCGCCGATCTCTGGGAGCCTGCCTGGGCCGAATACGATGAGGGCGATCACCATGATCACCAGCATCTCTGCCGGCCCTACGCCCAAGATTTCCATGGCTTCCTCTCCTCTAGGTCCGGTACCTGACTCCGGTGTTGCCTGGCGCCACTGCGAGGGGCAGCGTCGCGCCGTTTGGCGCGTCAAGCGCTGCCGGGTGTGCTCGCAGAAGTGGATAGAGACGGGAGCTGAGCCACAAGTGCACCCAGGGCGCCATTGACGAACCGGCGGGAACTGTCGCTGCCAAAGATCTTGGCCAACTCGACGGCCTCATTGATGGCCACTTTGGGAGTGGTCTCTCCGTCGAACACAATCTCAAAGACCGACATGCGCAGAATGGCGCGATCCACGCCGGCAATCTGCTCGACAGGCCATTCGGGCGCAACGCGCTCGATCAGGGCGTCGATCTCTTCTCTGTGTTGGAGCGTGCCCATCACCAGCCGGCGAGCAAACGATTCCCCCTCCGGCGGCAACTCTTTCTCCGCAAGCCGCTCACTGAGGACCGTCTTTGGGTCGTGATCTGTCATGTCGATCTCGAACAGAGCCTGCAGCGCGATGATGCGCGCGTGACGTCTCACTCTCACGACCGGTCCCCCTGCAGGGAGCCTTACGGCTCCGTATTCGTCCTCTCAATGTCTCGTATGAATACGTTGACGGCACGTACAGGCATGCCGACCAGATCGTGCACGGCGCGTGATACGCGGGTCTGAACCTCTCGCCCGAGGGCGAGCATGCTGGCATCTATCTCGGCGATGACATAGATGTCAATCACGACAGCATCGTCGACTACATCCACGCGCACGCCAGCGTTGGGCCCATGGCCGCCCCATAGCGAGCCCACGCCCCGTGGAGGCGCCGGGCACAGACGGCTAACGCCCGGCACGGAAAGGGCCGTCAGGCG
>DAOUGZ010000139.1:0-38573 GCA_034428955.1 Anaerolineae bacterium | reverse complement strand
CGCCCGGCACGGAAAGGGCCGTCAGGCGGGCGATGGTGGCCAAGACCCCAGGGGCAACACGCACGGTGCCCAAGTCCTCTTTCATGATCGGTGCCTCACCTATGTCCTTACTGTCCTTGGTGCCAGCGCCTGAGATTGCCATGCTACATCGCGAGCCCGCCATCGACGGCGAGCACTTGGCCGGTGATGTAGCTTGCTTCGTCAGATGCTAGAAAAGCCGTAGCAGCAGCAATCTCTTCAGGCGACCCAAAGCGCCCCAGAGGGGTCATTTCCAGAATCCGCGCCTTCAGGTCCGGCGCCAGGTTCTCCGTCAGCCTGGTCAATACAAAGCCGGGGGCGACGGCGTTCACCGTGATCCCACGCGAGCCGACTTCTTTGGCCACCGCTTTGGTGAAGCCGATCAGGCCGGCTTTGGCCGCCGAATAGTTCGCCTGCCCGGCGTTGCCCGTGATGCCGCTGACGGATGAGATGTTCACAATGCGCCCATAGCGCTGCTTCATCATCGGCCGTATGCAGGCCTTGGTGCAATGAAACGCACCTCTGAGATTTGTCTCGAGGACGGTGTCCCATTCGTCGGCAGTCATGCGCGCGAGCAAGGTATCGCGGGTCGTTCCGGCGTTGTTGATGAGGATGTCGATACGACCATACGCTTCCAGCACATGGCCCACGAGCGTCTCGGCATCGTCCGCAATTCGCACGTTCGCCTGCACTGCTGCGGCCTTGCCACCGGCAGCGATGATCTCTTGCACAACCGCATCGGCGCCGGCGGCATCCGACCGATAGTTCACAATCACCTGCGCGCCCAGAGTGGCCAGCCGGTGGCTGATGGCTCGCCCAATCCCTCGCGATGCCCCTGTGATGATGGCCACTCGCCCTGTCATACCCAAGAGGGACCTCCCTCCCTGTACACGTATCATAGGTTCTGCGGTTGATGGCTATCGGCCCTGCCTCAGGAGCGCGGCCGCTGCTGCGACCCCCGCTTGGTCGCCACAGGCCATGCCGGTGGCTTCTGGAGCAATGCGTTTGAGTAGCCCGGTCAATACATCCTTGGGGCCGACCTCAATAAAGGTCGTTACGCCTTGCTCCAACATGTACCGGATCGAGGCTGTCCATTGCACCGCAGAGACGAGTTGCGCCTCCAGTTCTTCGAGCACCCCGGCCTCGCCGGCGAGTGGCCTGGCGCTCCGGTTGCCGATTACTGGGAGCCGGAGGCTACCGATCTCCGCCTGGCACAGGACGGTCGCCAGATGCGATGTTGCGTCCTGCATCAGTGGGGAGTGAGCGGCGATGCTGACCGCGAGCGGGATCACCCGCTTTGCCCCGGACCGCTTGGCATACTCACCCGCTTCGGCGACAGCCTTCAGACTCCCCGAGATCACGATCTGCCCCGGAGCGTTATCGTTCGCTACAACAACGGGCTCTCCCGTCTGGGCCGCCGCCTCTCGGCAGGCTTGCTGCACAAGGTCGCTACTGAGGCCCAGGACGGCTGCCATACGACCGGGTCGGGCCTCGCCTGCGGCCTTCATGGCTTCACCGCGCTTGGTCACGACTTGCAGGCCAACGGCGAACGAGAACGCTCCGGCCACGGCCAGGGCGGTGTACTCCCCCAGGCTGTGACCGGCCACGAAGGCGGGTTGCACGGCGGCTTGTTCACCGAGAGCCTCTTGCAGTGCGGCCCAGCAGGCATAGGAGGTCACGTAGAGAACGGGCTGAGCGTTGGCAGTATCCGTCAACGCCTCTGCGGGTCCCTCAAACATGATGCGCTTGAGCCTCCCCTGCCAGATCCGGTCGGCTTTGTCGATGACCTGCCTTGCAGCCTCTGACGTAGAGTAGATCTCTTGCCCCATGCCGACATACTGCGAACCCTGGCCTGGGAAGACTAGCGCAACGGAAGACATCCGGCCTCCGAATTAGGAATGGGCGTGGTGCGACCGGCACCACGCCGGCGAGCCTGCTTGCGCCCGGATCAGGCTTACGACGCTGCCTCGGCGCCGCCGCGTGCCCTGGACTTGGTCTTGACTTCGATGACCTGGCGACCGTCGTAGGTACCGCAGGCCGGGCAGACATGATGCGGCCGGTGCATAGCACGGCACTGCTTGCACGGCACGAGGTGCACCGGCTTGAGAGCCAGATGGCTACGGCGACGAGCGGTCCGCCCCTTGGAGAGTTTTCGTTTTGGAAGTGCACCCATGGTCTCTGATCTATCCTTTCGTTGTCGGCGCTTGGGCGCCTTGGTTTTCTAGCCGAGAAGCTCGCGCAACGCGGACCATCTCGGGTCTCCGGATGTGTCCTCGCAACCGCAAGGCCCCTCATTGAGGTTCTTGCCGCAGACCGGACAGAGCCCGGCACAGGCCTCGTCACACAAGGGGTATTGCTCGCGTTGCAGCAGGATGTACTGCCTCACGACCTCGGTGATGTCCAAGATGTGGCGCTCGTCGATGCGCAGCGCTTCCTCAACCTCCTCCACCGGTATGCTGCTGCCGGTGAGGATGTCGATCGTGGGCATGAACTCTTCCTCGATCTCGATATCGACCGGGCTGGTAAACTCTTGCATGCAACGGCGGCAATCGATCCGGATGGACGTATGCATTTTGCCGGTGGCCAGCACGCCACTGGCTGTTCGTGTGAGCCGCAACTTGCCCGTTAGGGGCTCGACGGCTATGACGTCTGGGCCGAGGCCGCCGAGATCCTCACTCAGATCGTACTCGCGGCGCGCCCCAATCGGCGCCTTGAGCAACCCTGCAACGTTGAATTGCATTACCCGTACCTCACAGTGGCCGGCCACATCGATCTTGGCTGGCGCCACGGCTATGAGGCGCTGGCCCACTCGTAAGATCTCTGGGGGCCACTAACAGGTCTCACCGGACGTTTCTGCGCCAGTGATTCCATGATTATAGACGGCACAAGACCTCGTGTCAAAGAGCATCGTGCAACTCCTCGGGAGGCTCGTCTGCCGGGTCATCTTCGGCCTGCTCAGGGGGAGATGCCCTGGCTGTGGACCTCTTGCGGTTTTGTAATGCGGCGATACCATTCGAAGTTGTCCTCTGCACCGCTGCCAGTTGCTCGGCCAAATCCACCAAGACACCGACGGCATAGTCATCGGCGCCCTGGCGGATCAATTGGGCCTGGCGCTCTGCCTCGGCCAATATGCGTTCGGCACGTTCCTGCGCCTGGCGCCGCACTTGATGCTCGGCCACCAGCCGGGCGGCGTCCTCGTGAGCCTGGGCGATGATCTGCGCTCGTTCGTTCTGGGCTTCGGCAACGATGCGCTCACGCTCTTCCTGTACGCGCTCGGCCCGCTTGATCTCCTCGGGGATGGAGATGCGCATCTGGTCGATGATGTCCAGCAGGGAATCCTCATCCACGATCGTCTTGGCGGATAGCGGGATGTGGTGCCCCTGCTCGATGAGCGCCTCAAGCTTGTCTACCAGATGTAGGATGTCGATGGCTATCACCCCCCTTGGGCCTACCGCGTCTACTACTCGGATGTACTCAGCCCGGCTGTTCCAACCGCGATAGCGTGGTTGTCGGCTAGGAACCGCCGCAACTCTTCAGAGACATGCGCTGGAACCAGATCCTCAACGCTGCCCCCTTCCACGGCGATCTCTCGCACAATCGTCGAACTCAGGAAGGCGTACTCCAGGCTGGTCATCAAGCAGAGGGTCTCCACGTCAGGCGCCAACCGTCGGTTGGCCAGGGCCATCTGGTACTCGAGCTCAAAATCCTTGACTATCCGCAGGCCACGCACGATCACGCTGGCCCCCAAAGAACGCACCAGATCGACAGTGAGGCCGCTGTAGCGGCAGACCGATACATTCGGCAGGTGGCTGACGGCCCTGGTGACCATCTCTACCCGTTTGTCTGCCGGAAACAGCAGGTTCTTCATGGGCCGGTCGTAGACGGCGATTACCAGCCGGTCAAAGAGCTCAGCAGCTCGGCCGGCTATGTCTACATGTCCGAGATGAACCGGGTCGAACGTCCCCGGATAAACAGCAGAAGGCATGTCTCCTCCACGATGCCAAGCGGTGTGTTGATGCAGCGATGACCAGCGAACCTGATGCCGTCCAGGAGATCAGAGCCCGCAAGCGGTCGCCGTCAGTTGGGCTCTGCTCCCTCGCTCCAGAATTCACGGACGCGCTGTCGCAGCAAATGATGAGCGGCCTCGTTCAGGTCCGGGTCGGCAGCAAAGAGTTCGCCGGCCGCCCGGCGCGCCTCCTCCAGGATGGCCGCATCGGTCAGTGTGGCCACGCGCAGGTCCGGCAGGCCGCTCTGGCGTGTGCCAAAGAACTCGCCAGGGCCGCGCATGCGCAGGTCCTCTTCGGCCAGGGTAAAGCCATCGTGAGTGCGCTCAACGATGTGCAGCCGGGCGATGGCCTCATCGGCTGAAGTGTCGCTGACGAGCAGGCAGTAGGCCTGGGCATCGCCGCGGCCGACCCGCCCCCGGAACTGGTGTAGCTGGGCCAACCCGAAGCGGTTGGCGCCTTCAATCATCATCACCGTCGCGTTGGGGATGTCGATACCGACCTCTACCACCGCCGTCGAGACGAGGATATCATGTTCGCGGTCGCGGAAGGCGGCCATGACGGCATCCTTCTCATCGGGCTTCATGCGCCCATGGAGGAGGGCGACGCGCAGGTCGGGGAAGACCTCTTCCTGGAGGCGCTCATACTCCTCGGTGGCTGCTTTGGCCTCGAGCCTGTCCGATTCCTCGACCAGTGGGCAGATGATAAAGGCTTGGTGCCCCTGCTCTACCTGACGGCGGACGAACTGGTATGCTCGCTCTCGCTCACGGGCCGAGACCATGTAGGTCTTGACCTGTTGCCGGTTTGGCGGGAGTTCGTCGATTACGGACACGTCGAGGTCGCCATAGACGGTCAGCGAGAGCGTGCGTGGGATGGGAGTAGCTGTCATGACCAGCAGGTGCGGCACTAGGTCTCCATCGCCCTTGCGGCGCAGGCTGGTGCGCTGTTGCACGCCAAAGCGGTGCTGTTCGTCGACAATCACCAGCCCGAGTCGCTCGAACTGGACATCATTCTGGATGAGGGCGTGGGTGCCTACGATGATATCGACCTCGCCGGCGGCGACGGCTTGGCGCACATCGGCCTTTTCCCGCGCCTTGAGGCTTCCGGTGAGCAACGCCACACGCACCGGTTCTTCACCCCGCTCGCCTCGCGAGACGGTCAGTTCGCCGATAAGGCGGCATATCGTCTCAAAGTGCTGGCCGGCCAGGATCTCTGTAGGTGCCATCAACGCCGTCTGGAACCCCGCGGCTACGGCTTGCAGCATGGCTGCAACGGCCACGACCGTCTTACCCGAGCCGACATCGCCCTGCAGCAGGCGGTTCATCGGCGTATCGGTAGACACCTCGCGGGAGATGTCTGCCCAGGCACGCCGCTGAGCGCTCGTCAGGCTGAAGGGCAGGGCAGCGAGGAAACGGTCTACAACCGGGCTGGGTGGGAGGGCCTCGCTACGACGGCTGCGCCAGTTCCGCCGCTTGCGCAGCACGCCGAGCTGGATGAGCAGGAACTCTTCGAAGCAGAGCCTGCGCTTGCCCTGCTGCAGCTCTGCCTGCGAGACCGGAAAGTGCACGGCGCGCAGGGCCGTGCTGAGGTCCAGCAGGTCGTACCGCGAGCAAAGCTCGGCGGGCAGGGTATCCTGCAAGTGGGCAGCATGGGCATCCAACGCGCTCTTGATGAGGCGCCGTAGCCAACGGTCAGTGATGCCTTCGGTGAGAGGATACACCGGCACCAGGCGCCCGGTATGCAGTGGCTCACGCTCCAGGGGCTCCCACACGGGCGACTGGAAGGTGAGGCGGCCCAGGTACTCCTCGACCTTGCCGCTGATGACGATCTCACGCCCTGGTCGCAGGCGGCTAGCCAGGTAGGGCTGGTTGAACCACGTGACCTCGATGCTGCCTGTGTTGTCAGCCACGATGCACGTAGTAACGTGTAAGCCATTCCTGGCCTGGCGGGTTTTGGTGTCCCACACGGTGGCCACGAGGGTAACCTCTTCGCCATACTCGAGCTGGGAGATGGGCTTGAGCTGCGAGTAGTCGTCGTAGCGCCGCGGCAGGTGGAATAGCAGGTCGCGGATAGTAGAGATTCCCAACCGCTCGAGACGCTTGGCATAGGTGGAGCTGACGCCACGAAGATGGGTCACCGGCTGGCTCAGGTCATGGGCAGTGGCGGGCGCTGCTGGCCGAGCCGAGCGTGGCCGCGAAGGCGCTTGCTGGGCTGTGCGTGAGGGCGTCTCGGAGGGAGCCGCCTCGCGCGGCATCGTTGCGAGCGTTTGCTGGGCCTGGGCGATGACCTGAAGGGCCTGATCCACGATGCTCAGGCGCGTCTGACGGTCGCGCTGGCCATAGCCTTCCAGCAGCAGGACAATCTTGCGCACAAGCTGCTGGATATCTGCGTTGCGTGCGCCCTCTTGCGCCTCTTTGATCCAGAAGGGCAAGAACTTGCCCAGACCACCAATTACCACCCGGTCGGGGCAACCCTGCTCGCGCTCCATGGCTAGAATGCGTCCCAGTTTGTCAAAGGTCGTTCTCATGAACTCAGTCCTTTGGCCCAAAGAGGGCGACGAACACAAGGCACGGCCTGCACGCCGGACGGTCAGGCGCCGGCCTGAGGGCTGTCTGCAAACCGGCCAAGAAGCCGTGTTTGATGACACGCCCTGCACGGGCTTGGGCGGAAGACGGAATCGGCAAGCAGGCCGGAGTTATGGTTGTGCGGCGTACATGCAGGCCAGCCCCACTGCCCCTGGCCCGCCGTGACCGCTAATGATGGTGCCGGCGTCGGCAATCGGCAATTCCTGGCGATCGACCAAGCATGCTGCGCGCTTGGCCAGCTCAGCGGCTGTGTCGACGGCGTCTGCGTGCAAGACGGCCATCCGCTCAATGGGTCCGACCTCGCCAGCCATGGCGACCAACCGGTCCAGCCCTCGATTGAGGGTGCGGGCTTTGCCGACCAGGTTGGCGTGGTTGTCATGCACAGCGATAATCGGCTTGATCGAGAAGAGCTGGCCCAGAACGATCGAGGCCAGGTTCACACGCCCGCTGCGACGCAGGTAGCGCAGGTCATCGATGAGGGCGAACAGCCGCAAGCGCGGCGCGAGTTCGTGAACGTGGCGGGTCACCTCGTCTGCGGAAGCGCCTGCCGCGGCCATCTCAGCAGCACGGATGGCCAGCCAGCCGGTACAGAGGCTCACCTGGCGCCCGTCGACGATCGTGATACGCTCGGGGTCTACCTCTTGGGCTGCCAAGCACGCCGCCCCATAGACCCCGCTGTACCCCGACCCAAGATGGATCGATACGACGGGCCGTCCATCCGCCAGCAGCCTGCGATAGGTTTCGGCGAATACGCCAATGCCGGGTTGAGCGGTCTGGAGGCGCTCCCAACTCCGCAGCCGCCGGTAGAACTCGCTCTGGGTAATATCGATACCTTCGCGGTAGGTCTGGCCGCTCAGGTTGATATGGCAGGCGATCACCGCGATACCGTGCTGCTCGGCGACTTGTGGCGGCAGAGCAGCTGTGCTATCGGTAACGATGTGAGGCGCCAGATGGCTACTCATCCCAGTCCTTCGTAGACGGCAACGCCCAGAGCATCGGATCCGATGTGGGCGGCGACGGAGGCCGGATAGAGCCGCGTCTCGATCTGCTTCTCCGGCATCTTTTCACTGAGCATGGTCACCAGCTCGAGGCTCTCAGGGCCGGGCTTGCCGTGCAAGACGGCTACCCGCTCCAGGTGCGAGAACTCGGTAACGAACTGGAACAGACGCTCCACCGGCCGGCCACGCGAACGCGAGCGCTCCAGGGGCACGATTTCGCCCTCCTCGATCATCAGGAGGGGTTTCTGGGCCTGCGTACCGGCCAGAGCCGGCGCCCGCGCCTCCAGGCCACCCGCGCGCAGACGCTCCAGGCTCTCGATATGGAAGGCGACATACATGCGTGGGATCATCGCTCGTATCAGGCGCACGATCTCGGCAAAGTCCACACCGGCGGCGGCCGCCTCGCCGGCAGCCAGTGCGAGCCATCCCAACGGTATGGCGGTGAGTCGCGTGTCGATCACCGTCACTCGTGTACGTCCTGGATACGATGTTGCGGCCTGGCGGGCTATGTTGACCGTATCGCTCAGATGCGATGAGACGAGGAGCGCAACGATTGCATCGGTGTCGTGCGACTGACGACTATACAGATCCAAGAACTCGCGGGCCGTGGGCGGCCTTGTGCTCGGAATCTCACCATCCGCGCTGGCCTGACGGTAATAGTCGGAAAGAGATAGGTCCACCCCCTCATGGTACTCTCGGCCGCCGATCTCAATGTGCATTGGGATCATGGCGATGCCCAGCGGCCTGACCTCATCGGGGCTCAGGCCCGAAGTGCTATCGGTCACTATGCTGGTGCGCGCCATAGTCTTGAGTCTCCTTTGGTACCAGTGTAGAACTCATTCGGCGGACAGGATGTACTTGTAATGCGGCTGGCCCCCGTCCACCAGTTCGACATCCAGAGTTGGAAAGCGCTTCCTGATGGCGTCAGAGAAAACGCCGGCCTCGGCTTGGTCGGTGTTGGCCCCATGATAAATGGTGATGATTTCCAGTTGGTCGGCATGGATCTGCTCCAGAACCTGGAGTGCTACCTCGAGGCAATCCCGGCCGGTGGCCGTGAGTTCGTCGTTCAGCAGGCCGATGACATCGCCTTGCAGTACCTTGATGCCGTTGACCTGTGCTGCGCGCACCGCAGTGGTGATCTCGATCGTCTGGACGCCATCGAGAGCTTCCTCCATGGCTGCCACGTTAGCTTCCAAGTCGGCTTGATAGTTCAGGGCCAGCAGCGCACTAATGCCCTGAGGTATCGTCTTGCTCGGCACGATGGCAACCTGCTTCGTGGCCAGACTCTTGGCTTGCTGCGCCGAGAGCACTACATTCGAGTTGTTGGGGAGCACAATGACCTGTTCGTTAGGGAGTGCGGTGATAGCGGACAAGAGTTCTTCGGTGCTCGGATTCATCGTTTGCCCGCCGGCGACGATGGCATTGACGCCCAGGCTCTCAAAGACGCGCTGCAGACCGTCGCCCGGAACCACAGCTACAATGCCCACGCCTGTAGCCGGTTGAGCCGGCGGCTGAGCCTTGGGCTGCGCGGGCGGAAGCCCCATCTTGGACACATAGGCGTCACGCTGGGCCTGCATGTTCTCTATGACCACATCCTCGATTATGGATAGGCTGCAAGCATAATCAATGATGTGCCCCGGACGGTCAGAATGGACATGGACCTTGACTGTCTCCTCATCGCCGACCACCAGCACCGAGTCGCCCACGGCAGAGATGGTCTCGCGGATGGCGCTGACGTCCAGCCCCTGGCCACGCATGATGAACTGGATATCGTAGCCGTATTCCTCTTCGGCCTGGACCCGAGCCACGGCGTCGGCCAGCGGGGCTGCAACATCCGCATCGGAGAAGCTCTCACCGCGCAGAAAGCGCAGCAGGCCCTCCAGCAGGAACACCAGTCCCTGGCCGCCGGCATCGACCACGCCGGCCTCCTTCAGGACGGGCAAGAGGCTGGGCGTACGCGCCAGCGAGTGGTGCGCCTCCTCCACGGCATGCTCGAGCACCGCAAGCGGGGTGGCGCCCTCGACCGCTGCCGCCAGGGCGGCAGCCTCTGCGGTCTCTCGTATCACGGTGAGCATGGTTCCCTCAACCGGCCGCAAGACCCCCTTGTAAGCTGTGGCGGCGCCTTCTTTCAGAGCCCGGGCGATATCGTTGGCGCTAAAGGCCTCCTGCCTATCCAGAGCACGGGCGATGCCACGCAGAATCTGGGAGAGTATCACGCCCGAATTGCCACGAGCGCCCATGAGCGCGCCATGGGCCAGTGCCTGGCCGACGGCTCCGGCCGAGTCGTCCGCCAGTTGCCCCATCTCCTCCAGAGCGGCACGCACTGTCAGGTGCATGTTGGTTCCCGTGTCCCCATCGGGGACAGGATAGACGTTCAGCGAGTTGACCAGATCTATGTGCAGCTCCAGCCAGCGTGCGCTGGCCTGCATCGCCGACCGGAGAGCGTTTCCTGAGCAGTGTTGCAGGCCCGAGGGCTGTGTTGTGTTCCGCGCCTCCGAAGTGGCACGGGATGGAGTGTGTTCTGATGCCAATCCTTGGATTACCTCCTGGGCAGCCTGTTGCGCATAATGCTCAGGTGTTTGATACTCGCAGGTCTTGCACGTGCACGTTCACTTTGGTGAGCGGCATGCCAAGAGCCCGCTCGAGGCGGAATTTGACCGTTTCCATGATATTGTGACTCACTTCGGAAATGCGGGTGCCGTATTCAACAACGACATATAGGTCCACGACAATGCCGCCCTCGTGGATGCGCACCTCTACGCCACGATGAGTGGCATCGCGCTGCAGTATCTCGACCAGGCCGTCTCGCAAGGTGCCGGCGGCGGCCAGCCCGACTACACCATAACAGCCCAGGACCGCCTCGCTGGCCAGGCTGGCCACGGCCAGTGGGGATACTTCGATTCTGCCTAGATACGTTTCGGTTGCCATGGCATCACCTCGTCGCGGGGCCCGTTTGCACAAACCCGCTACTCATGGTAAAATCCACTGTCCGGCGATGTTTTTGCTTTGAGCCTGCCGACCAACCAGCGATTGTGAGGGGGTAGAGATGGCCCACGAATGTGCACTCTGTGGCCGAGCACGGCCACTGTCTGGTAATAGCGTTAGCTTTTCGCAGCGCCACACCAAGCGCCGTTGGCAAGTGAACCTGCAGCGGGTGACGATCACTCAGGGTGACCGGACGGTCCGGATGAAGGTCTGCACGCGTTGCTTGCGCACGCTCAGCAAGCGCGGAAAGGCCTAGAGCGCTAGCCTGCGAATACGAACGGCGCGCGAACCGGCCGTGTTCCGGCTGAGAGACCAGCTTCACGACGTGGGGGCTGGTCTCGCTCATTTAACCCCCTCTGCGGCTCGACGCAAGCGTTCAATGGCCGCCGCAATCCCCTCGGGCGCTGCAAATACCGCCGCACCGGCGATGAGTACATCGGCCCCAGCAGATACGACCCGGCCAGCCGTCTGCTCATTGATGCCGCCGTCTACGGCAATGCTGCAGCCGAGCCCACGCTCCTGGAGCATGGCTCTCACACGCGAGATCTTGTACGGCATGGTTGGGATGAAATCCTGCCCGCCAAAGCCGGGGTTGACCGTCATGACCAAGACGGAGTCGACATAGGGCAGGATCTCTTCCAGCGAGCACACAGGTGTCGCCGGGTTCAGCGAGACCTCGACCCCTTTACCCAGGTTGCGAATGGTCTCCACCAGGCGGTGCAGATGCGTGCCTGTTTCCACGTGCACGGTCAGAATGTCCGCGCCGGCTGCGGCAAAATCCGCAATATAGTCCTCGGGGCGCTCTATCATCAGGTGCACGTGTAGGGGCAGCGATGTCGAACGGCGCAGCGCACGCACGACCAGCGGGCCGATGGTGATATTGGGCACAAAGTGCCCATCCATGATATCCACGTGCAGGGAATCCGCGCCGGCGGCTTGGGCTTCGGCGACTTGCTCGCCGAGCCGCGCAAAGTCTGCAGACAGGATCGATGGAGATATCCGAACGGACTTGGGGGCCGCAGCCGAGCCTGTGCCCCGGATGCAGGACTCGAACCTGGGCTCTTGCGACCCCTGACGATCACGAGTTCTTGGGTTGGACAACCGTCTGACACTCCCTGGGTGTGCTCCGCAACTGCCCACATCCGGCCTGGATGTCTGCGCCCCGGCTGAGGCGCAACGTCGCACTCACACCCCGCTCTTGCAGGCGGCGCTCGAAGGCGAGTATTCGCTCCCTCGTTGAGGGGCGATATGGGAGATCGGGCACCGGGTTCAATGGGATCAGGTTCACGTGCGCCAAAAGCCCGTGCAACAGGCGGCCGAGCGCATCGGCATCCTGTGGCGCATCGTTGACGCCGTCGATGAGCACATATTCAAAGGTGACCCGCCGGTGTGTGCGCTCGGCATACTCACGGCAGGCGGCCAGCAACATGTCTAAGGGATACTTGCGATTGGCTGGGACCAGCGAGTTGCGCAAGCTATCGTTCGCAGCATGCAGCGAAATGGCCAGGCCGACAGGCAAGCTGGCGTCGGCCAGACGGCGGATGCCGGGTACCACGCCCGAGGTCGAGATCGTGATGCGCCGCGCGCCCAGCCCCAGGCCCTCAGGGTCGTTCAGGATGGCGATCGACTGCATGACCGCCTCATAGTTCAGGAACGGCTCGCCCATGCCCATATAGACCACGTGGCTCACCGACTGTCCTCGCGGCTTGAGCAGGCGTGCAAAATACAAGATCTGCTCGGCAATTTCGCCGGCGCTCAGGTTCCGGCGCCACCCGCCGATGCCGGTGGCGCAAAAGGTGCAGCGCATCGCGCAACCTACCTGGCTGGATACACAGACCGTCCGGCGCTCGTCGTAGGACATCAGAACGCTCTCGATGGTCTCTCCGTCGGCCAGTTGGAGGAGCACCTTTTCGGTGCCTCCGTCTGTAGATCGCAGCGTCTGCAGTGGCCTGACCTGGCTGATGGTAAACGCGCTGTCGAGGCGTTCGCGCAGGGCGGTGGGCAGGTTGCGCATTTCGGCAATCGTCGATACGAGGCTCACGTAGAGCCAATGCCGGATCTGATCGACACGATAACGGGGCTGCCCCCAACTCTGCAGGATCTCTTCGAGTTCCTCCCTGGGCACCGTAGCGAGCGATCTCTTTTGCTCCATAGCCTCCATATGCACAGGGGCAAGGGTATCGTGCTGCGAGAACGCCCGTCGATGGGGGCGGTCGCCAGAGGCGTCAGTCTCGGCGACGCAGCCCCGAAAGCAGGAAGACATAATACAGCACGGTTGACAGCGCCTGGGCGACGGCAGCCACATATGTCAGGGCGGCAGCGTTCAGCACGCTCTTGACCCCGCGTTCCTCTTGCGCTGAAACGACCAAGCCACCGGCCTGCAGCAGTCTGAGCGCTCGCCGGCTGGCGTTGAGTTCCACCGGCAGCGTGATCAGTGCAAACACCGCGGCTGCGGCGAAAAAGGCCACACCGACCAGCGCCAGATCAAAGCTCTCGAACAAGAAGCCGATCAGGAAGAGGATGGGGCCCAGGTAAGAACCAAAGTTCAGGATGGGCACCAGCCCGGCCCTGATGCGCAGCGGCAGGTAGGCTTGCTGATCCTGCAAGGCGTGACCGACCTCGTGGGCTACGATCCCCAGCGCGGCGACAGAGGCAGACCGGCCTACGCCGACCGAGAGCCGCAAGGTCTTGCTGCGCGGGTCATAGTGATCCGAGAGTTCGCCGGGAATGCCCTCGATGTTGACGTAGCCCAGGCCATTGGCCTGCAAGAGATAGCGCGCCGCGTCAGCCCCTGTGAGACGCCGGCCATTGCCTACCCTTGAGTAGTTGCCATACGCTGAGCGAACCTTGTACTGTGCGTACAGGCCCAACAACAACGCCGGCAGGCCAAAGACAATGTAGAGCAGGTTGTAGTAACCGAAAAAGAATGGGAACGGCACCGTAGCAACCTCCATTGTGCAGTACCCTGCACGGTCGGTCAAGTATACTACAAGCAGACTCCCATGTAAAGTCTCGGCCGGCCCGACGGCCCGACCAGGGGGCCAAGTCCGTGCAATGGGTCACCATCGCGTGTGGAGCCCCTCGCGGTCCAGGGCCGGCTACGGAGTGCCCCTGGCGCTCGCGCATTGCAGGTGTGCTATGCCTCCAGGGAGCGCTGCCAGGCTTTGAGCAGCTCTGAGAGCCCGCTAAAGACCCATGTCGGCTGGATGTCGGCATCTGCGGGGGGCGCCGACTTGGTGACCCCAGAGAGCACCAGGATGGTGGGCATGCTGAGGCGTTGCCCGCCCAGGATATCGGTCTCCAGCCGATCCCCGAGCATGGCCGTGCGCTGCGGCGGCCGGCCGAGGCGCGCGATGGCCAACTCGAGCATCGCCGGCTCCGGCTTGCCGATCACCACCGGCGCCTTGTCTGTAGCCGCAACCAGCGCCGCAACGATAGCCCCTGCGCCGGGAGCGTCGCCGGCTTCGGTGGGGAGGGTGCGGTCCGGATTTGTGGCGATAAAGTGCGCTCCTGCGCGAATGGCCAGGCCGGCGATGCGCAGCTTCTCATAGCAGAGTTGCCGGTCCATACCGACGATAACGACATCGGGCTCACGATTGGTAATGGTAAAGCCGCGGTGGGCCACACTGTCTTCGAGCCCACGCTCTCCTATGATATAAACCCTGCTTTGTGCATCATAGTTGCGCGCCAAATAGTCGGCAGTAGCTGAGGCTGAGGTGACGATCTGGTCGGCAGGGACGTCGATGCCCATGCCCGCCAGCTTTTGCTGGTAGGAGAGGGAATCCAGCGTCGAGTTGTTGGTCAGTAGCAGGAAGGGGAATTGCCGCTCCGTGAGCCAGGCCAGAAAGGCCCGGGCGCCGGGCAGAGCCGTCTCCCCGCGGTAGAGTACGCCATCCATGTCGATGCAGAGTGCTTGCAGTTCCTTGAGTGTTGCCGTCATGTTTCCCCATTCTGTACAGCGCGCCGCAGACGAGCCCAATCTGCGGGTGTATCGATGTCTTCGTAGGGTAGGGCCTCATCGGCCTCGATCCACTCGACCTGTTCGCGGTAGCGTTCGAGCAGGCGACGCCCCCCGATGTCGCCCGTCTGCGCCCCTAGCTCGGCAAACAGATGCCGCGAGAAGAGCGTGGGCGAGCGCGGTGCCCCATGGTAGTGAGAGGCCACGATACTCGCCCCCGTCGCAGCGTGCCGATGAAGAAGCGCGTCAATCTGCGTCGCCGTGAGCAGCGGCTGGTCGGCGTGACAAAAGACGGCCGCCTCGATGCCGCTACTGAGGGACTGGAGCCCAGCGCGCAGCGAAGTGGATAGCCCGGCCGCCCAGTTCGGATTCACCGTGTGCCGCAGGCGCGGCGAGGCCTGTTCCGCCAGAAGTGGGAGCAGCCGCTCGGCCCCGCAGCCGAGGACCACGCGCACCTCTGCGGCCAGAGAGCCCAGCGCAGCGGCCACCACGCGCGAGAGCATCGCTTGCCCGCCCCATTTCTGCGCCTGCTTTAGCGCGCCGAAGCGGCGGGCAGCGCCTGCGGCCAGGACAATCACCGCTGTGGCGGTCCATCGCTCGGTAGCGAACGCGGCAACCTGCGCCGCACCGACGGCAACCTGATGCACGCCGAGGCCGCGGCGCAGCACCATCGATGCGATGGTGCGCCCCGCAGCATGCCGACTCGGGCTATCTGCCTGATTGAGAAAGGGCACCACACGGGCCTGTGAAGGGACGCTCTTTAGTGCTCCCTCCTCGTGCAGCAACAGGCGGGCGATGGACTCCTCGGTTACAGGGCTGCCCACCGTCAGCCCAAGCAGCGTCGCCAGCCGCTCGGACCGGTGGATGGTGGCCTCGTCGAGTGGCTGCCCCAGGACCTGCAGCCCGGCCACCGGCACAACGAGGGTGGCGTTGGGTGGGATCACCGGCTCGTGAGGCGCAGGTGCTTTGAGGCAACGGCTGCGGGCCCCGTCGCTCTCCACGAGAGTCACATCGCAAAGAGCGGCCAGCTCGTCCACTCTATCGGGTGGGATGCCGATCAGTCTGCCGCTCGGATCCAGCGCTGCTGCGGCTAAAGCCTGGCCGTGCACGGCCAGGGCTTGGAGCACAGCCTCGCGGCGCAGCCCCGCATCGGCCTCGATGATCAACGGCCAGCCAGCACTTGCTGGGGGCGGCCACATGTGCGTTGTCGTGGTCGCCACCACCCGCAGGCGCTGGGCCAGCAACTCGGAGGCCAGGCGAAAGAGGGCTGTTGTCTTGCCGCCGGCGCCGACAAAGGCCACCACGTCGTGCTGCTGCAGGCCGAGGGCTTGGTTCAGGTGCATGTTGTCCTCATAGCAGCCTGGGATTATACCATCCGGCCCGACGGCCTGGCAACCCTGCCTGACGCCCGACAGCACAACGCCGAGGGCACGGAGGAATAATCCCTCTACGCCCTCGGCGTCTGATGCGCTACAGCCGTCCCCTACCCTCATTGCAGGGTAAAGGGCTAGGGCTCGGGCTGGATCTGGACGAACTCGCCTTCCTGGACCTGAAAGATGTAGATGGTCTGCTGCTTCAGGTCTCCCTGCTCATCGTAGGCGATGGGCCCGATTGGCGACGAGAACTCGATCTGGCGCAGGGCATCTGCCACCTTTTCGGCATCGAGGCTGCGGGCTTGCTTGACGCCCTCAGCCAAGACAGCCATAGCAGTATAGCCGGCTACGCTATAGGTGCCCGGGTTACGGGCCTCGACGCTCTGGTACTCTTTCCACCAGGCGTCGTCGGTGGCTGCGGCCGAGTCTGGGGTTACGCCGCTGACGTAGGCCCCCTCGGCGGCAGGGCCCGAGCCGTCGATGAACTCGTAGAGGAAGCAGCCGTCCGAGGCCACAAAGTTGGCCTGTACGCCGGCCTCACGCAACTCGGGGAGCAGGACATAGCCTTCCGTCTCGTAGCCGGCCAGAAAGACCGTATCGGGCTGCAGGGCGGCAATCTGCTCAACGGCGACCTCTTGGGTTGGGGCGCCTTCTGGAATCTCGATCTCGGCTGCCGGCTCGATGCCCAATGATTGCAGAGCGCGGCGCATCTCGTCGCGCAGACCGCGCCCATAGCCGTTGGCGGCATAGGCCACAGCTATGCGCTTGGCGCCCAGTTTCTCCACCATGAAGTGAGCGACGGCCGGGGCCTGGGCGGCATCGGTCGCATTCACACGGAAAAAGTTGCGATAGCCGCGCTGGGTGAGGGACACATCCGTGGAGGTGGGCGTGATAACGATGATGGGCAGGTCCTTGTAGATCTCGAGCCCTGTGGCGCTCTGGTCGCTGTTGTAGTGGCCGATCAGACCCAGCACGCGCTCGTTGGAGAGGCCGGTGGCAACCTGCTGGGCAATCTGCGCCGCCACTTCGCTATCCGCCTCATCGTCCAGCGCTACTACCTGCACCCGGTAGCCCAGCAGCCCACCCGAGCGATTCAGCCGCTCGGCCATCAGCCGCACCCCACCGGCCACCGTCTGGCCGCCTTCGGCCTGCCAGCCCGATAGCGGCGCGGCAACGTAGACGATGACATCGCCCTTGCTCGGTGCGTTGCTGCAGCCGACGAGCGAGAGAAGAATCAGTGCCAGGCAGAGCAGGTTGATGGTCTTTCGCATCCTAATGACTCCTTCGAGTATCCCCAGCCGCGGCAGGGCGTGGCGACCGCTCCCCTACAGAGTAAGGAACCGCGTCTGGCAGCTTGCCGGAGGGGGCGCGCCCTGTGCGGTGCCTGGGTTGCAGCCGGGCATTCCGCTCTGCCGCGGCCCGGTTCCAGCCCAGGTATTTCTCCCCGGCAGAGGGCTAGATCCTTGTGGCGTAGACTTGTTTCATGGCGGCAAGCAGGTCGTTGAGCGTTGCCACCTGTTCACGGATGCTCTCGCCGATGCGCCGTGAGCGCGCCGAGTCGATATCATTGGCACCGGCCAGCATGATCTGTGAGTAGACGGTGCCTAGCGCCGTCAGAGTTGTCTCTAGCTGGAACTGGGCGCGCTCCATCGTGTTCTGCAGCCGCTCCAGATTGTCCTTCTGCAGACGGCGGTTGCGGATGACCTCCTCGATCTGAGCGCGCACCGCCTCGTCGTCCTCCTGGCTCAGGCGGGTCTCCAATTCCCGTAGGGCCGCCTGAACGGTGTTGCGGTCGCGCTTGAGCAGGTCGTCGCGCTCATAGGCGTCCAGCCGCTTGGCTAGGCTAAAGATGCTCGTGATCCAGTCGGCGATGCCGTTGTTTGTTTCTTGCAGGTGATCGCGCAGGATGGTCGCGGGCGCTTGGGCGATCACCTCGCTGATGCGATGCTGATATTCGAGCGCACGCTCCACGCGCTCACGCAGCGCGCGGCTCTTGATCTCGCCTGGGTTGCAGCGCCGGCGCAGCATATCGGCCACGACCTGCTGCCCTGTGTGGGCGTCGCTGAGGCTGGTGACGACGATTAGTACCTCGCCCGCGACCCCCAACACCAGCCAGAACCACCAGCGCCACCAATAGAACGGCGCCGGGTATAGAAAGATCAGCACGATGGTTAGGGCGATGGTCAGCGCGCTTTCCAGACGAAAGACGGCGTGGCTGAGCATGGCGCCGAGCGCCCGGGTCTCCAGCGAATCCCTATTTCTTACGCCGGCCACGTGACCTCCTTGGCCGCTATCAGCGTATCGCACTCGCCGGCCGGCATGTGGTCCGGCAGAGCAGGTGGGTTGGTCGATGGCCACGTGCTGATAGCCTAGAAATAAGCCGAGAGCACCTGGTACAACCGCTTGATAGTGTCCAGGTCGCCTTGGCGGACCTGCCCCTTGGCGGCGTCCGCGATGCGCTGCATCGTTCTCATGTCCGCATCGCTGCCATAGGCGATGCAAAAGATGACGACAGGGGTACCCTCCTCGTTGCCGAGTTCGATCTGGCTCACCAACTCGGGCAGCCGGATCCGCGAGGCGTTCTCCTGGCCATCGGTCATGACTACGATGGCGTTGATGCGCTCACGGTCGTCCAGCGCCTGCAGTTGGCGATAGGCCAGGCTCACCGCATCAAGCAGGGCCGTGTTGCCCATGGCCTCAAGCCCTTCGATTCCTTGCGCAAGTCGTTCGCGGTTCGTCCCCAGTTCGCCGAGGGGCACAACCTCGCTGACGCGGCTGGCAAAGCTGATCAGACCTACCCGTTCGGTATCGCCCCGGATTTGGCCCAAGAAGGTGGACAGCGCCAGCTTGGCGTCCTCCAACTTGGCGCCATCCATGCTACCGGAGGTGTCCGCCACCAGGTAGACATTGGATTGGCGCTTGGTGTACCACCAAACGTCGCGTACCACTTGCATGACCCCGGCCCCGGGCATCTGGAGCACCGTCTTGGGCTGCAGCGGGTCCACGCCATTCGCCGGCGTAATGGGCGAGCCGTCCGGCGACGCGGGGTCGTCCAGTGAGATGCTCAGGTCCACCGGCCGGTAGCCCGCCTGCAGGATGCGTTGTTGCGCCGGCGACGACAACAGGAACTCGCGGAGGGCCGCATAGGCCTGGCGCTGCTCGATGGTCAGGTCCGGCTGCTCGAGCAAGGCTAGTGGATGGTCCTCCCAGAGCGAGCCCTCGACCGGGTAGATGGCCACCAACCGATCCCTGCTATGGAGGTTAAAGTCGATAACGAGCTGTTCCTGGACGACCACGGCATCCAGGTACGACCGGCCGCTCTCCTGCATCTGCCGGATGAGCGCCCACTCGCCCTCGCCGTAGTGACGAACCGTCCGCTCCAGAGCGGTAACATAGTCTAGCGTGCTCTGTGCCAGGGCATCATCCTTGCTCAGGCCGCGAGTTTTGCCGGCCCCAGCATAGAACTCGGCCAGGGTCGCCAGCAAGCCGGCGGCCGAACTGGTGGAAGGATGGCTCCACTTAAAGTTGGGGTCCGACCGGGCCTTGCCCAGCAGGTCGCTCCAGCCCAGGCTCTTCTCCGGGTAGCCAATGGAGTGCGCGACATCCTCCCACATGGCAATGACCACCGGGCTGACGGCGTAGCGGGTGACCTCGCCGACCATGGATGCGCTCTGGCCGAGCGATACCGCCTCGCCCTCCTGGGTGCTACGGGCCAGATCGAGCTGCGTCAGCCAGAGCGAGGAGTCGGGTGTGATGGCCTGGAAGCGGCCCTCGAGGGCGGCTTCGACCATGAGGTCAGGCTCCATCGCGGTCACCTGGATGTCGATGGGCCGCCCCCCGGGTACGCGTGGCTTGCCCTTTTCGAACTCGTACACCAGTTCACAGAAGAGGTCTTCCTTCTCCGGCGAGTAGGCAACCTCGAGCACCACAGGCTCGTTCTTTGCCTGCCAGTTTCGGATGACCCCAGGCAGCAGCGCGCAGGCGCAGACCGGCAGCACGATCATGAGCAGCAGGAAGCCGAGCGCCACCCAGCGATAACGCGGGGCCTGTCTTGTCGTATGCTTGGGCATTGCATCCGCTCCTGTCAGTGCTCGCTGACGTTCAGATCAAACCAGCGTAGCAGCGCCAACAGCACGTCGCGATCCGGTGAGCGCATGGCCGTACTCCGCGGGACGACACCGACCACGCCCTGCCCCTGCCAGCGCACGAATAGCGAGTCCTCCCCGCCGATGGCCACTTCTGGGTTGGCAGGGCGCAAACCATTCTGTATCGCCAGGCGCTGGACGTCCGGTGTCAGCAAGTAGCGCTCAAAGTCGAGAGCAGCGTTCTTTTCCAACGCGGTCGTCTCGTCGCCCATCCAGATAGTGAACGGAAAGTCGAACCAGGTCAGGTACTCGGGGTAGACGATGACCAGCGGGTCCTCCCAGCGGGTCTGTATGCCGGCCATGTTCTGCAGCAGATCGCTCTCGAGGAGCTGGCCACCATCACCCATCGAGTAACCAAAGAGAGCCAGGTTCTCCACCGAGTAGGCGCCGAGGCTGGAAAAGTCGGTCACTGCGCCCATGAGTTCCTTCAGCCAGGCCTGAAACTCGGGGTTGGTGACGTCGCCGGTTTCGATGCGTGTCTTGCCATAGTACTCGCCAGCGGCGGCTACCATGGCCATCAGGCCGCCGACGTTCTTGTGGGGGTTGGGCACCACGAGCTTGAAGTAGCCCCATGCCGGGTCGCCGCCGAGTTCGGGCCAGCCGCCCTTGGCGGTGACCGCATCGTGGATGGCGCGCCAGTTGATCTCCGAGTACTTGGCGCGGAGCACGTTGGTCCGGCTCTCATAGATCCCCCAGCAGAAGAGCGATGTGGCGATGGGGCGAGCACGGTACTCGCCGCCGGTGAGGAAGACGTCGCGCCCCAGCTTTTCCTTATAGGTGGCGTTGACCAGCTCTACCAGGTAGCGGCTGTCGGGAATCCAGACGGTGGGAATTGGCGTCATCTCGTCGCGTTCCCAACGGCCCATCGCGGTCAGGCCATCCATGGGGATCACCGTAACCTGGATGGGGTGGCCCTCCAGCTTGTGCCCCTCTGCATTGTATTGCTCGGCTGCCTGCCGGACGAAGGATTCGACCGGGAGCGCGCAGACAACGCGCACCTCGAGCGTCGCCGGCGCCTGGGCGATGGGCGATTTGATGCCACTCTGGCGTATGATCAGCGAGGCGCCGACCACAACCAGGGCCACGGCGAGGATGATGAAGAATGTCAGACGAGTTCGGTTCATTGCCAATCCCTCCGGCAGGAGGCGTGGTGCACGCTCCCCGACGAGCCTGGGGGTGTGCGGACAACAGCTTTTTCAAGGCCCAGGTGTAACAGGTACAGGCAACGAAACATCCGCGCGAACGGGGCGCGGACGCTTCGTGGGCCATTCCGGGGTGGGGCCGCAGAGGCAGAGCCTTGCTGTGCCTCTACCCCGCGCAGGGCACGGGCGTCGTACGTACCCTGCGCGCGGCACGGCGATACTCGGCGCCCTACAAACGGGCCGAGTGTATGAGAGGGCGACGCCGGCATGATCGGTAGATGCCCCCAACCCTGGGGCCGGATCAGCCCTGAGGGCCGAGGCCCAGGCGGCGCTTGCGCTCTTCGAGCTGGGCGTTGATCGTGTGTTCCTCCAGGACCTCAGCCATCTGGTTGTCCAGGCGCGAGGCGTCGATTTCGCCCTGGGCGGCTGCCTTGTCCAGGCGCTTCTGGATCTCTTCGCGCATAGCTGCGAGGCCCTCGTCGGCCGACGTAACACCGGCGACTCCCTCAACTGCCTTGTGCGTCAGCTCCTTGGACTTGGCCAGCTCGAGCTTGGCCTGGAGTTCGACTCGCTCCTGGCGGATCTCGGTCAGCTTGGCTTCCAGCTTGAGCTTGGCGTCGAGAAGCTTTTGGAACTCGATCTCCTGAGCCTCGTACTGCTCGCGATAGCTATCTGCCAGGCGCTTGAACGTGTTGTAGCGGCTCTGAGCGGCGACTGCCAATTGCTCTTTGCCCTGCTTCAGGAAGAGATCGATGTTGCGGTCCAGCTCTTCGGCCTTGGCCTGGTACTCTGTGTGCTTGCGCTGGAGGGTCTTGACCTCACCGCCAACGGTGGCCGCCGCATCTTCGAGGGCTTCGAGGTTGTCTTCGACGCGGCGGATGTACTCATCGACCACCGCCATGCTGTTAGCCTTCATGGCCCGGGTAACCAGCCAGTGTACATTCGCCGAGATAAGCGTGCCGACGCGCTCCAAGAGCGATGCCATGGGGTGCCTCCTTCTTTTCCCTCCGTCTTTGCTTTAGCGCCGACGGATGGGGTTCTCACCAACGGTGCAGCGCAGTGCTGCTTTGCGTACAGGATACCATGAATGGGCCGTGGCTTCCTGAAATGCGGCTGACGGGTAGCTGACAACCGGTCCTCCCGCAGGTCAGCGGCGCTTGCGAGGGGGAGCCAAGCCTGCCGTCTTGCGGCGAGGCCCGGTGGGGGGCCGGGCACTATGGGCTGATCAGCCTGTAGCCGCGGCCGCGGACCGTGAGCAGATAGCGTGGTTCGGAGGAATCGGGTTCGAGTTTTTGGCGCAGACGGCTGACCAGCTTTTCGATGCGCGAGTCATCGACCTGATCGATGTACGATTGGCCCCAGACCGCTTCAACGACAGTGTATTTGTCGACGATTTTGTCCAGGTGGCCATAGAGCAGCAGCAAGAGCCGGTATTCGAGCTCGGTCAGTGGCGGTACCTGGCGCCCGTCGACCCACACGTCGCCCGCCTCTACGTCCACGCGCACGCCGCGCTGATCTGCCTGCTGGGCAATGCGCTGCCGCCGGACAAAAGTCGTGAATAGGCGGCAAAACGGCACAAGCCCCGGCTCATCGCGGCGGACGAGGTGGCGCTCGACCAGGGAGCGTCGGGCGGGCGAGTCCTCAGCGGAGGATGCCGGGGCGGCCTGCAGAAGGGCGATGCGCTCCTCTGCGTCCAGTTCCTGCCAGAGCTTGGCGCATTCCGCCTGGCAGGCAACGTCAGAGTCCAACTGCTCGTGGATCTGGGTGACCGAGAGTGGACGCCCGATAGCCTGGGCTTCGGCGCGCAGCCTATCCAGGACCTGGCAGACTGCGCTCAGGAGCGCCGGGTGCCCGCCGGCGTTCTCTGCGATGAGTGGCTCGTCTGCGGGTCGGATCGATAATCCACCCGTCGTGGCCCACTCGCCCAGCAGGGCAGCGGACGCTTCGGCACCCAGCGGGGGCAGATAGCGCGTGTGTCGGACAAAGAGCTCGGCAAACTCGCCGGACCCGTGACTGCGACGAAGCGCGCCCAGTCGCCGGCGAGTAGCGGTGACATAGCAGAGTTTGGAAGGGTATGTGTCGCGCAGCGCGCGGAGATTGAGGAGCACCCGGTCTCCGATGCCCTGCATGACCTCATCGAACTCGTCGAGGACGAGGATCAGCGGCTGGGCGGACTGCTCGCAAGCGGCGGCCAGCCCATCGCTGAAGCGCAGGTGCGCGAGGAAGGGGGTGCTGGGGGCGACGACCTCCCCGTAGCACTGCTCGAGGCTGTCAAGCAATGCCGGCGCGGCCCCCGCGTCTGCCAGGTCACCCTTGATGCAGCGGAGGACCAGCTCGTAGAAGCCCTGGTCGGTGAATTCGACCATGCGGTTGCAGTCGATGTAGATAAAGACCGCAGGCGAACCGGCACTGCCCTGGCGGCAGAGCGCCCGCATGACGAAGGATTTGCCGATGTTGCTCATGCCCACGAGAGACAGGCAGCGTCCTTCTCCGGCAGCGCGAGCCAATTCCTCCACGTCTCTATCGCGGCCGCTCAGCGGCGAAAGCGGCGGCCAGTTCGTCAGTTCGGCCATGGCAGACGGTCTCCTGCCCCTTTTGATGAAACCGGTATGGGCGGTGTTCGCAGGCCCAAATCAACTTGCGCCAGCGGGATGAATATCTTTGACCACGAGCTGCAGACGACGCTCGCCCTGCCAGTATTGCACGCCCAGGTTGTAGGCCAGGTCGAGCCTTGGCGGGAGGTTGGCGAAGGCATCGCCTTGCCGGAAGGCGATCGCGTCCCACACTAGCTGCCCGTCGCTAACCCGCAGCTTGAGGTGGCCCCGGCCGACTACCCGCGCATCGCGGACTTGTACGCCCTGGCTGACCAATGTCGGCGCCGGATGCTCCTGGCCGAAGGGGCGCAGGTCATCGAGGGCGCGGGCCGTATCCCAATTGGTGCCGGCCAGAGGCCAGACTGCATCCACAGCGACTGTTGGTACGAGTTCGATGCCGGCCAGTCGCGAGCGCGCCACGTTGAGCAGGCGCTCCTGAAAGGCATCCAGGTTGTCGCTGCTCAGGGAGAACCCGGCGGCCATGGCGTGCCCCCCGTAACGGGTGAGCAGGTCCGCACATTCCCCCAGGGCCTCTGTGATGTTGAACTCGGGGATGCTACGGGCCGAGCCGCGGCAGTGGTCGCCGTCGGTCTCGATCACTACCGATGGGCGGTAGAACTCTTCGGTCAGCCGGCTGGCAACCAGGCCGACGATTCCCTTGTGAAAGCCAGGGCCGGCCACGAAGAGTAGAGGCTGATCGGGGCCCACTCGCCATGTTTCGCGTGCCAGGTTGCTCAATTCGTCCGTCAGGTGCTGCCTCTCCTGGTTGAGTTCCTGCAGGCCCTGCGCCAGCTCGCGGGCTCTGGTCTCATCCTCAGCCGAGAGCAACTCGTAGGCATAGAGGGCTGTATCGATACGCCCGGCAGCGTTGAGGCGGGGCGCCATGCCGAAGGCGATGCGCTCGCTATCCACTTCGCCGCGGGAAATGCCGGCGACCTCCATCAGCGCCAGCAACCCCGGTCGTGAGGTGCGGTTGAGGTATTGCAGCCCCTTACGCACCAGGCAGCGATTCTCGCCGACCAGAGGCACCAGGTCGGCAACGGTGCCGAGGGCTACCAGGTCCAGGAAGGACTCCTCCTCGAGTTCTATCGGCGGGTCGCCCCGCCGGGCAGTGCGCCGAGCGACCCGCAGCAAGGCTTGGGCCACGCGGTAGGCTACTCCGACGCCTGCCAGTTGGCTGAAGGGGTAGCGCGAGCCCGGCAGCTTGGGGTTCACCAGAGCGGCGGCATCGGGCAGGATCTCTGGCACAGAGTGATGGTCGGTGACCAGGATATCGAGCCCCAGAGTGCGCCCGTAGGCAATCTCGTCAACTGAGCGGATGCCGCAGTCTACCGTCACGACGACGGTGACACCCTCTTTCCGCAGGTGGGCCAAGGCCGCTCGGTTGAGCCCGTACTCTTCCGTCATGCGATGTGGAATGTAGGGTCGCACGTGCCCGCCCAGCGCCCGCAGCGTGGCCGTCAAGACCACCGTTGCTGTGATACCGTCTACGTCATAGTCGCCGTACACAGCGATCTGTTCCCCGTCTCGTATGGCGCGGCGCAGGCGATCCACCAAGATGCTCATCTGTGGCAGGTCGAAAGGGTTGGCGTGCTCAGACTCCCCGGCCAGGAAGGTGCGAACGGCCTGGGGTGAGGCAAAGCCGCGAGCAAAGAGCACCTGGCGCACCAGGGGGGCTACATCCGGGAGCGCGGTGTGAAAGCTGGCCGGCGCCTCTTGGGGCAGTTGCCAGCGCTTGGTCATGACGGGCACAATGGCTCCTTTGTTGCGCGTCGGGCAAGGGGAACGGCCGGAATCTGGGAAAGCGGAGCTATTATAGTGCAGCGCAGGGGTAGGTGCAAGCCTCAGTAACCGACTGGGTGGAGCAAGCGCTGCCAGAGGCAGAGACTCCCGGCGGCTGTCGCCGACCGGGAGTCTCTTTGAACCTGCAAGTGGTGAACCAGCCAGACTCTGCTGTAGCGCCTAGAGCCACTTCTGGCCGCGCATGAACTTGGTCACGACCGGCACCTCAAAGCTCTTGCCCTGGTAGGCCTGGTAGGCCCAGTAGAGGAAGGGCACGTACGGGAGTATCACCAGGAAGGGCACGCAGAGCGCACCGACTCCGAAGGTGATGACTGGAACGATGATGGACAGGATCATGACGATGACCCAGAGGACAACCCCGGCGCCAAGCGACTGGATGGCGTGGTAGCGCTCAAAGGCCTTGTTCTTGTGCTCCTCAACCAAGAGGATGAAGAGCGAGACGAGAGGGAAGAGCGGGTAGCAGAGCGCGGCCAGCAGTCGTTCGTTGCTGGAGGGCTCGGCTGCGGCGGGTGCCGGCGAGTAGGACTCGGCCATGACGATGAACCTCCCTTTCAACCTGTGCCCAGTTTGTGGGCGGCGCATAACGGCACTTCTATTGTAGTAGAAAAAGCGAGTCTCGTAAAGTAGGCAAGGTCGAGTGAGCATCGCTCCGCAGAGCGAGGCGCAGAGATCGTGATGCGGCGCAAGTCGCAGACTCTGTGAGCGTAGGGCTTGCCCATAGCGCGTGTTTGGTGTAGATTCAGTCAAAGATGATGCCGGCCGGCTCTGAGAGTATGTCGGCGAGAGCGGGTGTTCTCCTCTGTTCGGGGCGCAATCGCCCGGCCAGACGACGCGCGGCCATTTCGCTTGACCATTGCCTGTGGGCGCGGTATAGTGCGGCAGGTGAGACGCGACACGTGAGCGCATCTGGGCTGTGCGTTACACAACTACCCAGAGTCTCCGGAGCACTCGTAGGAGGGCGCCGCAGTGTGGAGCGACTACCTCTTCGCGGCATCGGTCGGCGAGGCGCTGCGGTTGCTGTCCGAGCACGGCGGAGAGGCGCGCCTGATCGCCGGCGGAACGGACCTGCTGACCCAGTATGGGCGCGGCAAGCGCCCGGCTCGCGTGCTGGTCGATGTGACGCGCATCCCCGGGTTGGACCGTATCGAGGAGGATGGGGACTGGGTTGTGCTGGGGGCCAACGTCACGCACGCCCAGGCGGCGACCAGCCCGTTGCTGCAGCGCCGCGGTCGGCTGCTGGCCGATGCCTGCCGCATCATTGCTGGGCCGCAGGTCCGGAATGTGGGCACCCTGACCGGCAACCTGATTACTGCCCTACCGGCGGCCGATGCTGCGCTGGCGCTGATTGCGCTCGAGGCTGAGGCGCAGGTGGCCGATAGCGACGGCAGCTATCGCCTTCCCGTAGATGAACTGCGCCAAGGGGGCGGCCTCTGCCGGGTGAATCCCTGTGCGGAGATGGTCACGCACCTGCGCTTCCGGGCGCTTGGCCCGGAGTATGGCTCTGCCCATGAGCGCCTGGCATTGCGCAAGGTGCATGCCCTGCCGATAATGAACGTCGCTGCCGTGGGGGCGCTTCGGGATGGGCGCCTGCATGACGTGCGGATAGCGATCAGCCCTGTGGATACCCGGTCGCTGCGGCTTTGCGAGGTCGAGGCCTTTCTGGAGGGGCAGGCGCCCGGGCCGGAGGTCATTCGCGAGGCGGCGGCGCGGGTGGCCTCCTGTTGCCATCCCCGCGATAGCCTGCTGCGAGGGGCGGGTAAGTATCGCCTAGCGCTGGCGACGGTTCTGGTGCGCCGAGCCCTCGAACGTGTTGCGGTGGCGCCCCGAGGCCGGTGACGGAGGGGCTGGAGGTGTCTCTATGCGGACCGTGCGCATGGTAGTGAACGGCGAACCCACCTCGGTGAGTGTGGAGCCCGACGACATCCTGGCCGACGTCCTCCGTGATCGCCTGGGGTTGACGGGCACCAAGATCGGCTGCCGAGAGGGGGAGTGCGGTGCCTGTACCGTCCTTGTGGACGGCCAGGCGGTTGTCTCCTGCCTCTACCCTGCGCTCAAGGCCGAGGGCCGCGAGATACTGACCATTGAGGGCCTGGGGTGTGACGGCGAGTTGGACGTAATCCAGCAAGCCTTTGCGGAGAGGGCGGCCGCTCAGTGCGGCTACTGCACCCCGGGATTTGTCATGGTGGTGAAGGGGCTGTTAATACACAATCCGCGACCTACTGCGCAAGAGATCGAGGAGGCCCTGGCCGGAAATCTCTGTCGCTGTACGGGCTATTACCAGATCAAGGAAGCCGTCGCGCTGGCGGTGGAGCGACTTGCGGCCAGCGGAGGAGTTGGGTGAAGGGTGGCATGGTGGGCCGCAGTGCCGAGCGCCTGGATATCCGCGCCAAGGTGCAAGGCGTAGCCCGCTACCCGCAGGATTTCGCCATGCCCGGCATGCTCCATGCGGTGGTGGTGTGGGCGGGGCATCCGCATGCACGGATACGCAGCATCGATGTGTCTTCTGCCCTGACCGTGCCGGGAGTGGTGGCCGTCCTCACGCATCGGGATGTGCCGGTCAACGAGTATGGCCTCAATGAGTATGACCAGCTGGTGCTGGCCTGCGACAAGGTGCGCTGGCTGGGCGACCGCGTGGCCGTCGTGGTCGGCGAGTCGCTCCGGGCTGCCGAGGAGGGGCGATGTCTGGTTGAGGTGGAGTATGAGCAACTGGCGACGGTAAGCGACCCACGCGAGGCTATGAAGCTGGGGGCGCCGTTGGTCCATGAGGAGCGCTCTTCGAACATCCTGCGGCACATCTATGTTCGCCGTGGTGACATTGAGGCAGGGTTTGCCCAGGCCGATGTCATCATCGAAGGCACATACCACACGCCGTTCGTAGAGCATGCCTATCTGCAGCCGGAGGCCGGCCTGGGCTTTGTGGATGATGACGGACGCATCGCCGTCATCTGCGCGGCGCAGTGGCCGCAGGATGACGTCCGGCAGATTGCCCATGCCCTGGCCCTGCCCGAAGACCAGGTGCGCGAGATTGTGCCGGCGGTGGGCGGTGCTTTTGGTGGGCGCGAGGACGTCTCGGTGCAGATCCTGGTGGCCTTGGCGGCTTGGCGACTGCGGCGCCCGGTGAAAATGGTCTGGACGCGGGAAGAGTCCATCCGTGGGCACGGCAAGCGCCATCCATTCGCTATGTGCCATCGCTGGGGTGCGACGCGGGAGGGCAGGTTGACCGCCGTTGAGGTGGAAGCAGTTCTGGATGCCGGCGCCTATGCTTCGAGCAGCGTGCCGGTGTTGCAGAACGCCGTGAGTTTCCTGGCTGGGCCCTACGCCGTGCCCAATGCCCGGCTGGATGGGTACGCCGTTCACACCAACAATGCGGTGACCATGGCCATGCGCGGCTTTGGCGCTACCCAGCCACCCGTGGGCTATGAACTGCAGATGGACAGGCTGGCCGCCGCGCTGGGGATGGACCCGGTCGAGATACGCATGCGCAATCTGCTCAGTGAGGGGGCCGTGGCAGTGACCGGGAACCGGATGCCCGCGGGCACAGCGGCCAAGGAGACACTGCACGCAGCGGCCAAGTCCGCGGGCTGGCGGGAGACGTCCACGGGCTGGAGGCGACCGGATGCTCCAAAGTCCGCAGGCAGCCACGTGCGCCGCGGGGTTGGGGTGGCCTGCGCCTACAAGAATGTAGCCTACAGTTTCGGCTTCCCGGATCGCTCTACGGCCGTGGTGGAGCTAGAGTTGGGTGCGGACGGTGCGGTTGCGGGCGCCCTGGTGCGCGCGGCGGCGGTGGATGTGGGGCAGGGGGTGACGACGGCATTGGCCCAGTTGGCGGCGCAGGCTCTGGGCATCCCCCTGGAAGCGGTGCACCTGGCTCCGGTGGATACGGTCTCTTCGCCCAATGCCGGCTCCAGTTCGGCCTCGCGACACACGTTCGCCACGGGCCGCGCTGTGGTTGCTGCCTGTCGCGCAGCGCTGGAGAGACGGGAAGCCCTGCTGGCGGCCGGAGAGAGGCCCGACCATGTGGTGGCCGAGGCCACATTCGAGGGTCTGCAGACCCGCAGGACCACGGCCTATAACCTGCAGGATGGCCACTGCGAACCTCACATATCCTACACCTATGGCACACAGATTGCTGTGGTGGATGTGGATATGGAGACGGGCGCCGTTGATCTTGTGGCTCTGCACGCCGCCAACAACGCGGGCCGGGCGGTGAACCCGCAGCTTTGCCTGGGGCAGGTGGCCGGCGGCGTGCATATGGGCGTGGGCTATGCGCTGAGCGAAGAGTTTGTCCAGGTCGATGGGCAGATCCGGACGGCACACCTTAGCGAGTACAAGGTGCCGACGGTGGCCGATATGCCTCGCCGCCTGGAGAGCATTTTGACTGAGGTGCCCGACCCGAACGGTCCCTATGGGGCGACTGGGCTTGGCGAGACGCCCACGTTGCCGACCGCGCCGGCGATCCTCAACGCGATCCATGATGCGACCGGGGCCTGGGTGAGCGAATTGCCGGCCACGCCGGAGCGCGTCTGGAGGGCGTTGCAGGCGGCCGGTGCTGCGCCCTAGGCCGAATGGATACTGCGGTGGGACCGGCCGCCACGACAGGTGAGGACCCGCGCTGGGAATAGCCACAGTGGGAGGCTTGCAGAACCCGCTCAGGCCCTGCCCTGGGCAGTGCCGGGGGATGACATAAGGCCAGGAGGAGGGCTTGGCGGCATGGTCATCGGAGCATGCACGATTTATCTGGACCTGCCGGGCGTTGACTCACTGAAGGGCAAGCGGAGGGTGCTCAAATCGCTGATGGCGCGGGTGCGCAACGAGTTCAACGTTTCCATCGCCGAGGTAGGCGATCAGGATCGCTGGCAGGCTGCCGAACTTGGAGTGGCCGCCGTATCCAACGATCCGGCATATACACACGGGCTGCTGACGCGCGTGGTCCAGTGGGTAGAAGGGCAGCGGCTCGACATCGTTCTTGAGGATTACGAAATCGAGTTGCTGTAGCGGCGAGGCAGGCCGGTGCTTGCCCATGCGGCAAGCTGTTCATAGGTACGGAGGATGGATCAGCAATGACTCTGGAACTGGGTCGCAATATCGCCGTCATCATCCTGGCGGTGGAGTACATTGTGCTGAGTCTGATCCCTTTGGCCGCGCTCTATGGGGCGGTCAAGGGCATGCGACGCCTACTGCCGGAGGTGCGGCGGTGGATGCGCCTGGCCCATAGCTATCTGGTACAGTTCGGTCTGGGGGTGAATACCCTCATGCGGTGGCTGCTGGCGCCGATTCTCTTCCTCTCCGGCCTGCGGGCCGGCTTGCAGGCCGGCACTGCAGCCCTAAGAAGGAGGTAACAGATGAGCACGGATATTGTCGTGGAGGAGACACGCCTGCCCGAGGCGCGCAATGACGATTCCCTGGCTATTGGCCTGGGGGTGGTTGCCGGCGCTCTGATCGGCGGCACACTGGTGTGGGCATACCGGCGGGCGCTGGTCCGTCAGGTCGAGGAGATCGGCGAGGCACGCCCACGCATCGCTATCGGCCTGCCCGATGTTGCGCGAGTGGCTCTTGGCCTGCTTGGGCTCTTGCGGCAGGTGGCGGAACTGGGGCAGTAGCGACCAGCGTGGATGGGATCCGTCGTTACGGATAGGACCTTGAAGGGCGATGGTCCGAGGCGAATTTAGCCTGGGCCATCGCTTCTTCATGCCTGCCCACCACGGTGCCGGACGGCCATTTGACAGGATCGACAAGATTGTGCAGAATGTCACAAACGGGACTCAGGCCGTTACCGAGGTTGCGCATAGTGTGCACTTGACGCAAGCGTTTGACAGCGCCGACAGCGCGCCCTATAATGTCACGGCCTGATGGCATGTCAGCCCGGTAGTTCGCGTTGCCACCGGCTGACCGCATGATTACCGGTTGGAGCATAGATGGCTCAAGCTGGTTGCGCGCTGCTGCAGCGCCTGCCGCTTTAGCGATCACCGCACCGGTTGATAGGATGGCCCATACTGCGCCTCCCGCTGGCGCCGGTCAGCAGTCTTTGTGGGCCAGGGGGTAATGGGAATCAAGGAGGTTCGTCCGTGTATCGCATCGTAGCCAGGGAAGACCTGGCCCCGGTGACCAAGTTGTTTGTCATCGAGGCTCCCGATGTGGCCCGCAAGGCCCAGCCAGGTCAGTTCGTTATCGTGATCGCCGAGGAGAACGGGGAGCGTATCCCCCTCACCATTGCCGATTTCGACCGTGAGGCCGGGACGATCACGATCATCTTCCAGGAGGTCGGCAAGACGACTCGCTTGCTCGGCACGATGAAGGCCGGGGACGAGTTGTTCGCGTTCACGGGCCCCCTGGGCGAGCCCAGCGAGATTGAGAATCTCGGCACCGTGATGATGATCGGGGGTGGTGTTGGGATAGCCCCTATCTACCCAATCGCGCGCGCTCTCAAGCAGGCGGGCAACAAGGTCATCTCGATCATCGGTGCCCGAAGCAAGGATCTGCTCTTCTGGGAAGAGCGCATGCGCGAGGTGAGCGACGAGCTCATCGTGACCACCGATGATGGCTCTTACGGCCGCAAGGCGTTGGTCACCGTGCCGGAGAAAGAGATCCTGGAGGCCGGAACCCCGGTGAAGCGCATCTGGGGCATTGGGCCAGCTATTATGATGAAATTCGTAGCCGCGACCAGTCGTCCCTTCGGCGTCAAGACAATTGTCAGCCTGAACACCATTATGGTCGATGGTACGGGTATGTGCGGTGCCTGCCGGGTTGAGGTGGGCGGCAAGACCCGTTTCGTGTGTGTGGATGGCCCCGAGTTCGACGGCCATGAGGTCAACTGGAACCTGCTGCTGGAACGGCAGCGCATCTACCTGGATGAGGAAAAGCGCGCTATGCAACTCTACCAGGACCGGTGCGCGTCGTGTAGCGGTGAGGGCCATCAACACTAGTGGTCTGCCGCATTGATTGCGATGGCCTACATGGCGCCTTTTGTCGGTTGGCGCCACCCCTTGGCGGAGCCATCACAATCCCTGCGGGCCACTACTAGGGTCGCGTCACGGTGACCCTGGCAGACAGCATCCGGGCGCTGCAGGCGAGCCTGCCTGCCGGCGCTCGTGTTGAGCACTATTAGGGGGAACAGCAGATGCCCAAGGAAAAGATGCCGCGGCAGGAGATGCCGCGTCAGGCGCCGGAGGTTCGCCGGCACAATTTTGACGAGGTGGCACTGGGGTATAGCGAAGAACAGGCCATGATCGAGGCCAACCGCTGCCTGCAGTGCAAAAAGCCGGCTTGTGTTGAGGGGTGCCCCGTTCAAGTTCGCATTCCAGAGTTTATCGGGGCGCTGCGCGACGGAGACCTGGCAACGTCCGCCGAGTTGCTGAAGGACAAGAACAACCTGCCGGCTATCTGTGGGCGCGTGTGCCCGCAGGAGTCGCAATGCGAGGCTCGTTGCATCTTGGGGCGCAAGGGCGAGCCGGTGGCCATTGGGCGCCTGGAGCGCTATGTGGCCGATGCGGAGCGCCAGCTTGGAGTGAAGGTGCCGGCAAGGGTCGCCTCCACCGGCAAGCGCGTGGCCGTCATCGGCGCCGGCCCGGCAGGCCTGACCTGTGCGGGCGATCTGGCTCGCTATGGGCATGAGGTAACGGTGTTCGAGGCGCTGCACGCGCCGGGTGGCGTGCTCATGTACGGCATTCCCGAGTTTCGCTTGCCCAAGGATATCGTGCAGGCCGAGGTCGACTATGTGCGCAGCCTGGGCGTAGAGATCAGGCTGAACGCCGTCGTCGGCAAGATCAACACTGTGAACGAATTGCTGGAGGAGGGCTATGATGCCATCTTCCTGGGCACGGGGGCCGGTTTGCCGATGTTTATGGACATCCCGGGTGAGAACCTGAACGGCGTTCTCTCGGCCAACGAGTTCCTGACCCGCAACAACTTGATGAAAGCGTATCGCTTCCCCGAGTACGATACGCCGATCAAAGTGGGCAAGCGGGTTGCCGTTGTGGGCGCTGGAAACGTGGCTATGGACGCTTCGCGTACGGCGCTGCGTCTGGGCGCTGAAGAGGTGCACATTGTGTACCGGCGCTCGCGACAGGAGGTCCCGGCGCGGGCCGAAGAGGCCGAGAACGCTGAGGAAGAGGGCGTGGTCTTTGACTTTCTGACCAACCCGATCGAGGTCCTGGGCGACGAGAAGCAGTGGGTGCGCGGGCTGCGCTGCATCCGTATGGAGCTTGGCGAGCCGGATGCCTCCGGGCGCCGGCGGCCTATCCCGATTGCGGGCTCCGAGTTCGATATGGACGTGGACATGGTCATCATGGCGCTAGGGACGCGCCCGAACCCGATGGTCTTTAGCCAGGCCACGGGCATGGAGCGCTCGCGCTATGGGACTGTGGTGGCCAACGAGGCGACCGGGCGCACCAGGCTTGAACGGGTCTGGGCCGGCGGCGACATCGTCACCGGAGCCGCGACGGTTATCAGCGCCATGGGTGCCGGCAAGCGCGCCGCCGCAGACATGGACGCGTATCTGCGGAACGGCGACGAGACCTGGTGGGCTGAGTAGCCCCATCGCTCCAGCGACTGTGGCGGCTGGGGCCGCGCACAGCGTTCTGCACTAGCAAATATAGGGCTCGCGCAATCCAAAGATTGCGCGAGCCCTTTCTTATCCGGACGGCATTACGCCCGGCAGTGCTTCACAGAAACTCTGAGAACCTGGCCCCGAGGGGAGTGATACAGTACTACAAAGGTCCTGGCAGGTGCGGCTGCCGCGCCGTGGGTAGGTCCTGCCCATTGGCATCTGCGTATAGTACCAGTAGCTGGTATAGCCGTGCGCTGGCCTGTAGCATCTCAGCATCATGGAGGTGCCGGGTGCCGGGTGTGGACTGCAGGGTGATCTCCTCTCGGACGTGCATTGGGTTTGCCCCAAGCACCAGGATGCGCTGGCCCGCTAATACAGCTTCAGTTGGGTCGTGGGTCACAAAGAGCACCGGGCGTGGGCGTCGTTGCCACTCTTGAAGCAGCCAGGCGATGAGCTGGTGGCGCAGTGCCACGTCCAGCGAGCGGAAGGGCTCGTCGAGGAGCAAAAAGGCCGGGTCGATGGCCAGCGCGCGCCCCAGAGCTACCCGCTGGCGCATGCCGCCACTGAGCTGGTGCGGATAGAGCCCGGCTACCCTGGCCAATCCCAGTCCCTCGAGGTAGGCATCCGCTATGCACTTTCGCTCGCCGGCCGAGAGGCCGCTTGCTTGCAGCCCGAGGGCCAGGTTCTGCGCTGCAGTCCGCCAGGGCAAGAGCCGGGGCTCCTGAAAGACATAGCCGATGCGCCCCGGTGGGCGGCGCACCTGGCCGGAATCCGGCGCGATCAGCCCGGCGAGGATGTTTAGTGTCGTCGTTTTGCCGCAGCCCGACGGGCCGAGAAGGCAGACGATTTCCTCCGCCCCAACCCGCAGAGTCAGGTCTTTGAGCACTTGAGTGCTGTCAAAGGCCTTGGATATGTTCTCCAGCGACAGCATCAAGCCCCCTTGCGCCAGTTAGCCAGGTGGCGGCTTAACGGGCCGAGCAGCAGCCCTTCCGCGCCAAAGAGGATGCTCAGCCCTACCAACACCCAGGCGACGACCGTCGCCGTATCGAGCTGTGTGCGCGCCAAGGCCATGGCGCTGCCGATGCCGCTGTTGCTGGCCAGGAACTCGCCCATGATGCCCACGCGTACAGTCAGGGTGGCGCCGACGGACAGGCCGGAGAGCCAGTGCGGGGCCAGGGCCGGCAGGTAGAACTCGCTGAGCCTTTGGCGGCCGCGCAACCCAAACACCTGGATCATGGCCAAGAGTTCCCGGTCCAGAGCGCGCACGCCCCCCAGTGTGGCCGTGAACACCACCGGCACGGTGACTACCAGGGCCACCAGGATTGGTGTGAGGTTGCCGGTGCCGAACCAGATCAGCGCCAGGACGATCCACGAGATGGGGGGAGCGCCGGCGGCGACGGCCATCATGGGGCGCAGCATGGCGGCGACGAGTTCCGACTGGCCGGCGAGCAGGCCGAGAGTGGTGCCCAACAGCACGCCCAGGCCAAAGGCGGCGAGCAGCCGAGAAACGCTGACCCACAATTCGTGCCAAAGCGTGCCCTCTACGGCCAGGTGGGTCAGGGCGCGGAGCACCTCAAGCGGGGATGGCATCACTGCCAGCGGGTAACGGGTAGCCAGACCGCCCCAGGCGACGAGGAGCAGGGTGAGCGCTGCCGGAACGGCAGCGCTCTGTAACCATCTTCGAGTACGCCAACACGGCTTAGGCATGATAGTAGAACTCGTCGGGCGGCAGCCGGCCGCCGATCAGACCCGGCGAGAGCGAGTACATCTCGGACAGGAAGAATTCGATCTCCTCCCGTGCCTGGCCGGCCTCGACGACCTCGGCTTTGATGTGCGAGATCGACTCGCGCATTGCCCTGGGCGGAATGGCCTCAATCTCGTCGGCGCCCATCTGGACTGCATCGTCCGGGTTCTCAGCGACCCAGGATGTGGCCTTGCTGTGGGCCTGCTGGAACCAGGCGATGAGGCGCGGATGCTCGCGCATCAGTGACGACGTAGCCACCACGCCGGCCATGGGGATGCGCGCGGCACGGCCGGTCGCCTCGGCCCAGGCCTGGCTATAGTCAATGACGCGGTGCAGAGAGACCTGGCCTTCCTGTGCTTTGAGCACGGCCAGGGTCGCGGAAGGCTCCGACAGAACGGCGTGCCTCGCGCGCCCCGCAGCCAAGAGTTGGGCGGCTTCCGGGGCAGTGCTCAGGTACTGGGGCTGGATGTCCTTGCCGAGTTCCAGGCCCTGCCGGTGGAGGAGGTATTGGGTCAGAATGTCGGGCAGATCGCCACGGAAGGGGATGAGCACAGTCTCTCCGCGCAGGTCCTCCCAGCCCCTCACCTGGGGGTTGCTACTAATGAGATAGAGGATGCCCCAGATGTAGACGTCGAGCAACTGCAGGCCGATGCCGCGATTATACAACGTGGTTGCCACGTTGACCGGCAAGCCGCTAAAGTGGGCTTGGCCGCTGGTGATGCGTGCGCGCATCTCGTCGGCTGTCGACCAGAGACGAAAGTCCAGATCCTGAGCCAGGTCGGCAGGCACGCCTTGTTGCGCCAGGCGTAGCAGGGCGAGGCTGGGGGGTGAGGGAGGGGCCTGAATGAGCAGGGTCTCAAGCCTGCGCGCCGCGGGCCGGCAGCCGAGCGGACCGGCCAGGCCGGCGAGGACGGCGCCGAGACCCGCGCGGCCCAGGGTGCGTACGAATTGTCGCCGAGTAATCCTTACCATGGGTGCACCAAGTAGTCCTTTCCTTTGGGACGAGCCCTATTATAGCCGCGCCGGTCTTCCCGGGCAAGGTCTTGCCGCCCATCTGTCTTCTTTGACAGGGTGCTCTCTGCTGTGCTAATCTACGCGGCATGCGCCGTTCCGGTGGCGCCTCGCAGCGTCTCCGGCAGAAACGCCTCGCCTGTGGCGCTTCGGCCGGACCTGCTTTCTGAGCCTGACGACCGGAAGGCTGTCGATGCTACCGATTGGAGCATAGATCGCCAAAGCCGGCTGTGCGCCACTGGGGCGCCTGCCGCTTTGGCGATCAGCGCACCGGTTGATATCTGAAGGACGCGACCATGCCGAAGGCAAGAAGGATCGTTTTTCTCTCGATTTGTATCGTTGTAGTCTTGTCGCTCTTGTTGGGGTCGGGCGTCTATGCCTGCCGGCGCCTGGGTCTGTCGGCTACGCGCGGCAGCCTCAGCGTACCCGGCCTTTCTGCGCCGGTGGAGGTCTTGCGCGATCGTTGGGGGGTGCCCCATGTGTACGCCCGCAGCGACGAAGATCTGTTTGCGGCCCAGGGATACGTCCATGCGCAAGAGCGCTTCTGGCAGATGGAGATGAACCGGCGCGGCGCTCGCGGTACCTTGGCCGAGGTGCTGGGGCCGGAGGCGCTGGACAGTGACCGGCTGGCCAGGACGCTGGGCATGGCGCAGGCGGCCGAGGCCGAGTGGGCGGCGTTGGATGGCGCCACACGCGCCATGCTGAATGCCTATGCCCGCGGTGTGAATGCTTATCTGGAGACGAACGCCGGCCGGTTGCCGCCCGAGTTCGCCCTGCTCAGCCATACCCCCGAGCCCTGGCAGCCGGTAGACACGCTCCTCTGCGCCCGGCTCTATGAGTGGAGCCAGTGCGCAGAGTGGGTGGGAGACCTCGTCCGTGCGCGGCTGGAGCGAGCGGTCGGGGTCGAGCGGGCAGCGGAGCTGGACCCGGCGATAGGCAAGGCCGAGCCCGCGGCAGAGGTCCTGTCGGCCTGCGCCCAGCCGCTACTGATGGAGGCTGTGGATGCGGGTCCGATGGCGGCCAACCCGGGTGCGGGTGGCGTCAGCCTTGTGCTGAGCGGTGACCGGTCTGCCACCGGCAAGCCGGTGCTGGCCGCGGCCCCGCGCACGTTGGTCTCGATGCCCTCCACGTGGTACGAGATGCACCTGGTGGGCGGCGGTTACGATGTGGCCGGCGCTACCCTGCCCGGGGTACCGTTGGTCCTCATTGGGCGCAACCAGAGCGTCGCTTGGAGCCTGGCGGGGGCGGCAGCCGACTCGGCCGACCTGTACGCCGAGCGCTTGACGACGGACGGCTTGCTGCGCGCCGAGTTTGCTGGGCAATGGGAGCCGGTCAGCACTCGCTCAGAGGAGATCACCGTCCGCGGGCAAGCGGACTCGCTGCCGATCACGATCCATTCGACACGACATGGGCCGCTGGTCAGTGTCGCCGGTGATGGAGCAGCGGTGTCTCTCGCCCTGCGCTGGCTGGGCGCCGAGCAGCCGACGTGGGTGAATTGCCTGCCGGCGACGAACCGGGCGCGCAGCGGCAAAGAGTTTGTGGCGGCGTTGGCGAGCTGGGTTGCGCCGGCTCAGTTGGTCGTCTATGCCGACGTTGAAGGCGATGTGGGGGCGGTGATCGCGGGCGTGGCCCCTGTGCGCGCGGCGGCTGCGGGCCGCCTGCCGCTTT
>DAOUGZ010000138.1:0-7645 GCA_034428955.1 Anaerolineae bacterium | reverse complement strand
CCTCGGCAACAGCTGCGTCATAGCAGGCAGCGCTCCAGATACCGGCGCCATAGCGAGGGTAGAGGAGCATGCCCACATCGAGGGCGTCGCGCGATGCCTGCCAGGGGTTACCCGCGTTAATGATGCCCAGCGGCTGCGAACCGCGAGCGAAGCCGTGACCCTCAGGCCAGGGGAAGAACATGCCGGTGTAGCAAGGCTCTACCTGCCCCTGCACCATTGGATAGATGTATTCGTCGCCGATCCAGAACAGATAGCCGAAATGCTGATCGCGTCGGACCCTGGCCTTGACGAACTCGGCCCAATCCTCAACTGTCATGCGGCCACGCTTGTCGATAATGCAGGCCGCCAGGATCTTCTGACGCTCGATGCCATCCTCCGTCATGCCGATACGGCGCTCGCCGGGAACCCATTTGCTTTGGGGCTGTTTCCACAACGTCGGCAGCGGCTGATGCTTACGCCCGTTGGCGTCGACCTGGCGCGCCGCCATCCTCGCCGCCCTCGACGCCTCAAACTCTTCCTGCGAGATAAAGCCCTCCAGCCGCCCCCAGCGCTCCTCGATCTCCTGATACGTCCACCCCTCGGTGGCCACTGCCATCGCCGAGGCAACCCTGGAGCCTGCGATACAGCCATAGATCTTGTCGTAAAGCGTCGTCATCGCTTGTCTGTCTCCTATCAGCCGATGAGGTCTGGCGGGGTAGGGGCATGAGAGAGGAGCTTGTTTACCTCTCTCATGCCGTGAGATGGATGGTGCCCGAGGGATGCCGGAGGTGGAGTCTATGCCCGGCGCGGACCCTGCCATTTGCCTACCAGCCGAAAAGCAGTCATCACTTCAGGAACCACTGCTCTACACGCCAGGCGCACCATTGATAGTTTGCAGCGCCCCACCAGACCTTTTGTGTGCCTTCAAAGACCTCGGACGGGAAGACGTTCTCAACCTTGTTCGAAACAATCACCGGCTGTGGCGTCTGGCCAACCGTGCCAATGACCCACAGGTTCTGGGCAAGCAAGCCGTGTGTCCTGGTGGCGGCGTCCATGTACTCCGGTGTTCCGATGAGGCTGGCCCTCCACTGGTTCCAGACCTCTTCTACATCCTTGGCTTCCTGAGACGGCTCGACACCCCTGGTGCCGCCGCTCAGCAACCAGTCGCGCCAGCCCTTGGCCCAGGTAATCATCGAGTTGCCGCCTGGCCCAAGTTTGGATCCCATCCAACCGTTGCCCCAGGCAATGCGCTCCAGTTGGCGGTCCACATGCCAGGCTGAGCAATCATGCTCCATAGCGTTAAGGCGCTCGGTCAAGTAGGCCTTTTCGCGCATTACCGCTTCAGCCTTGACGCCGACCTGCGCCCAGTGCTTGACGACCAACTCACAGATGTCCTGCTTGGGACCTTCTTGGTTCACATACTCGAGTTGGAATGCGAGGGGCTGGCCGTCGGGGCGCAGGCGGATGCCGTCGGGACCTTTCTTATCGAGGCCCATCTCATCAAGCAGTTTGTTGGCCAACTCCACATCGTACTGGGCGTAGGCTTCGCCCCATTCCTTCTTGTAGAAGCTGGCGGTGTCATTGATGGTGGCTTGGCGTGGGGTACCAAGGCCAAGGAAGACCAGTTCGTTGATCTCGTCACGGTTGATGGCTACCGACATAGCCTGACGGAATCGCACATCTCTGAAGATCTCCCGCAACACCGGATCGGGGTGCACCTGATTGAAAGCGATCGCGCCATCGGAGCCACGCTCGCTGTAGACCATCACCGTCCGATAGTCGCCGGCCTGCTCGCCATCCTTGATCACGGGATAGTTGGACAGTAGGAGGTCCAGGCCAGCCACAGTCAACTCCCCAGACACGGCCTTCATGTTCGCGACCTCGAGGTCAGAAACATACTCCATGACAACCCTATCAACGTACGGGAGCTGGTTTCCCTCAGTGTCGACCTTGAAGTAGTATGGGTTGCGCTCGAACTCGACGCCCTGGCTGTCGGACTTGACTGGCCGCCATGGGCTGAGGACGGGCATGTCGGGATCCTGGGCACCATAGTCCATGCTTTGGACTTTATTGAAGCGGTCCATCCAACTGTTGAACCCAGCAGCCTTGGCTTCCTCATCGGCGTTAGGGTTGTACTTGATGTGAAACTTGCTCATAAAGTGCTTCGGCCGCCAGGGCGTAAGCGGGCCGCCACTGTAGTGGATCAAAGGAAACGAAGGGTAGGGAACGCCAAAATCGAACTTGACCGTGTAGTCGTCAATCTTGGTCACCGTCATCGGGCTGCCCGACTTGGGCTGCCAGTTCGAGTTGATCGTCGGACACAGATCCTTGTCGAACTGCCAATCCTCGAAGTAGAACATCATGTCGTCGGCGGTAAAGGGCTCGCCATCGGACCAGAAGATGCCCTTGCGGAGGTAAATCGTGCAGCTCGTATAGTCGTCACTGAACTCGTGGCGCTCAGCTACCGACGGAGTCATCTCTGAGAGGTCGTGGTTGAACTGGTAGAGGCCGGTAACCATACCCAACTGGATGTCCCCTACCACTTCGGGGGCCATGCTGGTGCAGTACATAGTGCCGCCGTACTTGCCGATCATGTTGGTCGGCTCGACCACCACAGGATTGGGAGGCAAGCGTTTCTCGACGGGCGGCAACTTGCCAGCCTTGACGAGGTCGGCCAACATGGGCGCTTCCTTGTATTGCGCAGGTGCAGAGGGGGCTGCAGTGGTCGCTGCAGGCGCCGCTGTAGGAGCGGTCGTTGCCTCGGCCGGAGCTGCAGTCGCGGGTGCGCTCGTGGGGGCTGTCGGTGCCGGCGTTCCGCAGGCGGCCATGAGAGCGGCGGCGGCTGTGAGCCCCGACATACCCAAGAACTGTCTGCGCGTTACTTTTCGGTGCATTGTATCCTCCCAGGTTAGGTAACCTACTTGGCGAAAGAGAAACCACCACAGGCCGTACCGAGGGCTCCCTGCCCCCTGAACACCCCCTTTCCGTTACTGCTCTTCACCTGCTGCCGGTGCCTGGCAATCCTGGCGAGCCCACAAGCAAGCGGTTACGCAACCGCTTAACTGCACATTGCACGTCTCAGCACAACGAAGGAACGAGGAACGCCGGCAGTGCGGCTACCACTATATTCTAGTAAATGCTGTCTGGCTCCTCAGCTCAGCAGATCGGCCAATTCGCGCATCCTGCGGGCGCGGGTCTGCAACGCCTGGTAGATGCCGTCAGCGTGCTCCTTGATCGTGCACTGTGTGTTCGTGTAAGGGTTCGCCATCGTGGCCGTATCCACCTGCTTCACCCACTCCTCCGGTACCGCACCGATACCCGAGAGGGCGCCCGCCAGGCCGCCAGCCATCGCACCCAAGCAGTCTGTGTCGCGACCAAAGTTGACGCCCTCGAGGATAGCGCGCTTGGCGTCACCCTTGGCATGGACAAAGATAGCCAGGGCCTTGGTGACGGTCTCACTGGCCGTCGCGGCGGCGTAGGGGATACCGCCGCCGTTGTAGACCTTGTAGAACTCGGCACGCATCGCCTCGTAATCGGCGATCTTCGCCCACTCGAGCGCGCGCTCGATCTCTTTCCGCATCGGTTCAGTGGCATAGTGCAGTGCGCCGCTTATAACCGAGTCGACAGTGGCATCGGGGCGCAGGGCCAGGGCGATAGCCGCGTCGTACACGCCTGCCCAAACCAAAGCGATGTCGGTGGGGACAAAATAGAGCCGGCCAATATCGGCTACGTCGCGCACTGCACTATCGGGGTCACAAGCGTTGATGAGGCCGATGGGGTGGCTGGCCCGTGCCACGGCGTTCAGGCCGTGCCAACCACTCAGGTGACCCACCTCCACCGCTGGCACGCCAGCCTTCATGAATCCCATGATGCGCTGGTCGCCGGGTTCGGTCATATACCACATCTTGGCGAGGTCGAGCACTGCTACCTGGGCATCGTACAGATCCTGAGCGGTGATGCGGTCCTGCTTGGCGATGATGGCGCGGCACATCAGCTTCTGGCGTTCGATGCCGTCTTCGGTGGTACCAGGCATGCGCTGCCAATCGACGCCGCGGTAGGCATAATGCTGATAGGGCAGGAGCTTATCCACAAAGCCATGCGTTTCTTTGATGCGCTCTGGGCTCCAGCCCTCCACCGCCGCGCCCATCGCCGAAGCGACGCGCGAAGCAGCCAGACAACCGTACACCTTCTCGTAAAGCGTAGGCATGCTGTCCTCCAGACTAGTCTGCTCTGATCTCTTGAGACGGGCTCGAGGCCGTGGCGATAGATGCGTCCAGATCGGCCAGTGTACGCCTGGTCTGGGAAATCTCGTTCAGGACGGCGGCGTACAGGCCATCGGCGGTCTCCTTGCAGGAGAGATGCGATACGGTGTGCTCGGCTTCCTTCTCGGCCTTGTCTACCGTGGCAATCCATTCGGCGGGGATAGTGTCCGTGCCGCTGAAGGCACCCGAAAAGCCCGCAGCAATAGCCGTGACGCAGTCTGTGTCGCGGCCAAAGTTCACGCCGCCCACGATGGTGTCGCGGACGTTGCCAGCAGTGACATAGAAGATGGCCAGGCCTTTGGCCAAGAGTTCCTCACCAAAATCGCCCGGCAGTCCGGCGTAGCGCTCGTTCATCTCCTCGCGCATTTCGAACACATCGTTGTACTTGTTGGCCACCTCGAGGCAGGCGTCGATCTCGGGCAGCACCGCCTCGCCACAATAGCGGCGCACGGTCTCCACGATTGAGTCCTTGTTCGAGTCCGCCTTGCAGGCCTCGGCAATGCCGGCCACAAAGGCGGCTGCAGTGGGCAGACCTGTTGAGAAGGTCGGCTGGTACATCATGCCCACTTCCCAGGCATCACGAGCTGCTTGGTCGGGATTACAAGCGTTGACGAGGCCGATGGGGTGACAGGCCCGGGTGAAGGAGACGATGCCCGGCCAGGCCGAAAAGAGGCCCACATAGTTAGCCGGCACACCTGCTTTGACAAAGGGGTAGAGCCATGTGTCGCCCACCCACATGCGATAGCCAAAGTCACGCTTCTCGTCCACATCGCGTGTTACAACCTGGGCCAAATCAGCGGCGGTAATCCGGCCCCGCTTCTCGATGATCGCCGTACAGATCAGCTTCTGGCGCTCTATGCCGTCCTCGGTCTCGCCGGCCTTGCGGTCGTATGGATAGTGCCAAAAGTATTTCTCTGACCACTGTTGGGCACGGCGACGCACCGGTTCTTTGATGCGCGAGGGACGGTCCTCCATGAACTCGACCTTCCCGTAAATCTCTTTGATGCGCTCCACGCTCCAGCCTTCGGTAAGCGTGCCCATCGACGAGCCGATACGCGAAGCGGCGATGCAACCATAGATCTTGTCATACAGCCTTGCCATGTCTAGCCGATCCTCCCGAGATAGTAGGATAACAGATCCGAGTGTACCGACCGCAAAGCACCTATCAGCCCGTCTGGCGGCAAAGCTACAGCGCTGTGCCTATTGATAGAGAGATGGGTTCCTGGAGGGGGTCGCCTGTCCCAAGCCTGAACTCGGATCGGGGTCAAATCCCGCCAGAGGACTGCTGAGCACGACCTGCCTCGCTTCAAGAGGGGCCTCTTTCATCAGAGCATCGAGTAACATGGTCGCCGCCACGCGGCCCAACTCGTACGAGGGCTGCGTCACATAGTACTTGCACGATCTGCAGGCGCAGGCCACCGGCGAGTAGCCAAAACCGGTGATCTCGATACGGCCAACGAGATGCGGTGCCTTCTCGAGTAACCCGAGGATGACACCCTCCAGGGTCATGATATTGAAGGCGATGACGGCGCTTGGCGGCTCTGCCATCTGCGCCAGATCCCGGGCAGCCTGGTAGCCGCCTTCCCGACGCACGCCGCCGCATACGTACCACACATCATCGAGCTTCTGTCCGTGGTCCTCCAGGGCACGGCGCAGCCCAGCAAGACGGCTCTGGGTAGTGGTCACGGCCTCAAGGCCCACAATAACGCCCAGTCGACGGTGCCCATCCGCAAGAAGATGACTGACCAGGGTGTACATACCATCTTCGTTATCGGAAATGACGGCTGGAGCGGGAATGCCCGGGATGTAGCGATTGACGAACACCACCTGCGCCCCGTCCTTGAGGTACGCCTGAAGAAAGGAATGATCGCCTGGAGCCGGGGCCAGGATCAGGCCATCGACCTGCTTGGCAAAGAGCACGTCGACGTAGAGCACTTCTTTCGCCAGACTCTCATCAGTATTGCAGAGGATAACGTTGTAGCCACGCTCATAAGCCGTTGTCTCAATGCTGCGCGCCATTTCCGCAAAGTAGGGATTCTCGATATCCGAGACCAAGAGGCCGATCGTATGGGTCTGCCTTTGGCGGAGGCTGCGGGCGAGCATGTTTGGCCTATAGTTGAGATCCTTAACCGCCTTGAGGACACGCTCGACGGTGGCAGGGTGAACGTAGCGGCTGCTGTTCAGTACGTGTGACACCGTAGTGGTAGAGACTCCTGCTCGCTCAGCGATATCCTTGAGACGAACCAACCATGCCCTCCTAACAATCGATTGCGGCAAAGGATTACCGCAATCGATTGCGGTAATCCTTTGCCGCAATCGATTGCCTGAATACAGGATACCTTAGATTGCCCTTCTTGTCAATAGCTTTATCAATATCTGTTAGTTGTGCTTTGGGACAGTTCAGTTCTGATGTATGCTCTCGGCTGGCAAGCCGCAGTTCCTGACTTATGCTGAGATACTCCTCTTCTACCGTGAGCGCATAGCCGACTCGGTTGCGCCTTGCGTGAGGTAGGGCGTGTGCTGAGCGTCGAGAAGGGGCGAGAGGCGGAGCGTGGCAAAGACCTACGCCAGTCAAGAGCCGCTCAGGGTAGTAGCCTTATCAAGGGCCAAGCGAACATCTCCAGCGATGGCGTAATGGTGCGTCTGCGCGATGAGGAGTGGAGAAAAGCGGGAATGGCGGCCGTCTCTAGTGCGCAAGTCTCTGCGCCCAGGGTGCACGTCCAGGAGAACGGTCTGGGCGACGAGACTTTGTCAGTCTAGCTTGTGGCTGGCGTATGGAATTCGGATGGGTTCGGGGCCTACCAGTTATGCTGAGGGGTTGCGCCGAGTCCTGGGCTGGGTGGACACGCTCACATCGGTCAACGATGGCGCGCCGTGGATTGGTCGGGTGACGCAAACGAACTGGCCAGAAGCGGTTCAGATTCTGGATTGGCCTCATGCTCCAGGTAACTTGTACGACGCGGGGAACGTCGTTTAGGGTGAGGGCAGTGCTGGAGCCAAGAATAGGCAGAAGCGCGCAAACAGGAGTTGTGCTCAGGACCTGTAGAGGACGTGCCCCGAGAGCTCGCAAACTCAACCTCGCACACTGCGGCTGGCCAGAGTACCAAGCCAACCCCAGACGGTACTTCGAGGGTAATGCAACTCGCATGCGCTAGGATCTATTCCGCGATGCGGGATACCCCACACGAGTGTCACAGTCGAAAGCGGGGCCAGACCTCATTGTTGTTGTTCAGTGATTCTGGGCTCTCCCGCACTTTTGGTGAACACTGGCCCGAGAGCGAGTATACTGTGGAGGCAATAGACTGGCTCTTGGGGTGGGTTGAATGTTCTTTGACTGGCTCTTGCCTCCGGCGATAGGTCTTCGAGTCGACACGTGGGTTATCGATAGCAGCTGCAAACGCATG
>DAOUGZ010000137.1:0-74773 GCA_034428955.1 Anaerolineae bacterium | reverse complement strand
TTCCGGCGCGTTGTCGATGCTCTCGAATGCGCGGAAATCCGCCCAGCCCTTCAGGGACAGCGTCTTGGTGATCGCCGCCGTCAGGGTCGTCTTGCCATGGTCGATATGACCAATTGTGCCTATGTTAAGATGAGGCTTTGTTCGCTCGAATTTGGCCTTCGCCATCCTACTGCATCCTCCTATCAACCGGTGCATGCAGCGCCAAAGCTATGCCCTGGCTGAAACGCAACCCATGCCTTGGAAACCGATGCCCCGACCGGTAAAGCCATACAGCGCCGCCCAGAGGCGTACCAGTAAGCCCACGATGGGACTTGAACCCATGACCCCGTTCTTACCAAGAACGTGCTCTACCGGCTGAGCTACGTGGGCGGGCACGCACGTAATACGTGACACGTAACGCGTAAGTGATCCGCAATGCGTGATGCGCGCAGACCCCTTGCGTATCACGTATTACGGATCACATAGGTGGGCAGGGAAGGATTCGAACCTCCGAAGGCTGAGCCAACTGATTTACAGTCAGTCCCCTTTGGCCGCTTGGGTACCTGCCCACATGGTATGTCCGGTAGCGAGCCGCCCTGGCCCGCCGGCATTCACCTGCTCAAGCCGACGGTGGGACTTGAACCCGCAACCCGCGGTTTACAAAACCGCTGCTCTGCCGGTTGAGCTACGTCGGCGTAGCGAGGGTGGATTATACCATAACGACGCCAGACGTCAAATTGGGGCGCACCGGCGTTCCGACCTCGCGCCCCAACATCACTCACAAGCGAACCAGATTATAGTCACGATGGACGTTCTTGTCAAGCGACTATCGCCACGCCAGCCAGGGCGCCCTCAGAGTCTGTTTATGTCACTCCGAGCGGATTCTGCGAGCATCGCATAGGTCACTGCTCCGCGCAACTGGGCACGAGCCCCGATTGCGCCGGCTAGTAGTGGCCCGCAGAGACCTTGATGAGTGCGTCGGACGACTGGAGGCGCCGTGTAGGCCTGCGAAATCAGGGCGGCAAGCCACTAGGCCCACTCCGCCGCGACCTGGGCCATAGCCTCCTCCCCGGCCATCCCCGCCGGCCGGCCGGCCAACACCTCGAACGCGCGCTGCAGAAACTCTTGTGGCCGCTCGCTGAGCAGGTCCAGCCCGGTCCGCTCAAAGACGAACAGCCGGGCATCGGGCCGCAGCGCCAGCAAGCGCTCCGCCTCGGATAACGGCGTGAGCTTGGCCTGCCGCCCCCAGAAGAGGGCTAGGGGCTGCGCCGTTCGCGCCAGCGCATCGTCTACCGGCACGTTCAGCCGCCCGGTTATAAAGGCGATCAGGGCATGCTCCGCGCCGGGCTCGTGCGCCGAGCGATAGCCGTACTCGATCCGCTCGCGGGTGACCTTGTTGGGGTCATAGTAGGCCATGTGGCGCTGGAACCAGCGGATGGAAGCGCGCGAGGTGATCAGGTTACGCACGCCCTCGCCCAGGTCGGGCAGCAGGTTGAGGGCCAGGTACGCTGCATCGGCCCCAGCCCCCGGCCGCACGCTTTCCGTCGTCGTGCTGTCGGGCGCGATCAGCAGCAGCCGGCGGATGAGTTCCGGCGCCTCGGCGGCAGCGCGGATGGCGTGCGAACCGCTCAGCGAGTTGGCGATGACCATGGTGGGCCGGCCGATGACATCGCGGATAAAGTCCACCATCAGCCGGATGTAGAGGGGGCCGGAATAGCGCACCTTGGGGCGGGCCGAGTGCCCAAAGCCGAGCAGGTCGTAGGCGTAAACGCTGTAACGTTCGGCCAGTGGCGCGAAAACGTCCCGAAAGTCGTAACTGTCTGCCCCGGCATACACGCCGTGCACAAGCAGCACCGGTTCTCGTTGCCCGCGGTGGGTGTAAAAGATGCGCCCGCCGAGCCAGTCATAGGTGCCCGTTTCGCCTTCCAGGGGCAAGGGATAGGCCGTGTTGCGCAGGCGCCGCTCCAAGCCGGCGTTCAGCGCGGCGATGCCCAGATACCCCGCGCCGAGGGCCGTCAGAAAGGGGCGCAAGCGGCTCAAAACGCTCATCTGCTTCATCTCCCAGGCTACTGCTTCATAAGCTTCTATAGAGATTCAGCAAGTTGTGGGCCACGGCCTTGCGGCAGAGAGAAGCCCCGGCGCATTGCGCCGGGGCTGTTATGATGTCGGCCTTGATCGGATCGAGGCTCCCAGCACCCGGTCCCTCACCCCCTGAGCGGGGCGCCAGAGAGGTATGCTGTCAGCCCAACAATGTTACGCTAGAGCTTGGAGACGTTAGCAGCCTGAGGGCCACGGGGGGTATCTTCGATCTCGAACTCGACCTGGTCACCCTCCTCAAGATTGCGGAACCCATCTCCGCTGATCGCCGAGTAGTGGACAAACACGTCCTTGCCACCCTCGCGCGAGATGAACCCATAGCCCTTGGTGGTGTTAAACCACTTTACCGTGCCGATAATGCGTTCTGCCATGGTCTGGAGCCTCTCCTTCTTACTTGAGACCTACCTGCTGGTGCTCGCCCGCGGCGTACGTACTTGCTCGAGAAGAACGTCCCCGCCATCCAATTAAAAAGCCGCCCGGGTGTCAGCCTGGGCGGTTTCCCTGGAACTGCGGAACAGAGCCTGACAGCAACCTACAAGTTGGAATATAGCACACTTCTACCACTCGCGCAAATCCGCCATTTCGCGTTGCACCGGACGGACATATCCGGGCTTGCGCGGGTCCTGCCAGGCCGGTAGCGAGAGCAGGCCCACCCCGGCCAACCCCATCGCCAGCAGAAAGAGGAAGGGCAACCCTTTGGCTTCGGCCAGCAAGCCGCCCAGCGGCAGCAGCAGGGTGGGTATGCCCATAATGGTATTGGCCAGCCCAACGTAGATCGGCCGGTCGTGCGGGTCGGCAATCTCCAGCACCAGGGTCATGCCGGTTACCATCCAGCCGCTCTGCACGGCCCCCAGCAGCGCAAAGGCCAGCAGGTAGAGCGCCCCCGGCCAGTCCGGCCGAAAGACCGCCGCCAGCAGGTTTGGGGCGAGGGCCACGGCTCCGGTCAGGCCAAGAGCGGCTTTGCTGCTCACGTGGTCGCTGACCCAGCCCCAGACCAGGTTGGCGGCCAACTCGCTGAGCGTATAGACCAGCAAAAAGAGCCCGGCATAGCGCTGCGGCCCGCCCAGCTCTGTCGCCCGGATAACAAAGAAGGGGGTCGTCACCCCCGCGCCGATGAACAGGACGCGCGTCAGCAGGAACCTACGCAGGTTGCCGTCGCGGCGCAGGATGGCCAGCACCGCACGCGAGAGACCGGCGGCGCGCGGCGGTGGCAGCGGGAACGGGAGTTCCGTCCAGAAGGAGAAGGAGGCAAACATGACCGCAGTCACCGCCAGGTTTGCCATAGCCAGCAGACCAAAGTTGCTCGGAAAGGCCAGCGACGTGCCCGGCGCCATGGCCCAAGAGACCAGGAGGCTCCCCGCCACCGCCAGCACCCCACCGGTCAGATTGCGCCAGGCGAAGAAGGTGCCCCTCTGCCGGGCGTGGATGCCCTGAGCGACCAGATCCATAAAGGCCAGTCCGCTCACGCCGCCCAAGAGGTAGTAACCCGCATAGCCCACCAGGACGGTAGCCAGCATGGCCTCGGGGCGCCGGGCACCCAAGACGAACGGACTCAGCGCCACCAGCAGCCAGAAGAGCCAGCGCCCGGCACAGGCCACGTTGTAGGCCGGTAGCCGGCGCGGCTGGCGCTGCATATAGGTGGAGAGAAAGAGCTGGGGCAGGAACCAGCCGCCGGTCTGAATGGCTACCAGCAGCCCAATGACGACGCGGGAATCCGTCACCTGGCTCACGAACCACGGCAGCACGATCGAACCATCGACCAGGCTCAGGGATAGCCGGTAGGTCGCTCCGTTGAGCACGCCGAGCATAAAGTTGCGCCTGAGCGCCCGCTCAGGCAAGGCCACGTCATGTTCGCCAGGCACGGAAACCGTCCACAGTTCGGAGATTGGGTATAGCGCGATTATAACCGCTAACGGGTTCTGCGCAAGTCTCCGCCGGCGCACGCAGGCGGTGGCCCGCCGCTTGCTCGCATGAACCAGCTACGCTCCCAGCAAACCAATCGAGACGGCCCGCGCGCCTCGGTTGGGTCTGAAGACACGCTGTAGCCTGCCCGAGCGAGTTTTGGAGGGACGATGACTGTCGACAAACTATCGGAGGCCTTGGAGCAATTCGTCAACACCGAAGACTGGGACGAGGCCCGCCAGGTCGTGGAGCAGAACCGCGAGCTGATGAGCGACGAAGCGGTGAACCTGCTGCAGCAGAGCGTCAAGGACTATCGCGAGTCCGGTCGCAGCGAGGTCGCCAACTATCTGGAGGAGCACCTTAACATCCTCAAGCGCAGCCGCGAGGCCGGCGTCGAAGAGGCCTTTAACGAGGCCAACCAGCGGGCCGTGGAAGCCCTCCAGGCCCAACGGCGCGAGCTGGACACCCTGCGGCCGACCAGCCCTACGCCCATCCAGTCGGCCGTCTGGCAGTTGCTGGATGCAGACACACCGGAGGCGGTAGACCGCGCCCTCTCCGAGAATCCACAGCTATCGCAACAGGAAGAGAGCGTGAACTATCTCGATGAGCTGACCCGGCAAGCGCAGGAGCGGGACCTGTCTCAGGCTGAGCGCATCCTGGGCGACTATCGCGACCTACTGCAAGCCTTCTTCGAGCTGCCGCCGCTCATGATGGCCCTGCAAGAGTTCATGTCGGTGCCTACCTGGTCCGAGGCCGGAGAGGTCATCAAGCAGAACCCGGACCTGCTGGGCGATGAGAGCCTGCAGAATATGGACAGCCTCATCGCTGAAGCCGAGGCTCAGGGCGACCAGGCCACCGCCGACACCCTGCGCACCTACAGGCAGGTCATCGCCCGCGCCCGCGAGGCGGGCATCGACCAGGCCATCCAGGAGGCCATGGAGGCACCCCAGCCCAGCCCGGCACCGTAAGCCCTGCCCGCGCTGAGGTCAGTCCGGGTCCTGCCGCATCAGTTGCAGCCGGGGCCGCGATGGCGCCTGCCCGCGCGGCCCCGGCGAGCCTGTTGCCCATCGCGAAGCATTGACAGCCCTCCGCACCTCTGATATACTGCAATTGACAACAGTCAACACTCTTCCCCCTCCCTGCAAGGGCAGCAAGAGACCTCGCAGGGCTCTTGCACATGGCACAACCGAGACGTGTGAACGGGTGCGACACCGTCATCCGGACGATGGAGCACGCAGAGACGGCGCGGAGCGCCCGGCGCCGAGGCAAAAGCCTGGGTAAGGAGCGAGACCGATGGCCCACACGACCAAGATCGATCTTCCCTGGGGCACCGGCACCCTCAGCTTCCGCCTCCCCCGGAGCAACCTGGCCGGCGTCTACCGCCCGGCGCCCATGCCTCCCTGCAGCGATGTAGCGGCCGAGGTCCGCCGCGCCCTCTCCACCCCCTTGGGCACACCCCGCCTCTCCACCCTTGTCCACCCTGGCGAGCACATCGCCCTCCTAATCGACGACCACACCCGCAGCACACCCGCCGCCGCCATTCTGCCCGCTGTTCTGGCCGAACTCGACGCTGCCGGGGTCGCCGCCCGCGATATCACCCTCGTCATCACCCACGGCACCCACCGCCTGAGCACCCCCGAGGAGGTGCGGCGCAAGGTGGGGCCGGAACTCTATGGCCGCCTGCGCCTTGTTCAGCACACCTGCGACGACGAGGCCAACCAGGTCTACCTGGGGCTCACCAGCCGCGGCACCCCGGTCTGGCTGAACCGGCTGGTGGTCGAGGCGGACCGGCGCATCGGCATCGGGCACATCGGCCCCAGCCCCTACGCGGGCTACTCGGGCGGGAACAAACTGCTCATCCCCGGAGTCGCCGCGCTGGATACAATCAACGCCAACCACAGCCTCGTCGTCCTCGGCGAGGGCCGGCCCGGCGACGTGACCGTCCCCTGCCGCCAGGACATTGACGAGGCCGCCGCTCTCCTGGGTCTGGATATGGTCATTGACGTGGTGCTGAACCACGATGAGCGGGTTATCGCCGCCCTGGCCGGCAGCGCCGAGCGGGTCTATGCCGAGGGCGTGGCCTTGGCGCGGCAGGTCTTTGAAGTCGGCTGCCCCGCCCAGCTCGATATTGCCGTCACCTCCGGCTTTCCCTACGAACTGGACCTCTATCAGGCCGAGCGAGCTGTCGAGTACGCGGATGCGGTGGTCCGCCAAGGTGGGAGCATCATCCTCACCGCGACCTGCCCGGACGGCGTCGGCGGCGACGAGTTCTACCGGCTGATGTCTGCCCCGGGCAAGGGACCCGACGGCTTTTTGCGCGACATCGTGCGCCGCAACGGCAAAGTCACCTTTAGCGTGCTGGGCTACATCCTGGCCCGCATCCGGGCCGAGAAGAGGCTCTACGTCGTCAGCGACGGCATCCCGGCCCAGGCACTCGAAGCCATGGGCCTGCAGCACCTGCCCATGCTGCAGCCCGGCCTGGATGCCCTGCTTGCCGAATACGGCCCACAGGCTCGCGTCGCCGTGTTCCCTATGGGGGCGAGCACCATCCCTGTGCCTGAGCGCTGCTAGCACAGCCTGCCGGAGGGGGCAGCCCACTCGCTGGGCTGCGTGTTCGTATAGATGTGCCTGCTACGCCTGGGAAGGAGGGCCGGCGCACATATCGCAGCGGCAAGATCCACAAGGAGGGATCGTCGCCATGACGGAAAAGACAACGGAAAAGGTCAGTACGGGGGCAAAAGGCCGCATCGGTGGGGCCTCGATTGCCTGGGTCACCCTCTTCGGCGCGCTGTGCGGCGTGACGGCGCTCGTCCCCATCTTTCCCTACGTGGGCGGCGAGGGATATGTGCCGCTGACGACCCCCCTGTGCGCCATCGCGCCCCTGCTCTTGGGCCCGGTGGGCGGCGTCGTCGCCGGCGTCATCGGCGGGCTCATCGGCATGTTCATCGCCCCGGCGGCCAACCCCATGGGGCTGATCGATGTCACTTTGAATGGCATCTACCCGGCGCTTCTCGTCGCCCTGATGGTCAAGAACGCCCGTCTCTGGAAGGTCACGGTCCCCTTCTTTATCCTCAACGGGATCGTGGGCTACCTGGTGCCCTTTTACGTTCCGGGTGCCGCGGGTGGGTTTGGCCGCGTTCCCGAGCCGCTCTACTTTCTCCTGGCCGGGCTCTATTGGATCCCCTCAGCGGTGATCGCGGCATCGCCGCTGGGCACGCGCCTCATCCCGCGCTGGATCGTCTCCAAGAAGCGGGTTGAGCGCTATGGCGGCATCTTTTTGGCCGTTCTCGCCTCCCTGTTCATCTGGTGGCTGCCCTGGACCCGCGTCTTTTGGTATGTCTCCAACTTTTCGGCGGAACTGGGCGTCGCCACGCACATCGCCTATTCCTGGTGGGTCGTTGCGCTATCGGCCATCACGGCGGTCATCACCATCCCCCTCGTCGAGGCCCTGGAGCGTAGCGGGTTGCCCAAGATCGAAGGCGCCATCTGGTAATCACGAGCCCTCCTTCCCAACAGCCCTGGGCAGCGCCCCATCCGGCTGTTCGTTGCCGCGCCTCGGAGACGCAGAGCGCCGCAGAATGGAGATGACGTCGGAGCCTCTGCGTCTCCGCGCCCCTCTGCGTCCCCTGAGGAGTTGGGTCGACTCTTCCGCAGGTTTGACGATGGCCCTTTGCGACAGGGCAGGTACTGAGTCACACTTCTTTGAAGCAGGTCCTGGAATCTGCGGCAGAGTTCGAGCTAGGAGTACATCCGTGCCCACTGATGCCTTGATCTCGCTCCAAGACGTCACCTTTACCTACCAGGGAGACGTCGTCGCCCTGCGCAATCTCAACCTCACCGTGCGCCGCGGCGAGTTCGTCGTCGTCCTCGGCGCCAACGGCGCGGGCAAATCGACCCTCTGCTACCTGCTGAGCGGCATCGTGCCCCACATCTATGGCGGCAGGCGGCGCGGCGATGTCACCGTCGCCGGCCTGGACCCATGGGACGAGCCGCTGTACACCACCTCGCAGCACTTGGGCGTGCTGACCCAAGACCCGGAGGTGCAGCTCTTTATGCCCACGCTACGCGCCGAGCTGGCCTTTGGCCCGGCCAACCTGGGGGTACCCCGCGACGAGATCATCCGCCGCTCCAGGGAGGCCCTGTCTTTGGTCCGCCTGGAGGACCTGGAGGAGCACAACCCCCGCGACCTCTCCGGCGGGCAGAAGCAGCGGGCCGCGCTGGCGTCCGTCCTGACGATGAGCCCCCAGGTGCTCGTCCTCGACGAGCCGACCTCGCAGCTCGACCCCCTCGGCCGCTGGGAGGTCGTTGAGGCCATCACCCGCCTCAAAGAAAAGGGCGACCTGGCCATCGTCATGACCACCCACGAGACGGAAGAGGTCCTACACCTGGCGGATCAGGTGCTCGTGCTCAATGCCGGCGAGGCGGTGCTGCAGGGCTCGCCCTCCCACGTCTTTGCCCAGGCGGCGCAGCTTGAGGAAGCCGGCGTCAAAACCCCCGCCCTCATCCAGGTGCGCTCGGCGCTGAGCCTGCCGGGCAGGGCAGACGACTCCCTGGCCGCCCTCACCGTACCTGCCGTGGGCGCCGAGATCACCGAGGCCGTCCATGCCGGGCGCCTGGCCGTCTGCCCCACGGAGCCACCCCCCGCCCGGCCGCCGGCCGCCGAATCCCCCGCCATCCTGGAGGCCAGCCAGCTCACCGTTCGCTACCCGGGCCCGCCGCCGGTCACCGCCCTGCGCGGCGTCAACCTGCGCATCAGCGAGGGCGAGTTTGTGGGCATCGTCGGCCAAAACGGCTCCGGCAAGAGCACCCTCGTCAAGTGCTTCGTCGGCCTTTTGCGGCCCCAGCAAGGCCAGGTGCGCTTCCGCGGCCAAGACATGCGCCGCCTCCGCGTGGGCAGCATCGCCCGCCGGGTGGGGCTGGTGCTGCAGAACCCCGACTATCAGCTCTTTACCGCCTCCTGTGCCGACGAGGTGCGCTTTGGCCTGCGCAACATCGGCGTGCCGCCGGAAGAGATAGAAGAGCGGGTAGCCGAGGCGCTGGCTCTCGTCGGGCTGAGCGACGAGGCCGACCTCTTCCCCTTCCGCCTCTCCTTCGGCGACCGGCGCAAGCTGGCCATAGCGGCCACCATGGCCCTCGGGCCGGACGTGCTCATCATGGACGAGCCGACCACCGCCCAGGACCACCGCGGGCGCTATCAACTGGCCGAGATGGCCCGCCGTTTTCACGAGGAGCGCAAGGCCACCGTCCTGGTCATCACCCACGATGTGGACCTCATCGCCCGCTACGCTCAGCGGCTGGTCGTCCTCTACGAGGGGCAGGTGCTCCTGGATGGCCCCAGCGCCGAGGTCTTTGGGCAAGTGCAAGCCCTGCGCAAGAGCTTTGTCGTCCCGCCGGTCGCCGCCCAACTGGCGCACGAACTGGCCCCGCTGGGCGTGCCGGAGAGCATCATGACCCTGGAGGCGCTATACCGGGTCCTGCAGCCGGGCGCGGAGGTGGCGTAGCATGCAGCCCATATTCCGCTACACGCACATAAACACCCCCGTCCATCGCCTGCACCCGCTGGTCAAGATGGTCTATGTCATGCTGACCCTCGTGCTGGTCATGTACCCGATCACGCCCGACGACATGCCCGTGCTGCTGCTCTGGCTGGGGCTCTCGGCCGTCCTCTGGATCATTGCCCGCATCGAGCTACAGCGCTTTGCCACCCTATTCAAGATACTCGCCGGCACCTTTGTTTTTCTCATCCTGATCCAGGGCTTTACCTACCGCGGCGGCCACACCCCGCTCATTGTCCTCGGCCACCTCAAGCTGTGGGAGGCGGATCTGGGCGTGATCACCCGCGAGGGCACCTGGTTCGGCCTGGTCCTTTGTGTGCGCATCCTGGCGGCCACCTCGGCGCTGCCGCTCTTTGTTATGACCACTCCAGCATCGGGCATCATGACCGCGCTGAACAGGCTGCGCGTCCCGCAGACGGCCAGTTTCATGTTCGTCAGCGCCCTCTCCTTCACCAGCCTGCTCTTTGAAATGTGGGGCTCGATTGTCGACGCGCAAAAGCTGCGCGCCTTTGACATCGACTCCATGAACGTCGTCCGGCGCGCCTTCAAGGCCTATGTGCCCATCATCACGCCCCTGATCCTCCTCCTCTTCCGCAAGGGGAACGACTTTCAAATCGCCATGGAGACCAAGGGGTTCGGCGCGCCCATCAAGCCCACCGCGATCGAAACCCTGCACGCCCGCCCGGCCGACTATGCCTGGCTGGCCTTCATCGTCAGCGTCTTTATCACGTGCACTGTGATCAAGTTTGTATAGTGAGGGGTTTGGAGGACCAAACCATGACCGAGCAACCCACCTACGACCAACTGCTCTCCCACCTCGGCAGCCTGCTGGCCCCCTGCCTGGCCCAGGACTGGCCGAACCTGCCCGTGGAGCGCGCCGAGGGACTGTACGTCTATGGCCGCGACGGGCGCCGCTACATGGACTTTCTCTCCGGCTTTGGCGCCTGCAACCTGGGCCACAACCACCCACGGGTGCTGGATGCCGCCCGCCGGCAGATGGAGGCTATCGCCCACGCGCCCCTGGGCGTGCTGACGCCGGAGGCCACCCTGCGCCTGGCCTGGGAACTGGGCCAGGTCGCCCCCGGCGGCGCGAACATGTTCTTCTTTGGCAACAGTGGCGCCGAAGCCATCGAGGGCGCGCTCAAGCTGGCCCGCTACGTCACCGGCCGGCGGGGCATCATCGCCTTCCTGGGCGGCTTTCACGGCCGCACCCTGGGCGCCGCCACCGTCACCACATCCAAAGTCCGCTACCGCACCGGCCACGGCCCCTTTGTGCCCGACGTCTACTATGCTCGCTTCCCCTACCCCTACCGTTCCGCCGCGGCCACGCCTGAGGCCTGCGCCGAAGAGGCCCTGGCGGATATCGAGCGGCTGTTCGAGTACGTCATCGCGCCGGAGGACGTGGCGGCCATGCTTCTGGAGCCGGTGCAGGGCGAGGGAGGCTACGTCATCCCGCCCGCCGGCTGGCTCGCCGAGCTGCGCCGCCTCTGCGACCGACACGGCATCCTGCTCATCTTTGACGAAGTGCAAAGCGGCTTTGGCCGCACCGGCGAATGGTTCGCCGCCCAGGCCCTCGGCGTCGAGCCGGACATCGTCTGCCTGGCCAAAGCCATCGCCAACGGCTTTCCCCTCGGTGCCCTCGGCGCCCGGCGCGAGCTGATGGGCCGCTGGGGCGCCGCCTCTCACGGCACCACCTACGGCGGCAGCCCCGTCGCCTGCGCCGCCGGCCTGGCCACCCTACAGGCCATGCGCGCAGAGAACGTGCTGGAGAACGCCCGCGCGCAGGGCGAGTACCTCCTCGCCGCCCTGCGCGAACTGCAGGGCCAGGCGCCCATCATCGGCGATGTGCGCGGGCTGGGGCTGATGACCGCCGCCGAATTCGTCCGGCCCGGCAGCAAGGAGCCCAATCCCGAGGCCGTGCAGCGCATCCTCAAGCGCGCCCTCGACGGCGGGCTCTTGCTCTACCCCTGCGGGCACTGGGCGCAGACCATCCGCCTCATCCCGCCGCTCAACATCACCCGCGAGCAGTTGGCTGAGGGATTGGCGGTGTTCCGCGAGGCGGTGCTGGCGGAGTAGTGCGGGGTTTGGAGCACGAACAGGAAGCGCCATCCCCACTCCGGCGCCGCCCAGATGCGGACAGGCCGGTAACCATTCTTGCTCGCCCGTGGCTCTGCTCACGCGCAACCACCTGTGGAGATCACCCCCTGCCGCCTGGCGAGCGATCTAGACCGTGCGGCCCAACCTTGCCAGCCTATTGGCAAGGCACCTCCCCTACCATGCACAACACACCAATGCGCAGCTTGGCAAAGGTGCACAAGCTGGTACAATATCAGCACAGTGGAAAGGAGGCGTGATCCATGGGCGAAGACAGCACCCGATCCCTCACCCCTGAGCTTCCGGAGTATCGGACTGCACAGCACTTTCTGCGCATCCTGAATGGCGTGCCCTATGCGCTCTTCCGAAGCACCTACAACACCATCTTTGAGCAGCGTGGGAACCCACAGGCCACGGTCGACTGGACGGACCCTGATAGCTGGGCACCTGAACGATTGACTGGTGAGGAACAAGCGTTGGCACTGCGCATCTGGCACGAGTCAAAGCGGGAACTGAACCCACGCTACCTATGGGGACCGTGGTACTTGTGCAGGACGCACGAACTCATGGAGGACGAGCAAGGACTGCTGCGCATCACCAAACGCGGGCAGCGCTTCCTGGATGAGCCAGCAGGACAGATTGTCGCCCAAATCGACGCCTACGAGGGGATCCTGGTCATTCTCGAGCTCTTGGCTGGCTCTGGGGCCAGTAAGCGCAGCGAACTTTTGCCCGGCTATGGTGCCTTCTGCCAGGCCTCTACCAACTATCGCAGCGAGGGAGTAATCAAGAAATCACTATACGACCGGCTCGTGAATCTCATCGACCGCGGGTATGTTGCCCGGCGTGGCCAGAGCTATGCAATCACTGACAGCGGGATTGCCTACCTCGACAAGCATGCTGACCTGGTTGCCGGTCCAGGTACGGGAAGGCAAGAGTCCGAGTTGCAGAGACTAGCCAGGGAATTGAGCAAACAAGGCCGCGCCCAGCTCAGCGATCACCTGACGGCCATGGACCCCTATAGGTTTGAGGAGCTGATTGGCCTGCTGCTGCAAGAGATGGGCTACACCGGCATCCAGGTGACCTCACCCACAAACGACAAGGGTGTGGATGTAGTTGCCAACTTTGAAGTCGGCATCTCATCAGTGCGCGAGGTTGTGCAGGTCAAGCGGCACAAGGGCAGCATCCATCGCCATACCCTCGACGGGCTTCGCGGCTCATTGCATCGCTTTGGCGCCATGCGCGGCACGATCATCACCACCGGCTCCTTCAGCAAAGGAACTATAAACGCTGCCTTCGAGCACGGTGCAGCTCCGATCACCCTTATCGACGGAGAGAAGCTTCTGGATCTGTTGATTGAGAACCAGATCGGCGTCAAGAAGACGTCGGTAGAGTATATCGAGTTCGATCCCAGCAAGCTTGCGCAATTTGGCGCCGAAGACGCTGGTGATGGGAATGGGCTCGCGGCGGCGGATGGGGACGACTGAGGGTATCCGCCGTTGGGCGCGCACATGCTCGAGGGCATTGTGGCGGGCGCGCGCCGCCGTACCACACCCATGTCCTCCGCAAACGGCAGGAGGCGCCGGCCAGCGCCTTGGCGCCAGAGGAGCAAGCTGGGGACGTGCGTGACCTAGCCTTTTCCGGACCACATCCCGGGCTCGCTCAACATGCCGCCGCGCGCAAATTGGCCGTGATACGCTCGCACGGGACTCCCCCAACATCAAGCAAGGGAGTCCTCCGCGAGCGGCAGGAGGCGCCAAGCCACACAAGCGGAAAGGCAAGCGAGCTGAGGACAGTGTGATCTAGCGCTTTCCGGACCACATCCCGGGCTCGCTCAACATGCCGCCGCGCGCAAATTGGCCGTGATACGCTCGCACGGGACTCCCCCAACATCAAGCAAGGGAGTCCTCCGCGAGCGGCAGGAGGCGCCAAGCCACACAAGCAGAAAGACAAGCGAGCCGAGGACGTGCCCCACCAGCGGCCGTGACCGATCTACAGCGACACAGGAGCGCGATTGCCGCGCCTCGCCCCGCGAACAGGCACGACGGCCTGCGAAGGCCACCCTTTCCGTCCGGCAAACAGCCTGAGCGAGCCATATAGCGTCAGCGTACCCCCCCAAGCTCACCTAGCGCGGCACCTCTAATGCATAACTTGTGTATAGAGGTGCAAGCTGGTACAATGGCAGAATAGGCCCGCCGTCTCCGTCTGCCGCATGCCAGATCTCGCAAGTGCGATTGGCAGCGATGGATGCACACAGGGCCCAGGGTCGGCCTGAGCGCCATATCGGGCGGAATATAGGGTGCCGGGTATGGAAACGCCGGCCTACGCGTTGCGCGGAGCCCCGTATTGGCGTCCGATCTTCCCTGTCAGGCTCTCAGCATCCCTGACACGGCGCCGCGACTTTTTGCCAATCCCCTTCCTGTCAGGACCCTTTCCCCCCTCGTGGCGGGTGCGCAGGGGCGCGTTGTAGGCCACATGGCAAAGGAGATCGAAGGGGGCGGCATCGGGGTAATTGGCGGCAATCAGCTTGGGGAGCACATACCGACGGCATGTGTCTGCTTCGGTGCTCAACGCGCGGCCCCTTTGGCCCACATTGATAGTCGGTTGCCCCAAGATTAGCACTTTTCCGCGCTCTATGCAAGTGATGTAGTCGTCTATGACCAGTTCAGCTTGGGGGCAAAGTGCATTTGTCACCCTGAGTACCCCTGGGTTCCGGGGACCCTGGGGTACCATAGGCGATAACTTGAGCAGGACATGGCAAGTTGTCGGCGTAGAAGACCCCTCCCCCTGCCCCCTCCCCCGCGCTGTGTTGGACCTACACCACTCCAGCAAGGGAGAGGGGGAGCGCCTCCGCCGGCATACACCCCCAGGCCCCCGTGTGCACTGGCGGTCAGAGTCATATTCCATGGGAGCGCGGGGCCGGTCTGCACGCGCGTGGCGCCAGGGGCATGGCCCCTCTCCGGCGCTGGACGAACGTTGCGATGAGACAGCGCCGGAGAGGGGTTAGGGTTATTCCACCACGACCATCTGGTGCCCGCGCACCTCGGGCACGGTGCAGCGCACGTACGCGCCGTCGCGCTCAAAAGGAATGTCCTGCCCCTGCGGCGCGAGGTAGACGCGCTTGGGCTTGATTTCCGTGCGCACGGCGAGCGGCACGTTGTAGAGCGGCACGACGTCCTCGACGATGTCTACCCGGATACTGCGCCGCTGCGGGGTGTAGTAGAGGAGGTGGCACACCAGCCGCTCGCCCTGGGCCAGGAGGGTGACCTCGCCGGCAGAGGGGAGCCCGGTGCGCACGAGGGGGTCCGGCAGGAGGGCGTCGATGGCGTTCTTCAGGAGCGCCTTGTAGACGCCGTTGCCGTAGACCTGGAAGGCGTAAAAGATGGGGCCGGCAAAGTAGATGACCCGCCCCCGCCGCGTGACGAGCGGGTAACCGCTGGGGCCCTCTGCCGGGGTCTGCCGGTGGGAGCAGAAATGGTCCCAGGTGCGGTTAAAGTAGGGGATGGCCTCCGCCACGAGTTCCTCCGTGCCCGGCCGCACCTGCACGCGGCTGCCCGCCTCGTAGAGCACATAGTCGGTGGGCGGGATGCCCTGGGTGAGGGCGTTGGGCTCGCCGGCGACGTGGAAATAGTTGGGCGCATAGGGGGCCTCGCCGAGATAGTCCAGGCCGATTTCATCCAAAGCAAAGCGGCCGTCGGGCCCCAGGCCGGAGCGATGGGAGAGGAGGAGCGAGCCACCGCCGGCGAGGTAGTCGCCCACCTTGGCGGCCAGGGCGGGACCAAAGGCCACTTCGTCGGGCGCGACGATCAGCCGGTAGCGGCTCAGGTCGGCGGCGTTGTCGAGGATGTGGAACTGCTGCCCCAGCTCGGCCAGCAGGCGCATGGTGCCCTCGAGGATCTCCCGCGCCCGGCTCTCAAAGTGATGGTCCACCGCACCGGGCATGAGCACACCGATCTCGGCCTGGGGCACGGCGTCGGTACACCAGGGCTCGCACGCCTCCACCTGCCGGTAGACGGCGCCGATCAGTTCGTACACGGCCGGGTCCAGCGCGCCGCGCGGGTGGAGCTGGTCGCCGATGGAGCATTGCCCGCCGAGGGCCAACTGGCGGAGGCATTCGTACTCCAACGCGGCCGGGTTCTTCATGCCGCCAAAGTCCGCCCAGGAGAGGTGGAAGCGGCCGGTCATGCCCAGGTACTCTTTGCCCAGCGTCTGATAGTAGCGGGCAAAGAGGGGGAAGTGGTTATAGCCCCAGCCGCCGGAAGGCAGCGACTCGATCTCCCAGTGGGTATAGCTGTCGGCTTCGCCGCGCATCCCGGTCTGCGCATCGGGATCCAAGCGCAGACGCGAGTTGTAAAAGACGCGCGCCTGGGGGTGGAAGGCGTGCACCAGCGCGGTCATGCGCTGCATAAAGTTGCGCTCCACGATGAGCGTATGCCGCTGCAGATGCTCGTCATTGGCCGGGTCGAGGCCCAGCTCGGCCATGCTCTTCAGGCAGTGGGTACACACACAGCCCGGCTTGGTCTGCATGACGATGTCGAAAAAGATGCCGTCTACGGGATAGTTGCGGCAGATTTCCTCAGTCTGCGCGGCCACATAGTCGGCATAGGGCGAGTTCATACACAGCCATTGCCAGCCCCATTCGTTGCTGAGAGGCGGCCGGCCGACGAGCCGGCCGTCACGGCTGACCTGCCGCCATTCCGGGTGGGCGGTGGCGGCGTGCTCATCCCAAACGACGGTGATATAGATGGGCGCCTGGATCCCCTGGCGGTGGCAGGCGTCGATCATCTCGCCCAGCAGGTCCCGCTTCAGGCTCGGGTGGGGCGTGGCCACCTGCGTCGGGTAGTAGCAGAGCCCGTGATGGCAGCGAGCAAAGACGGTCACCGAGTTGACGGCCGCATCCTTGAGCATGCGCGCAAAGGCGTCGGGGTCAAAGCTCGCGCCGACGTCGGGGATGAGCGGCGAGGTGTGGAAATCGAGGTGGACCTGGCGGAAGGGTAGAGTAGCCACAGGAGTCTCCTTTCCGTTTGGGAACATGGTAACGTTACCAGTATATTACCTCTCTTGCTCAGGGTGTCAACAATCGGCAGAAGATGCCGCAGCGAACGCAGGCCCGGGGGGTTATATAGTATGCGCAAGGCAAGACTCCCGAATGAAGGTACTTGACACGATTGCGGGCCTGTGGCATGCTAACTGTGTGAGCACCGAGCAGCAGGTTTTGCACACGGTAGCCACGGTAGGCGGACCACTCGTGAAACAATTCACTTTTGCCCAAACGCGTCGATAGGTGTATGATTCGAGGTTGTGTGTCCGCCATCCAAATCATCTCGGGAGAATTGCCATGTTGGAAATGTTCTTCGCGCCGCGTTCTGTCGCCGTAGTCGGTGCGGCGCGCGAGCCAGGCAAGTTCGGCTACAATGTGCTGAACAACTTGCTGCAGTACGGCTACAAGGGTCAGGTCTTTCCTATCAACCCCAAGGCGACAGAGATCATGGGCCTGCGGTGCTATCCCTCGGTCTTGGATGTGCCTGAGGCTATTGATCTGGCTATCATTGTGGTGCCCGGCAAAGCCGTCCCCGGCATCATCAAGCAATGTGGGGAAAAGGGCGTCAAGGGCGCCGTCATTATCAGCGCCGGCTTTAAGGAGGCCGGGGTTGAGGGCGCCAAGCTGGAGCGCGAAACCGTAGCCATCGCCAAAGAGTATGGCGTGCGTATCGTCGGCCCCAACTGCTTGGGCGTCATGGATACCGCCTCGTCGCTGAACGCCTCTGGGTTCCCGGCGGGCATGCCCCCGCGGGGCGAGATCGGCTTCATGTCCCAGTCCGGCGCGCTGTGCTCGGCCATTCTAGACTGGGCATTGGCCGAGGGCATCGGCTTCTCGCGCTTTGTCAGCATCGGCAACAAGGCCGATGTGGACGAAGTCGACCTCATGGAAGCCTGGGAGAGCGACCCCAATACCAAGGTCATGATTGCCTACATCGAGGGCCTGCGCGACGGCCGTCACTTTATGGACGTGGCGCAGAACGTGACCAAACACAAGCCGGTTATCGTGGTCAAGTCCGGCAACACGGCGGCCGGTTCGCGGGCCGTTTCGTCGCATACCGGTAGCCTCGCCGGCTCCACAAAGGCCTACGAGGCCGCTTTTGGCCAGTCCGGCATTCTGCGCGCGAACTCGATCCAGGACCTCTTTGACTATGCCATTGCCTTTGCTTATCAGCCGGTGCTCAAGGGGAACCGTATCGCCATCGTGACCAACGCCGGCGGGCCGGCGATTATGGCCACCGACGCCCTGGAGACGGCGGGCCTCAAGCTGGCTCAGCTCAGCAAAGAGACCGTAGAATACCTCCAGGCCAACCTGCCGCCGGCGGCCAACTGCTACAACCCGATCGACGTTCTCGGCGACGGCCTGGCCGACCGCTATGCGCTGGGCATGGAAGCGGCGCTCAAGGACCCCAACGTTGACGCGTTGATCGTCGTGCTGACCCCTCAGGTCACGACGCAGATCGACGAGACGGCCAACGAAGTGGTGCGCCTCGCCAAGCTCTACGACAAGCCGATCGTCGGCTGCTTCATGGGCGAGGAGAAGGTCGGGTCCGGCATCCATATCCTGAACGAGAACAAGGTCCCGAACTACCAGTTCCCCGAGCGGGCCGCCAGCGCGCTGCGGGCCATGTACGAGTACCGCCGCTGGCTGGAGCGCCCCGCGCCCAAGATCAGGCAGTTCGATGTGGACCGCGAAAAGGTGCGGGAGACGTTCGCCAAGGTGCGCGAGGATGGCCGCAATACTCTGGGCGATGCCGAGGCGCGCGTTATCGCCGAGGCCTATGGGCTGCGCATCCCGCGCTCCGAGTTGGCCGCCACGGCCGACGAAGCCGTCCAGTTCGCCGAGGAGATCGGCTATCCCGTCGTGATGAAGATCGCCTCGCCCGATATCCTGCACAAGTCCGATATCGGCGGTATCAAGGTTGGCGTCATGGGCGCGGCTAATGTCCGCGATGCCTATGACCTCTTGGTCTACCGTGCCCGCCGCTACATGCCCGAGGCGACAGTCTGGGGCGTGCAGATTCAGGAAATGGTCACGGGGGCCAAGGAGATTATCATCGGCATGAACCGCGACCCGCAGTTCGGGCCGATGATCATGTTCGGTTTGGGCGGCATCTATGTGGAGGTGCTAAAGGATGTTACCTTCCGCATCGCCCCTGTCTCGGAGCAGGACGCTCAGCAGATGGTCAGCGAGATTCGTTCGTACCACCTGTTGCAGGGCGTGCGCGGCGAAAAGGCGTCGGACTTGGACGCCATCACCGATTGCATCCTGCGCATCTCCCAGCTCGTAACCGACTTTCCAGAGATCGTCGAACTCGACATCAACCCACTTCTGGTTCGCGAGGCCGGAGCAGGTGCCGTAGCGGTCGACATGCGGTTGGTTCTCAGTACGACGTAGTGCTTCACCGTAGCGCTGACAGGCAAGCCTTGTCAAACGCGGCAGGGCAATGCCTGTCAGCCAAGTGACGAGGCGCTAGACTCATCTCTAGGCCACTCGTAGAGGAGGGAATGGTGATGGCTACACTGTACGTCACGTCTCCGGAGACCTTCTCGGGCAAGAGCGCCATGTGTGTGGGCCTTGGAAAGCGGTTCGTTCGCGACGGCTATCGGGTCGGATACCTCAAGCCCGTCAGCACGAACGCGTCGCGCGCGAGAGGGGTCTGCATCGACGAAGATGCCGAGTTCATGAAGCAAACCTTCCAACTCACGGAACCTACCAACGTGCTGTCACCGATCTGCCTCGACGCGGCCGATGTCGAAGCGATCCTACGGGGCGAGCGGAATCACTTTCCCGAGCGCCTGCAGGAGATATTCGCGAGCGTCGCGGAAGAGAAGGACATCATGCTCCTCGAGGGTGGCTCGAGCCTTCTGGAAGGCTCGATGCTGGGCCTGCCGACACCCGAGGTATCCCAGCTCTTGAATGCCAGGGAACTCGTGGTCGTCAAGTACAAGACGGTCAGCGTGGTCGACGACATCCTGGGCAGCAAGGCGGTACTCGGCGACTCGATGCTGGGCGCCGTGATCAACGCCGTGCCGCGGCCACGGCTCGAGTTCGTGCAGAACACGGTTGTTCCCTTCCTGGAGGCGCGCGGCGTCAAGGTCTACGCCGTGCTGCCCCAAGAGCGCATCCTGCTCTCTATCAGCGTACGCGAGCTGGCGCAGGTGTTGGGTGCCGAGATCCTCTGCTGCACCGACCGTGTCGACGAGCTGGTGGAGAACCTGATGGTCGGCGCTATGAGCGTGGATTCGGCGCTGAGCTACTTCCGGCGCAAGCCCAACAAGGCCGTCATCACCGGCGGCGACCGGCCCGATATCCAGTTGGCCGCTCTCGAGACGTCGACCAAGTGCCTGATCCTCACCGGCAACCTCCACCCCAGCCCAATCATCCTGGGCCGGGCGGAAGAAGTCGGCGTGCCGATGCTCCTCGTGCGCAAGGATACGCTGAGCACCGTCGAGGTCATTGAGCAGTTCTTTGGCAAGACGCGCTTCCACCAGGCGAAAAAGGTGGCGCGCTTTGAGCGCATTCTGGAAGCCAACCTGGATTTTGCCGGCCTCTATGCGGATATGGGAATCACCCAGTAGCATAACTGCGAAGCAGTGGACAGTGGGCAGTAGATAGTGGTCAGTAGACAGTGATCAGTGGACAGTGATTGCATGCTATCCACTGGTTACTGTCTACTGATCGCTGTCTACTGCCTGCTGTCTACTGTTTACCATCTACTACCAAAAAGGAGATCAAGCGCATGACCCTTATCGACAACATCGTTGCTCGTGAAGTCTTGGACTCGCGTGGGAACCCAACCGTCGAGGTCGAGGTCGAGCTTTCCGGTGGCGCCGTGGGGCGCGCCATGGTGCCCTCGGGCGCCTCGACGGGCGCTCACGAGGCCGTGGAGCTGCGTGACGGCGACAAGGACCGCTATGGGGGCAAGGGTGTGCTCAAAGCGGTCGAGAATGCCAACGTCACCATCGCCGAGGCCCTGTTGGGGTGGGATGCGCTCGACCAGGTGGGCATTGACGAGCTGATGATCGGGCTGGACGGCACGCCCAACAAGGGCAAGCTGGGTGCCAACGCCATCCTCGGCGTTTCGCTGGCTGTAGCGCGCGCCGCGGCGGAGGCTGTCGGGCTGCCTCTCTATCGTTACCTGGGCGGCGTCAGCGCGCGCACCCTGCCTGTTCCGATGATGAACATCCTCAACGGCGGCAAGCACGCCGCCAACTCGACCGACCTGCAAGAGTTCATGGTCATGCCGGTGGGCGCAGCGACTTTTCGCGAAGCCCTGCGCTGGTGCTCCGAGGTCTACCACGCCCTGCGCGCCGTGCTCAAGAGCCGCAACTATAACACGAACGTCGGCGACGAAGGTGGCTTTGCGCCCTCGCTCGGCTCCAACGCCGAGGCCATCGAGGTGATCCTGGCGGCCATCGAGCAGGCCGGTTACCGCCCCGGTGAGGACATCTTTATCGCCCTCGACCCGGCAGCGACCGAACTCTACCAGGATGGCAAGTATCACCTGGCCAAGGAGGGACGCGTCCTCTCCGGCGACGAGATGGTCGAGTTCTATGCCGATTGGGTCACCAAGTACCCCATCATCTCTATCGAGGATGGGCTGGCCGAGGACGACTGGGCGCACTGGGTGCAGTTGCGCGAGCGCATCGGCGACCGCGTGCAGATCGTCGGCGACGACCTGCTGGTGACTAACCCGGAGCGCGTCCGCCGGGCCATCGAGGAAAAGGCCTGCAACTCGCTCCTGACCAAGGTGAACCAGATCGGCACCCTCACCGAGGCTATCGCTGCCGTCACCTCGGCCCAGCGCGCGGGCTGGACGGCCGTCGCTTCGCACCGCAGCGGCGAAACGGAGGACACCACCATCGCCGACCTGTCGGTGGCCCTCAACACCGGGCAGATCAAGACCGGCGCGCCTGCCCGCACCGACCGTGTGGCCAAGTACAACCAGCTCTTGCGCATCGAAGAGGAACTGGGCGACACGTCCGATTACCCCGGCATGCGCGCTTTCTACAACCTAAAGCGCTAACCGCTTGCCCCTTGGGGGAGGGGTGCTTTGAGAGTCTCGAAGCATCCCTCCCCGCGAACAGCGCGAAGCATAGAAAGGGACACCGCCCGGTGCTGGCTTCACTCCTTTTGCCCTTTGTGCCTGCGACCCATGCGCTCTTTGGGGTGATCGTTCGCCATGCCCAGCGGCGCGGATACCGCGTGCTCTGGGTAGGCGCCGTGAACTATATCGTCGCGGCGACGTTCAACGCCCTGCTGGCCCTCAGCCAGGGCCCCGTACACCTCAGCTCGCGCACCTGGCAGCTGGCCGTGCCGGCGGGCCTGGCCTATGCGCTAAACTTTCGTATCATCAACGCTTCCATGCGGCGCAAGGGTCTGGCCGTGCCCTCAGCCGTCATGCAACTGGCGGTAATCATCCCGCTCGCCTTCTCGGTGCTGGCCTGGGGCGAGCAGCCCGGCGCGCTGCAGATCCTGGGCATTGCCTTGGGCCTGGGCGCCCTCACCCTCCTGGCTACGGACAAGGCCCAGGCGGCCGAGGCACCCGCCGCTCCGGTAAAGACGGAGCAGATGCCCCTGTTGTTCCTGAGCCTCCTCTTCCTCTTGCAGGGCGCCTGCTCCCTGGCGCCCAAGGCGTTCGCCGAGCTGGCGCCGGCCGGTGAAAGCCGCCTCTACCTGACCCTGCTCTTTGGCGCGGCCGCGCTTACCTTCCTGCCGGAGTGGCTCGGCCCCCTGCGCCCCCGCCGGCAGGACGTGGCCTGGGGTGTCGCCCTCGGTCTGGTCAACGCCGGCACCAACCTGCTCACCGTCTACGTCCTGGAGCAACTGCCGGGCATCATCGTCTACCCCTTGATGACCGCCGGCACCCTGCTCATCACCAGTGGCCTGGGCCTGCTGGCCTGGCGCGAGCCGATGGGTCGGTGGGGGCGGGCCGGCATGGCCGTCGCCCTGGGAGCCGTGCTGCTCGTCAGCCTGGGGAACTCGTAAACGGGTGCATTGACAGGCCCCGGCCGCAGTGCTAGACTCGCTTTCAGGTCGCCTCTGCTGGCCTGCTGTGTGGGCGCCGGCAGAGGGCTTTTGGAAGGGATGGCGCCATGCTCTTACACGGCGAACGGGTGAGCCTGCGCCCGCTGGACCGGGCCGACCTGGATAGAGTCGAAGCGTGGACCCCTTTCACCAACCCCCTCTTCGCTCCTTGGAATCGCTTCCCCTGGCAGGGTCTGGGCAAGGATATCTGGCACGCACTCGAATCCACCGACCCGGCGCTGCTGCGCCTGGCCATTCTCAACGAGCCGGGGCAGGTCATCGGCATCATCGGCCTTCTCGGTGTAGGCGAGGGCGGCTCGCCCTTGCTCAGCATCTTTATGGGTGCCGATTTCGTCGGCCAGGGCCTGGGGACGGATGCCCTGCGCACCCTGCTGCGCTACCTCTTTACCGAACGCCGCTGCGCCTCGCTGCGCCTGAGTGTGGCCGCCACCAACCCTCGCGCCCGCAGAGCCTATGAGCACTGTGGTTTTCGCATCACCGGTCGGCGATTCCGGCCCATCGAGGAGGACGATGCCCTCCCCCTCCTCAATGACCCGCGCTACCGGCACCTGCGCACCTACTTCCGGCGCCGCAACGGCCTGCTCTACCTCCTCCACTACGATATGGAGGTCCGTGCAGGCCAATGCCCAATCTAGGTTGTGTTTGCATACTAGCCGAGGCGGCTGGGTTTGAAAACACAACCTAATAATGCGGCACAGCACGAGGACCGGAACTTGCTAGAGAAGGGGCTGAAAAGCCCGGCTGCCCCGCCGCGAGGCAGCCGGCGAATGGGAGGAGCAAGCGAGGATGAAGAGACTCTACCGCTCACGCGATGAGCGCATGGTCGCCGGTGTGGCCGGCGGCATTGCCGAGTATTTTGACGTAGACCCAACCCTCGTGCGCCTGGCCTTTGTGGCCTTTACCTTTGCAGGCGCCGGCAGCGGCCTGGCGGCCTACCTCATCCTGGCCCTCATCACGCCCCTAGAGCCGGCCGGCCGCGAGAGGATGCGCACCGAGGAGGTGACCCCCTCGCATTACGCATCCACGCCCGAAGAGATGACCCGTCACGAGGTGCAAGAGGCGCAAGTGCCCGGGTTCCGGCGCTAGCTTGTGTCTGCATACTAGCCGAGGCGGCTCCCACCCTTGCCCTCCGCTACGCTCTGAGCAAGGGTGGGAGCCGCCTCGGCTGGGTTTGAACACACGTTCCAGCAGCCTGCCGCAGCCGTTGGGCGCGTCAGGGCACCACCACAATCGTCGTACTGCCGACCACCGCCGTGCCGATGACGGCCTCGATGCGCACGATGCCCGGCACGTTGGGCAGTTGGCTCAGTGCCCCCAGGCATACTGGGCTGCCGCTGGGGTCGGTATCGAACTCGCCAAAGGGTACCACTTCGCCGTTGGGCAGAACGATGCGCACCCGAAAGCGCGTCTTTTCGCCCGGCGTGTTGCGCACGCAGACGAAGAGCGGCTGCTGGACGGGAACCTTGACCTCGGTGACCCGTGCGCCGCCGGGCCGATTCTCGCTGGTGACAAAGACCTCGATCGCCGTCACCTGCACCGCGGGCAGCGAGAGGCTGGGCCCCGGCTCGATGCTGATCACAATCGGCAAAGACACGGCCTTGAACAGCGCCACGAATGGCGATTGGAACAAGACAAATGCGACCAGGAACACCACAAAGGCGCCGGACGCGACACCGAGGCAGCCAAAGCAGCCGCCCGTGAAGGCCTTCTGCGCAACGGGGAAAACACCCTTGCTGAGATCACCATTGGCATGGGCCATTTTACTCCGCTCCTTCTCCACGGCTTGCCGTTGATGAGCGCATTATGCCACAGGCAGTGGCGCCACACAAGGACAAACGCTCCCCTCCGGCACCTGCATTCCCTCAGGGGATCTGCGCAGCCTTTTCTTCAACTATTCATGAACGAATTGTAAGCCTGTTCTTCAAGCGCGTTCATCACATTTTCATCTACTGTGCCTATAATACCTGCGTATTTTCGGAAGCGCTGTCGCCGGTGCAATACGCAGGTTCAAGGGTCCGACATGCGACATAGAGCATGTAAAGCACGATGAACTGAGCAAGCACTCGCCCGGTGAATGCAGCCGCCTTATCACCTTATGCCTGGCGAGCAGGCACATTGGGCCATTGGGGAGGCCTGGCAATGGTACTCTACGCGCGCGATCTGACCGATACCGAGCAAGAGACTCTCAGAGACTGGCTGGAGGGCGATGAGCCCGACCTCAAGCACCGAGCACGGGTGGTTCTCCTCTCCAGCGACGGATACCGCATTCCCGAGATCGGCGAGTTGGTGGGCGCTCATCCCGCGAACCTGCGCAAATGGATTCATCGCTTCAATCGCAACGGCTGCCGTGGGCTCATCAGCACCCGCTCTGGGGGCGCCAAGCCGCGCTTTAGCGAGGAGCAGAAGCAGCGGATCGTTGCCTTGGCCGAGCAGCGCCCCAGAGACCTGGGCCTGAACTTTACCAAGTGGACCCTCCACCGCCTGGCGGAGCAGGCCGAGAAGCAGCGCATCGTCGACCGTATCAGCCACGAATATGTGCGCCAGATACTCCTCGCTGCCGATTGCAGCTACCGCCACAACGAGGCGCGCCAGGCCGCCGAGTAGGCGGAAGAGGCCGCACCGGCCTCGGGCTGTTTGCACACCTTCAGAGCGGGCCTCGTGCCCGCTCTGCTGTTTCCGGCATGCCGCCCCACGCACCCCCAAGCCAATTTGACCGCCTGCACTCCCCATGCTATGATTTCCGCTTGCTGGCATGCGCTGCGCCGGGATGGACCTCGCGCTGCACACGTCCAGATTTCCAATCTAGAGGGCACGCAGGAGGATACCTTGGCGCAAGCCATGGATCGCCCGCCCATGCAGGCGGTAGCTATCATACCCACCTACAATGAGATCGAAAACCTCGAGCCGCTCGTAGAGGGGATTTTGGGCCTCCGGGCCGGCCTGGGGATCATCGTTGTTGACGACAACTCGCCCGACGGCACGGGCCAGGCGGCCGACCGCCTGGCCGCCCAGCATGCGGAGATACGTGTCATCCATCGCCCCGGAAAACTGGGGCTGGGGACGGCTTACCGGGCCGGCTATGCCCTGGCGCTGGAGATGGGCGCGCCGCTCGTGTTGACCATGGATGCCGATTTCTCGCACGACCCGCGCTACATCCCGGCCATGCTGGCCAAGGCCGCCAACCACGACCTGGTCATCGGCTCGCGCTATGTGCGCGGCGGTGGCGCCAGGGACTGTGTCGGCTGGCGGATTGCCCTCAGCCGCGGGGCCAACCTCTTTGCCAAGGTGATGCTGGGGCTCAAAGCGCACGATTGCACAGCCGGCTTTCGCTGCTACCGGCGCGAGGTCCTGGAGTGGATTGACCTCGCCGGCATCCGGTCGGAGGGCTACTCGTTCCTCGTCGAGATGCTCTACATGGTGCAGAGAGCAGGCTTTCGGGTGGGCGAGGTGCCCATCCTGTTTGTCAATCGCCGCCGCGGTGCGTCCAAGATCTCACGCAGCGAGATCTGGCGGGCTATCGGCACCGTGCTGCGCCTCTGGCGCAGCCGCCTCCCGCGGCTCGGCGGCAAACGCACATATGGTCATCAAAAGAGCCGGCCCATTGCCGGCGCACAGGAGGGGCACCAGGTAGCCCATGCCGCGGAAGGGGCAGATCATGAAGCTCTCAGTGCTGATACCCGTGTACAACGAAGAAGCCGGGGTCGCGGAGGTCATTCGCCGGGTAGCTCGCGTTCCGATCGATAAGGAGATAATCGTCGTCGACGATTGCTCCGGCGACCGCACGCCCGAGATTCTGGCCGAGTTGCAGCAAGAGATCCCCGACCTGCGCGTGATCCGCCACCCGCTGAATCGGGGCAAGGGTGCCGGCATCCGCACGGCCATGGAGGCGGCGACGGGCGAGTGCCTCGTCACCCAGGATGCGGACCTGGAGTACGACCCCGCCGACCTGCCCAGACTGCTCGAGCCCATCGTCGCCGGGCAGGCCAAAGTCGTCTACGGCGTCCGCTCCTTCGCCGGCCAAAAGCCGCACATCCAGTTCGGCAACCGCTTCCTCACCTGGCTAACCAACCTGGTCTATGGGCTGCACATCCACGATATGGAAACCGGCTACAAGATGATGCGAGCCGAGGTCGCGCGGGGGCTGAATATCGAGTGCCAGCGCTTTGACCTGGAACCCGAGATTACCGCCAAGATCGCCCGCCGAGGCTATGCCATCCATGAAGTCCCGATCTCGTACAAGCCCCGCCAGGCCAAGAAACTCTCCCCCTGGCGCGACGGCCTGCCCGCCCTGCGTGCCATCCTGCGCTACCGCACCTGGCGCGGGTAGCCCAGAGGTCTGACGGGTCTCGGAGACCCGCCAGACCGGCCGGTCACAGTATCAGCATCGCATCGCCCAGGCTGTAAAAGCGATAGCGCTCGCGGACGGCCTCTTTGTAAGCGCGCCTGATCAGTTCGCGCCCGGCGAATGCCGACACGAGCATGAGCAGTGTAGAGCGCGGCAGGTGAAAGTTGGTCACCAGCGCATCGACCAGCCGGAAGCGATAGCCGGGGTAGATGAAGAGGTTGGTCCAGCCGCTGAAGGGCAGCACCGGCTCCGAGGCCGCCTGTTCCTGCGCTTGCTGGGCAGCCGTCTCCAGAACACGCACACTGGTCGTGCCCACAGCCACCACCCGCCCACCGCGTGCGCGGGCCTGGGTGATCGCCGCGGCAGCCGCCTCGTCGAGCCGGCACCACTCCCGGTGGATGGCGTGCTCCTCGACCATCTCCTCCTGCACCGGCCGGAAGGTATCCAGCCCGATGTGCAGCGTGACGAGGGCCAGTTCGACGCCCTGCTTTCGCAACCGCTCAAAGAGTTCGGGCGTAAAGTGCAGCCCGGCGGTGGGCGCCGCTACCGAGCCCCGCGTGCGGGCATAGACGGTCTGATAGCGTTCGCGATCGGCCAGCGGCGTGTGGATATAGGGCGGCAAGGGCACCTCGCCCAGCGCATCCAAGAGTTCGTCGACCGGGGCGGAAAAGCGGATGATCCGTGCGCCGGCCGGCGTCTCGCTGAGAATCTCGGCTTCCAGGGGGTGAATAGCGGGAACGCCTGGAGGAGTCTCCAGGCGCAGGCGCGCCCCGGCCCGTGCGCGCCGCCCGCCGACCAGCGCCTCCCACGTCTGCGCGTCGTGGCGGGTGAGCAGCAAAATCTCAACGCGGCCGCCGCTGGGTATCTTGCGCGCGTGCAGCCGCGCCGGGATGACGCGGCTCTCGTTCATGACCAACAGGTCCCCTGGTTCCAGGTACTCCACCAGGTCATAAAAGCGCCGGTGGGCAAGAGAGCCGTCCGCACGCCGGACGACCAGGAGCCGTGCCGCATCGCGCGGCTCGATGGGCGTCTGGGCGATCAGTTCGGGCGGGAGGTCATAGTCAAAATCGGCTGTCTTCACACTATCCAGTCCGTTACGTTTCATTTGAGGTTCCAGGCCAGGCGGCTCTATTCTAGCGATGAACACCGCCCCTGGCAAGGAACAAATGGGACTTGTCAAAAGCACATCCCCGTGATAGAATAGCGCGCATCCATAAGCAGAGACACATTCATTGCATCCTACGCATTGAGGCCGGGATATTCGCCGCCGGCTAGCATCCTCCTGGTCGTGGTTCCTGGCTTCTCACAAGGCGAGAGTCGCCCGGAACTGGAGCCTCTCAGGCCTGACGAGATCGTGCATTGCGCGGGGTATCGCTGGATATCGAAATCAGGGGGCACTCCCACTCCTCATCTCACCCACCACAAGCCCTCTGCAACGTTCCGAAAGGAGAGCACAGGAAACGATGGGGGAATCTATTCCAGACTGGAAGGCGCGATTCGCATCGATTCTGCGCCGCCCAAGAACGGGCCGCGTCGCCATTTACGCGCTCGCCGCGATCCTCCTCCTCTGCGGCCTCTGGCTGCCTCCGATCTCACTGGGGAATCGCCTCTTCCACCTCAATTACCCACTGGTCACCGCCAATGGCGGCTCTGTGCAGGCAGATAACGGCGCCACACTGACCATTCCTCAGGGTGCGCTGACCGGCAAGCTGCGACTGTTGATGACCGCCGTCGACCCGGGCGATCCTGCCGCGAGCAAGGGCCCCATCGCCGAGGCGCTCAAGGTAGTCCCAGCGAACCTGCAGGTGCTCGGCCCACTTTACCGTTTTGACGCCCACGGCGGCCAGCCGCAGACGGCCGCCCTGGCCGCGCCAATGCCGAACGGTTTGGGCGCGGACGGCCTGGATACGCCAACCGATGCCCTCGACCTCTATGCCTGGACGGGCACGGCCTGGGAGTGGTTGCCCAGCGCAACCCTGGCCGACACCGCCCAGGTCAAGGCCACCCTCAGCGGTGTGCCCCAGCTTGTCGCCTTTATGGAGAGCAAGCCACAGGGGCTGCAGATCGGGGTCAGTGCACCGGACATCGCCGCCGTCAACGCCGCACCGCTGGACCTGGCCTCCGAACTCTATATCGCGGGCCTCTCCCTCGGCGCCGACGGCTCAGTAACCGGTGAGATCACCCTGGATGAGGCGCCCGACAAACTGACGGTGCTGCCCATCCTGAGCAACCGGGTCAACGATGTGGTCCATGCGGACTGGGTGGCCAATCTGATTGAGAGCGACGAGGCGCGCACAGCGCACATCGCGGCCATCGTGGAGGCCGTCGAGCGCGGCGGCTACAGGGGCGTGAGCCTGCAGTACGAGGCCATCGATGCCTCCCTGCGCGAGCCCTTTACCACCTTTGTCGCCGAGCTGGCCGGCCGGCTGCATGACGGAGGCAGGTTGCTCGCCGTCCGTGTGGACGAGCCCAAGCCAACCGCCGAGGGCGGTTGGGATACGGCCGGCTACGACTGGGCCGCCCTCGGCCGCGTGGCCGATATGCTGCGCATACCGGTCCTCAATGACATCGATGCCTACGGCCCCGATGGCGCCATGGAGCAGTGCCTGCGGCAGACGGTAAACGTGGTGGACCGGCAAAAGATCCAGCTCGTCGTCTCCGCCAACAGCATCGACCGCGTGGGCGACACGCTACGCGCCCTCTGCTACGGTGACGCGCTCTCCCTGGCAAGCCAGCAACTGGTCGTCGAAGACGATAACGTCGTGCTCCCCGGCGAAACCCTGTCCGTCCGGGTTGCTAACCTGGCCTCGGGCCTGCAGGAAACAGAGGCCGGGCAGGTCTGGTTCGCCTACAAGGACAGCTCGGGGAAGGAGCACAAGGTCTGGATCGAGGATGCGAGCAGCATCGCGCCCAAGCTCACGCTGGCCAAGCAGTTCCGCCTGCGTGGCGTGACCATCGATGACCTGGCCGGCACCGCCAACGACGCCCGCATCTGGGAGACGGTGCGCGTCAACCGCACGCCGGCCGGCCGCGGCGAGCCCGCCCCGACGGTGGCCGAGGCGCCGGCTCAACGCTACAGCGTCGTCTGGAAGGTCCAGAGCGAGGATGGGCAGGTCGTAGAGGAGGGCGTCAGCCCCATCGACCAGCCCGTCGTCAACTGGAAGGCCGTCGATGCTCCGGGCGACTATGTGCTCACAGTGGCCATCTCTGAGGATGGCGGGCAGACGGCCCTGGGCTCGGCCAGCAGCGTGGAAGTACTCATCCCCACACCGACGCCGTCGCCCAGCCCAACACCTACCGCCGCGCCCACGGCCGCACCCAAGCCGGGCGGCTCTGCAGCTCCGCCTCCGGTCTCTGCACCCCCTCCCGCGCCTGCAGGCCGGGTAGGCTTTGGCTACGGCATCCAGGTCGATATGCTCAGCGACGGCAATCACGACAATATCCTGGGCCACGTGCAGGCACTCGGCTTTGGCTGGATCAAGCAGCAGGTAGAGTGGTTCCGCTTCAACCCGGCCCCCGGGCAGTACGACTGGGGTGGGTTGGACCGGATCGTCGATAACGCCTCTGCGCGCGGCATCAGGGTCATGTTCAGCGTCTGCAAGGCGCCTGCCTGGGCACGGCCCGGCGACGACGACAAGAGCGTGGCCGGCCCGCCCGCCGACCCAAACACCTATGCCGAGTTCATGAAGGCTATGGCGGATCGCTACAAGGGCCGGGTGCAGGCCTATGAGATCTGGAACGAGCAGAACCTGTGGTACGAATGGGGCGGGCGCGGCGGCCGGCTGAATGCGGGCAACTATGTGCGGCTGCTCTCGGCCGCCTATCACGCCATCAAGTCCGTGGATCCGGGCGCCATCGTCATCAGCGGCGCGCTGACCCCTACGGGCGTGAACGATGGTGATATCGCCATCGACGATCAGACTTATCTGCGACAGATGTACGATGCCGGGCTGCGCGGCGTCTGCGACGCTATCGGCGCGCACCCCTCGGGCTATAACAACCCGCCCGATGCCGACTGGCGCACCTGGAGCGACCCGACAACCGGCCGCGCCAAGGGCCATCCGAGCTGGTTCTTCCGCTCGACGATGGAAGGCTATCGCAACACCATGGTGGCCTACGGCGATGCCGGCAAGCGCATCATCCCGACCGAGTTCGGCTGGGCCTCGGTAGACGGGCTGGGCACCGCCCCTGCCCCCGGCTACGAGTATGCAGCCGACAACACGGCGGGAGAGCAGGCCCAGTTTATCACCCGCGCCTACGAGATGGGCCGGAACTGGGGCTTTGTCGGCCCCATGTTCCTGTGGAACCTGAACTTTGCGCCCATCTGCGGCGCCGGCGACGAAAAGGCCGCCTTCGGCATCGTGGACTGCGGCTGGGGGGCACGTCCGGCCTTCCATGCGTTGGCAAGCATGCCCAAATAGGTAGTGGTAGTACAGCCCGGCCAAGGCTCCGCAACGCAACAAAAGGCCTTTTGCGAAGCGAACCCCGGAGCCCTGGCCGGGCAAGGTATGGGAGCGTGGCCGTTGGGGCCACGCTCGTTCTTCGCCGGCTGGGCATACCATACATCGCTCACCTGCGCACTAGTCAGCCCTGCGGGCTCGAGCCCGCCAGGGCTGTGGGAGCCAGCCATCGGATAGAGGAGCAGACTGGTGAACAGACGCCAAATCGCAATGCTCGTACTCATCCTGAGCATCGTGGTCACTGGCTGTGGAGGTCCCGCCCCCACACCCACCGACACCCCCCCCATCGCTGAGCCACAGGCCACTGAGGCTAACCCGCCCGAAGCCAACGCCAATCCCACCGAGACAGCCGCCCCAGATGGGGAGCCAGGCAACCAGCCGGCAGCACCGACCGGCGTGCGCGTAGGCTCGCCCGAATATGGGATGCAGGCCTTTCTCTGGTACCGGCCGGAGGTCGCCTCGCGCGATGTGCAGCTTGTCAAGCAGGCCGGCTTTGGCTGGATCAAGCAAGGCATCGGTTGGCGCGACGTGGAGCCGAGCAAGGGCCAGTTCAACTGGGCCCAAACCGACGAGATCGCCAAGTGGATGCGGGAACAGGAGCTCAACCTGATCGCCCGGCTGGACCATCAGCCCGAGTGGGCCGGCGGCGGTTACCCCACCAATGGTCCACCGGACGATTATGAGGATTTCGGTGACTTTTGCTACGCCCTGGCCAGCCGCTACAAGGGCCAGTTCCGCGCCTATGAGATTTGGAACGAGCCCAACCTGGCCCGCGAGTGGGGCGGCCAGCGCCCGGACCCGGCCGAATACGTCCGCCTGCTCCAAGTCGCCTACCGGCGCATCAAGGAGGCGGACCCCAACGCCATCGTCGTCAGCGCCGGCCTCACGCCGACGGGCACGAACGACGCCAGCGCCATGCCCGACGACATCTACCTGGACGGCATGTATCAGGCCATGGGCGGCTCCAGCGAGGGCTACTTTGACGCCCTCGGCGCCCACGCTCCCGGCTACAAGGCCCCACCCGAGACGGACCCGGCCGAAGTGGCCGCCGACCCCGACCTGGGTGGCCAGCGCTTTTTCTGCTTCCGCCGCGTCGAGGACCTGCGCGACATCATGGTCCGCTACGGCGACGAGGATAAGCAGATCTGGATCCTCGAGTTCGGCTGGACGAGCGACCCGGTCAACCCCGCTTACTCCTGGCACCGGGTCACCGAAGAGGAAAAAGCCGACTATCTCGTCCGCGCCTATCAGTATGCGAAGGAGAACTGGTCCCCCTGGATCGGCCTGATGTCGCTCATCTACATCGTTGATCCGGGCTGGACCGAGGAGAACGAACAGTACTGGTGGGCCATCACCGACCCCGGCTGGCCCGAGTTCGTGCCGCGCCCGGCCTACACCGCACTGCAGGCCATGCCCAAGTAGGGATAAGGAAGGGCTTTCGGGGGTCTATGGCCCCCCGAAAGCCCTTCAAGAATCTCCGCTCCGCCCCGCGCCAAGCCCCACTGCCGGGCACGGCATTGTCTCCAAAGTGTAACCCTGCCGTTTGACACTGCTCTTCTACGGTCGTATACTGACAGTGTTGTTAGCCGCCGTGGGCAGAGGAGTTGACCGTGGGCCAAGGCAACGACCAGCGTCACGGCCACAGGCACGCCGGCAAGCGGTTTCTGCTGCGGCCTCTGATGTTGGCGTCTGAACTGGGCACAACAATGGGGCTGGTCACAGCCGGCTTGGCTGTGGCCGGTTTGCTGTTTGGGATCTGGGTGGACCAGACCCTCGGCACGCGGCCGCTGGCAACGATCGGCTGCCTCGTCCTCGGGGCGCTGGCCGGGCTGCTGGGCATGATCGACCTTGCCCAGTCCACAGCCAGGCAGCTCAACCGGGCGGCGGCCAGACACCAACGGCTGCGCACCGCGTTCTCGCTGCACGACCTGGGGCGCGCGCTGCGGCTGGTGCTTTGGGTAATCTTGGCGACAACCGGCCCCCCTCTGGTTGGGCTAGTCCTGGGGATGTGGCTCGACGGTCTCTTGGGCTGCAAGCCCCTGTTTGCGATTCTCTTGCCGGCGCTCGGTGCCTTGAGCGCCCTTTTGTTGGCTGCCGTTCTCGCCGGGCGCGCTAACCGTCGCCCGTTTGTCGGAAGGTAGTGCCTATCCGGACAGTGGCACTGTAGCCTCTCGCGGATGCCGGCAGGCTCCACAACCTGCCAGAGTCTTACCGGATGGGCGCCTCGGGGAGGCTTCTCGGTGTTCAGGAAACCCGCATTCTGGCTCGTCGTACTCGTCGTTGCTGCCCTCGCTTTCAACTTTTTCCATCCCTTCGATATTCAGGCTCCACACATCTCCCTGGCCTCCGAAGAGATTGCACGCATCGGCCCGCTGTCTATCAGCAATACTCTGCTGGCCTCCTGGCTCACCATGATCGTGCTCATTGTGCTCTCCATCCTCGCCACGCGCCACATGCGCCTGGTTCCGCGCGGGCTGCAGAACGTAATCGAGGCCGTGCTGGAGCCGATCTATGCCAACACAGAGATTGCCGCCGGAGAGTGGGCCTCGCTGGCCTTCCCGACCATAGCGACTCTATTCCTCTTTATCGTCGCCTCCAACTGGCTGGGGCTGCTGCCCGGCTTCCTGAGCATCGTCGTCCGGCATGTCGGGGAAGACGGGCAGCTTGAGCAGGTCCCTCTTTTGCGCTCCGCAGCAACCGATCTGAACCTGACCCTCGCCCTGGGCATCGCCTCGGTGCTCATGTCGCAGGTCTATGGCTTGAGGGTGGTCGGGTTTCCGCGCTATCTGCTGCGCTTTGTCAAAATCCATCGTTTCGTGGCCTTCTTCAGAGGCCTTTTTGGGCGCGGCCCGCGAGTCGGGGTCGGCAACCTCTTCTTGGGCCTGATCGACCTGTTCGTCGGCGCGCTCGAACTCTTTGACGAGTTCGCCAAAGTGCTGTCCTTCTCGTTTCGGCTCTTTGGCAACATCTTTGCCGGTGAGGTTCTGCTGGGAGTCATGATCTTCCTCGTCCCCTTTGCCGCCACGCTACCCTTCCTCGGCCTTGAGGTCTTTGTTGGGGTGATCCAGGCCTTTGTCTTCGCCGTCCTCTCAGCAGCCTTTGTGGCTCAGGCCACAGCCGGGGAGGCCGAGGGCGAGACGGTACAAGAGGAAGCGGAGGGCGAGGTTCGCCTTCCGGCAGGCACAGCGGCGCTCGCACGCCAATCTCATTCCTAGTGGAGGAACGTTTTTATGGATCCCGAGGTAGTCAAGAATCTGGCGGCAGCTCTGGCCATCGGCATCGGCGGCATCGCCCCTGCCATAGCCATCGGACGGTTGGCAACGGCAGCCATGAACGCTCTGGGGCGCAACCCCGAATCGGCAAGCGCGATTGGAACCAACCTGATTGTAGCCATTGCCTTTGCCGAAGCTATTGCCATCTATGCCCTTGTGGTCGCCCTGGCCATCAAGTTCGTCTAGCGATGGGTGCATGGCCTCGCTTGCGAGGGGCACCAGCCGGCGCCCCCCACGCGCGAGGAAAGGAGCGAGCATGGGTGAACTGGGCATAGATATAGGCTTGCTGATCGCACAGTTGGTCAGCTTTTTTCTCCTGTTAGCAATTCTCCGCTTGGTTCTCTACAAACCGGTCAGGCAGATGCTACACGCGCGCCGCGAGCGCATCGCCAAGGGCCTGGCCGACGCCGAGGCCGCCGCCAAGCGCGCCGAGCAGGCTGAGGCAGAATACCAGAAGCGCCTGGAGAGCGCGCAACGCGAAGCGCAAGCCATCCTGGCCGAGGCGAAAGAGGCAGCGCGGAAGGAGAGCGAGGCTATCATCGCCCGCGGCCGGGCTGAGGTGGAGCAGATGCGCGTGCTGGCCAGCCGGCAGATCGAGCAGGAGCGGCACGAAGCGCTGACCGCCCTGCACGCGCAAATCGCCGACCTGGCCATCGAGGCGGCCAGCAAGGTGCTCGGCCAATCGATGGATAGCGTAGCCCAGCGCCGGCTGGTGAACGACTTTTTGTTTGATCTGGAGCGAGGCCGGTGATCGCTGAGAGTTGGACAGATAGACTACACGATCTGAGCGATAACCTGAGCGGGCAGGGCACGATCGACCCCAAAGAGGCCAGGGCATTGCAGGTGCTGTTTGCCGAGGTCAGCACCCTGGCCGGCCGGCCCGAGGCCCTGGTGCGCACGGCCTATCCCCTGACTCCGAAGGAAAAGTCCAGGTTTGAGGACGTGCTCGCGCGACGCTTTGCCGTGCGCCGCGTCGGTTTTGAGGTCGATCCTTCCCTCATCGGCGGGGTCTGGCTACGGGTCGGCGAGCGCATCATCGATGGCACGCTGCAGAGCCGCCTGGACGCACTGCGCCGGCGGCTGGCCGCCGGCGAGGAATAGCCGGCCTTTGGGGGAGAGAACACCTTTCACGCTGCCATGGCTGGGAGCGCACTGCGCTCGCCACGGCAGCCCAAGCATTTGCGGGAGGACGTTTTGCTGTTACCTGGCGCGGAGGAACTGGCCGCGGTCCTGAGAAAACAGATCGACGGCTTTGAGCCCACCGTCCAGTCCATCGAAGTCGGCACAGTGCTCGAAGTGGGCGATGGCATCGCCCGCCTGGATGGCCTTCCCGGCGTGATGGCCGGCGAACTCGTGCAGTTCGAGAGCGGGGTTCTGGGCATGGTCATGAACCTCGAGGCCGACCAGGTGAGCGCTGCGATCATGGGCGACTATACGGACGTGCGCGAAGGGAGCCTCGTCCACCGCACGCGCCGTATTGCGTCGGTCCCGGTCGGCGATGAACTGATCGGCCGCGTAGTCGACGCTCTTGGCCGCCCGCTCGATCGCCAGGGGCCGATCCGCAGCAAGCGTATGCGGCCGGTCGAACGCATCGCCCCGGGCGTGATGCAACGCGAGTCGGTAAGCAAGCCGCTGCAGACGGGCATCAAGGCTATCGACTCCATGATCCCCATCGGCCGCGGGCAGCGCGAGTTGATCATCGGCGACCGGCAGACCGGCAAGACGGCCGTCGCCATTGATACCATCATCAATCAGCGCAAGGGCGACATGGTCTGTATTTATGTCGCCATCGGACAAAAGGTATCCAGCGTTGCCCAGGTTGTGGACACGCTGCGGCGCCATGGGGCCATGGAGCACACCATTGTGATGTCGGCTTCGGCCTCCGCCCCGGCCACCCTGCAGTACCTGGCCCCCTACGCGGGCTGTGCCCTAGGTGAAGAGTTCATGGAGACCGGCCGTGACGCCCTCATCATCTTTGATGACCTCTCCAAACATGCCTGGGCCTACCGGCAGCTTTCGCTCCTCCTGCGACGGCCGCCCGGCCGCGAGGCCTATCCCGGCGACATATTTTATGTGCACTCGCGCTTGCTTGAGCGAGCGGCCAAGCTGGACCCGGCCCATGGCGGCGGCTCGTTGACCGCCCTGCCGATCGTCGAGACGCAGATGGGCGACCTCACTGCCTACATCCCTACCAACATCATCTCGATCACTGATGGGCAGATCTACCTAGAGAGCGACCTGTTCCACGCCGGCGTTCGCCCGGCTATCAACGTCGGGCTCTCCGTATCTCGGGTGGGCGGCGCCGCGCAGACCAAGGTCATGAAATCGGTCGCCGGCCGTCTGCGCCTGAACCTGGCTCAATACCGGGAACTGGCCGCCTTTGCCCAGTTCGGCTCGGACCTCGACGAGGTGACCCGCGCGCAGATCGAGCGGGGCCAACACGTCACCGAGGTGCTCAAGCAGCGCCAGTATGCGCCGATGCCCCTGGAGCAGCAGGTGACCATCATCTATGCCGTCATCCATGGCTTCCTGGACGACGCGCCACTGGACTCTGTCGAGGCCTTTGAGGCCGATCTGCACGCCTACATGGCCAGGGAAAAGCCCGACCTGCTACGGACCATTGCTCTGGGCCAGGCCATGGCGCCGGAGACGGAAGCCGCCTTGCAGGCCGCCATCCGCGGCTTTCGGGCCACGGCCGGGTATTCGTAGCGCCACACAAGCTCTGAAAGCCTTCTACCGGTTAGTAGCATAGATAGCCCAAGCCGGTTGTGCGCCACGAGCGCCTACCGCTTTGGCGATCAACGCAACGGTTGATAGGGGACGGCATCGCTTTGCCCAGGATACGCGAGATCCGCAAACGCATAGCCAGCGTCAGGCACATCGCCCAGGTGACTCGGGCCATGCAGACCGTGGCCGCATCCCGAGTGCGCTGGGCGCAGACGGCCGCCCTGAACGGGCGCCCATATACCGAGATGTCCTTGCGGATGCTCTCGCACGTCCTGGCGCACATGACACCGCAGGAGATACAGAAGCAGCCGCTCCTGCGTACGCGCCCGGTCAGGGCCATTGGGCTTTTGCTGATCACATCGCAACGGGGGCTGTGCGGCGCCTACAATCACAACGTGCTGCAAGCGGCCAGAGCCTTTATCGCCACACAGCCCGTGCCGGTAAGCCTGGCCATCGTCGGGGCCAAGGGCCGCGACTATGCCCTCAGGCATGGCCTCAAGATTATTGCCGACTTTAACGGGCTGCCGGAGCAGCCCTCGCCCAAGGACGTGGGCCCCATCGCCCGCCTGCTCATTGAAGACTTTGTGAACGGCACGCTGGATCAGGTCTGGGTGGCCTATACCAAGTACATGAACACGCTGGTACAAGAGCCCAAGGTGCAGGTCCTGCTTCCCATGGATCTGGCCATCCCGGCGGGTGTGGACACTGCGGTGCCCGAGTACCTGCTCGAGCCAAGCCCGCATGCGCTACTCCGGCCCATGCTCGGGCGCTTCACAGAGCGCCAGATCTATGAAGCCCTCCTGGAATCCCTGGCCAGTGAACACTCGGCGCGGATGGTCGCCATGCGTGGCGCTACGGAGAATGCCGAGCATTTGCTTGATGACCTATCTTTGAGTTATAACAAGGCACGCCAGGAATCCATCACGATGGACCTGATCGATATCGTCGCCGGTGCCACCGCGATGCCTAGGCGCAGCCATGCCCCAGGGAGCCGCTCGGTACCCTGAGGCAAGTTGCCGGATTGGGAGAGTTGATTAATGGCCAAGGGAACACGTGGCCAAGTAGTTCAGATACTCGGGCCGGTGGTCGACATCGCCTTCCCGCCCGACGCTCTGCCGCGCATCTATAGCGCCGTAGAGATTCCGCGGCCGGGTGAGGAAGCACTGGTCGTAGAGGTCGAGCAGCAACTGGAGAACGGCTGGGTGCGGACGGTCGCCATGGACAGCACCGACGGCCTCAGCCGGGGCGCCGACGCCTATGATACCGGCCAGCCCATCACAGTGCCCGTAGGTCCGGCAACCCTGGGTCGCCTGGTGAACGTCCTCGGCCGACCCACCGATGGCCTGGGCCCCATCGAAGCGCAGGAGCACTATCCCATCCACCGGCCGGCGCCGCCCTTTGAGGACCAGTCTACCGAGACCGTTATCTATGAGACCGGGATGAAGGTCATCGACCTGGTAGCCCCCTTTATGCGCGGCGGCAAGACGGGCATATTCGGCGGGGCCGGGGTCGGCAAGACGACCGTCATCTATGAACTCATCCGCAACATCGCCTACGAGCATGGCGGCTACTCGGTCTTTACCGGGATCGGCGAGCGTAGCCGTGAGGGCAATGACCTCTGGAACGAAATGAAACAGGCCGACGTCCTGGACAAGACCATGCTGGTCTTTGGCCAGATGAACGAGCCGCCTGGGGTCCGTCTGCGCGCGGGGCTGACCGGCCTGACCATGGCCGAACACTTTCGCGACCGGGGCAAGGACGTCCTCCTCTTTATCGACAACATCTATCGCTTTGTCATGGCCGGCATGGAAGTCTCGGCCCTGCTGGGGCGCATGCCCTCAGCAGTGGGCTATCAGCCCACCCTGGCCGCAGAGATGGGCGCCCTGCAGGAGCGCATCACATCCACCCACCGGGGTTCTATCACCTCAGTCCAGGCCGTCTATGTACCGGCCGACGATTACACAGACCCTGCACCGGTAGTCACCTTCGCACACCTCGATACCACCGTGGCCCTCGACCGCTCCATCTCTGAGCAGGGCATCTACCCCGCAGTGGATCCCCTGGCATCGACCTCGCGCATCCTGGACCCGCGCATTGTGGGCGAAGAGCACTACACCGTGGCACGGGGCGTGCAACAGGTACTCCAGAGGTACAAGGAACTACAGGACATCATCGCAATCCTGGGCATTGAAGAACTGACTGCCGAAGACAAGCAGGTCGTCGCCCGGGCGCGTCGCATGCAGCGGTTCCTGTCGCAGCCAATGCACGTCGCAGAGCAATTCACCGGCCGGCCGGGACGTTACGTGCCCATTGCCGAAACCGTCCGCGGCTTCAAGATGATCCTGGAGGGCCGGCTCGACGATGTGCCGGAGCAGGCCTTTTATATGGCCGGTACGATCCAAGAGGTCATAGAGAGGTCGCAGCAGCACGCCGGGTGAGGCGTAATGCACAATCTGCGTGCGGCACGCATCTTGCTCTAGGCGCAACGGTTCGCACAATGCACACTGTTTTTGAGGGCTGAGGGGGTAAAAGTGGCCGGCGCATCCAAGATCAGGCTCGAGGTCTTGACCATCGAGCGCCGGGTTTATGCCGACGACGTGGACCTGGTTCTGGCGCCGGGCATTCGCGGGCAAGTGGGCATCCTGCCCAAGCATGCGCCCCTCATCACGGCGCTGGATACCGGCGAGTTGCTGGCTCGGAAAGGTGACCAGGAAGAAGCTCTGGCCATCAGCGGCGGCTTTATGGAGGTCCTGCCGGACCGGGTTATCGTCCTGGCCGACACGGCCGAGCGGGCCGAGGAAATCGACATACAGCGCGCGCGAGAAGCGCGTAACCGGGCGGAGCGCCTGATCCATCGTCGCGGAGCGGACGTCACCGGCGTTCGGGCCGTGGCCGCTCTGAGGCGTTCGCTGACCCGTTTGCGTGTGGCGCGCCGGCGAGGGTTGACCGGCCGGAGTTCCGACCGCTGAGTGGCGCCACAGCCCGGTTGGGCCACAATCAGCAGGTCCGGACCTGCCTGGACCGGGAATATGGTGTATACTGGCGCGTATCTGGAGCTCAGCAGATGGAAACCAGGCGCAGAGCAGCCTGTAGCCAAGCGACAAGGCTGCCGCAAGCAGGCACAGGTGGAAAAGATCACTCCTGTCCTTGCCTCGAAACCGAGCGAGAGGAGTGTCCTAGGTAGCCATGGCCTATATCATTATCGAGGGCAAAACGCCGCTCCACGGTGAGATCTCTATCGGTGGGGCAAAGAACGCCGCGCTGCCGATCATGGCGGCGGCGCTCCTGACGTCCGACGAGTGCTATCTGGAAAAGGTGCCTCGCATCCAGGATATCCTGACCATGGTCGAGGTCCTGGAGGCGTTGGGGGCCGAGACCCAATGGCTGGAAGCGAACACCCTGCTCATCCGAGCGCGCCATCTGACGGCGCCGCAGGTGCCGCAGGAACTCGCCACGCGCATGCGCTCCAGCTTTTTGGTCATGGGCCCGCTGTTGGCGCGCTTTGGGCAGGCAGAAGCCCCGCACCCGGGCGGCTGTGCCATCGGCACGCGGCCGGTCAGCGTCGACCTGAAGGGCTTTCAGTCGATGGGTGCACAGGTAGAGCGCCAGAACGGGTCCTATCGTGCCCGGGCATCGCATCTGTGGGGCGAACGGCTGTCTCTCGACTATCCCAGCCACACCGGGACCGAGAACCTGCTGATGGCCGCCTGCCTCGCCCGTGGCACCACAATCATCGAAAACGCCTCGGTGGAGCCCGAGGTGGTCGACCTCGCCCACTTTCTCAACTCGTTGGGGGCACGCATTTATGGTGCGGGCACCGGTATCATCCAGGTCGAGGGCGTCGAAAGGCTGCATGGCGGCGCCTTCCGCATCATGCCGGACCGCCTGGAGGCGGGCACCTTTGCCCTGGCCGGCGCGGTCACGGGCGGATGTGTCGTCATGGATGCCTCTGTAGCCCCCTACCTGGGGGCGCTAACCAGCAAGTTGCAGGAAGCGGGAGTCGATGTTAGAATTGACTCCGAGCACTATACGGTTCGTAACACCAAGCGCCCAAAAGGCCTGGACATCCAGACCTTCCCCTATCCCGGCTTTCCGACTGACTTGCAGGCACCGTTCGCCGTGCTCATGACCCAGGCCGAAGGGGAGAGTTCTGTCCACGAAACGATGTACGACGACCGGCTACGCTATGTGGACGAACTGCTCAAAATGGGGGCGGATATCCAGGTCAGAGGGCAGACCGCCCTTATCCACGGGCCGACACCGCTACGCGGAGCCCAAGTGCGTGCGCTGGACATCCGTGGCGGGGCAGCGGTCACGCTGGCCGGCCTGGCGGCCGAGGGTAGGACCATCATATCGGACGTACACTACATCGAACGTGGCTATGAAGGCATTCACAACAAACTGGTCGCCCTCGGCGCTCGCGTCAGTCGCACAGAGCACATCGACGAGACGCTAGAGGAGCCAGGTAACCCGGCGTAGCATTCACCGCAATACATACGGCTCTGGCATGGTGGAACGGTCCTTGTGGCCCCGATTGTGGCCTGCAGAGATTTTTGATGGCCGCCGCCAACCGGCTAGAGACACGATGTGGCCATCCTGATCAATGCGCCCAGCCACTAATGGGGGAGGACGGATGTTCGGTCGGCAGATCGGAATAGACTTGGGGACGGTCAGCGTCCTGGTCTACGTTCGCGGTAAAGGAATTGTCCTGCAGGAACCCTCGGTGGTTGCCATCTCGGTGCGCGACAGCCGCGTCATGGCCGTGGGAAACGAGGCCCACAGCATGCTCGGCCGCACTCCGGAAACCATCGAAGTCGCCCGGCCGATGCGCGAAGGCGTCATCGCTGATTACCTCGTCACCGAGAAGATGCTGCACCACTTTATCCGCAAGGTCTGCGGCCGCATCCACTTCAAGCCGACCGTAATGGTCAGCGTGCCGGTGGGTGTGACGAGCGTAGAGGGCCGCGCCGTGCACGATGCCAGCCTGCAGGCCGGTGCGCGCGAGGCCTTTTTGATCCCAGAGCCTCTGGCGGCGGCGATTGGAGCCGGCTTGCCCGTGGGGACACCTGCCGGCAACATGATCGTGGACATTGGCGGAGGGACGTGCGAGGCAGCCGTCATCGCGGTAAACGGCATCGTAGTCTCCAGTTCGGTGCGCTCCGGCGGCTGCAAGTTCGACGATGCCGTGGCCGCCTTTATCCGCCGCAAGTACAATCTCCTCATCGGCGATCAGACGGCCGAAGAGATCAAGATTGCCATCGGCAGCGCGCTGCCCCTGGAGCAGGAAATGACCATGGAGGTCCGCGGCCGCGACCAGGTCGCCGGCCTGCCGCGGACGATCAAGGTGACTTCTTCCGAGGTCACCGAAGCCATCGCCGAGCCGCTGGCAGCCATCGTCCACACCGTGCGCTCTGTGCTGGAAAAGACGCCACCCGAACTCGCCTCAGACATCATCGATCGGGGCATGGTCATGACCGGCGGCGGCTCGCTCCTGCGCAACATCGACCGCTTCCTGACCAGGCACACCGGCGTCCCCTGCCACGTAGCCGAGAACCCAGTCGCCTGTGTGGCCCTCGGCGCCGGCAAGGCGCTGGACATGATCGACATCCTCCGGCGCACCCTACCGGGGGACTAGGCGCGTTTGTAAACCCAGCCTGCCGGATGAAGCGATTCCTTTGGGGCCTTCCCTTGGCCCAAGCGGCTTGCACGCCGGCAGACCGGCGCAAGCTCCAGGCCTCGCCCCATCGGGGCCTTTGAGCCGGGCGAGCCCGAGGCACGGCCGCCCTGAGGCTCCGGCAAGATTGCTCAGAGGTAATACGTCATCGCCTGCAGCCCGGCTATCGGATCGATGGCGTGCACGCGCACGCCATCGGGCAGGTTCAGGTTGGCGGGGGCATAGTTCAGGATAGCCCGCACCCCCGCCCGCACCAGCCGCTCGGCGACCTCTTGCGCGTGCTCCGCCGGGACGGCGATCACCCCGATCTGCACCCCAAGGCGGCGCACCGCCTCCTCCAGCTCGGCGACATCGCGCACCTCCAGCCCGGCCACCGTCCTACCGATCTTGGCGGGGTCGTTGTCAAAGAGCGCCACCACCCGGCAATCCCAGCGCGCAAAGCCCGGATAGTTGACCACAGCGTGGCCCAGGTCCCCCGCGCCCACCAGGACCATATCCCACTGACGGTCCAGGTGCAGGATGCGCTGCAACTGGTCGCGCAGGTAGGCCACCTCGTAGCCCAGCCCCTGCTTGCCGAACTCGCCAAAGAAGGAGAGGTCCTTGCGAATCTGCGCCGAGCTAATGCCCAGCATCTCGGCCAGCTCCTGCGATGAGGTAACGAGATGGTTAGCCTCCGCCAGAGTCGTCAGGGCCCGCAGATACAGCGGTAGACGACGAACAACGATCTCCGGCACATCGGTTGATACCATCCGCACTCCCCTCCCAACTGGGTGCGCAATGCAGAGGGCCTCCGGCCCTTTCTGCATAACACTCTATAATTATCTTAGCATAATCCGGCGATAAGAGCAACGGGATTCAGCCCAAGAAGGCGATCAACAGGGTCAGCGTGAGGGCGCTGGCCAGCGTCGAAAAGAAGACAACGCTGCCGACCTGTTCGGCAGCGGAGCCGAACTCGATGGAGAGGGCAACGACGGTTACGGCGGTGGGCATGCTGGCCTGTACCACGCCGGCATTGCGCGCCACCCCCTGCAAGCCCATGAGCGCACTCAGGCCCAGAGCGGTGACGGCGCCGCCCACCAGGCGCGCCGCCACGGCGCTGCCCACAAAGCGCACGTCAACCTGCCGCGATGTGCGGGCCAACTGGGCGCCCAGCAACAACTGCATAATCGGGATCGCACCCGCCCGCGGCAGGTCGATAGCGCGCATCAACGGCTCGGGCACGGTAATGCCCAGCAGCCGCACCAACAGTGCGGCCGCGAGGGCATAGACGAGGGGCAAGCGAAAGATGTTGAGCAACGACTGGCGAGCATCAAACTTGCCACGCGAGGCAAAGTACACGGCCAGCGTATGTGTCAACAAGGCACTGGTGACGAAAAACACCAGACCACGCTCCAGCCCCGCTTGGCCATAGGCGAAATAGACCACAGCCAGGCCATAGTTGCCGCAGTTGTTGAAGAGAGTGCTGAGCATAAAGGCATTGGCCTGTTGCGCGTCAAAACGCAGCAGCCGGATCACGGCCAGGCTGAGCAGCCAGGCCAGCGCGATAGAGGCCAGGGTGAACAATGCAATGCGGCCCAGTTCGCCGCCGGCCAGGTCCGTGTCGATCATCGAGCCGGCGATCAGGGCCGGCGTAAAGACATAGATGGCCACCCGCGAGAGCGTGCGCAAGTCCACGCCGATCAGCCTGTCCAGCAGGTAGCCGGCTGCAATAACCAGAAGCGTCGGCACAATATTGTCGACAAAGACGTCCAGCAACATGAGGGCATTGCCTTTCGGGCATGGAATCGCACCGGCCTGCCTCTTGCGCTACGCTACGCTGCGAAGCAGGCCGGTGGATACACTCTTGGGGCCGGCGGACCAAGTTGGAGGGGGCTGAGGAAGACGAGTTAGCCCTCCTGGGCCATCCCCTCTTCCTCAATGAGGACGGCAGCGCCGCTCCGCTGGTGCCGGAAGATGAGCACACTGCCGCAGAGGAGAATGGCAGCAATGGCCACCCATTGCGCGGTCGGCACGCCACCGATCTTCCAGGCGTCAGGACGCTGGAACTCGACGAAAAAGCGCCCCAGGGGGTAGAGCACCCCATAGAGAAGGAACAGGTCGCCGTGCAGCAAGCGCTTGGACGCCTTGCGGCTGATCAGAAACAGCACGCCAAAGACCAGCAGATTCCAGAGCGATTCGTATAAAAAGGTCGGATGGAAACGCGTAGTCGCCACCGGGAAGCGAGAGAGGTCCGCATACTGCTGGAGCCGATGCTCAGCCGCGATACGTATGCCCCACGGCAGGGTCGTCGGCCGGCCATAGAGCTCCTGGTTGAAAAAGTTCCCCCAGCGGCCGATGGCCTGGGCCAGCGCCAGCCCGGGAGCGGCAAAGTCTGCCCAGCGCCAAAAGCTCAGCTTATGCCGCCAGGTATAGAGCCAAAGGCCCAAGGCCCCACCGGCAACAGCGCCATAGATGCCAAAACCCTGCATCTGCAGGCCAAAGATGCTCAGGGGGTTCTGTGCATAGATCTCTGACCACTTGTCTATGACATGGTACAGGCGCGCCCCCACCACGCCCAGCACCAGGCACAGCAACATCGCATCCCAGGCATGGTCGGGATCGTCGCCCACGTACTGCGCCTGTTTGGCTGCCAGCCACGTCGCCGACAGAACCCCTGTGACAATCAGCACCCCATACCAATAGATCGCCACGGGGCCGATCTGCAAGAGCACTGGACTCGGCATAATCCCTCCTAAAGAACCTGCGCAAGCTGAGCGTTGACCCAACCAATCCGTCAAACGCTGCCCGGCGAGAGAGATTATAATCCAGCCGGCATGTCCTGTCCAACATCCAACGGAGCAGCGCCGGTGAGGTTCGCTTTGTAGAGAGCAAGAAGGCGTTCTTGACAACGCAAGACAGGCGCAGTATCATCAGTGTATAATGTATGCTTATTGTGAGTTATGGGCAGCGCCAATGCATCATGGTTGTGCATGGCGCTGCTTCATACAGGCATTGTAGACGCCGTGGTGCCGCTTGCGGCGAGGCCGGCCAGAGTCCGTGTGAAGCGCTACCAGCCGGCAGAAAGGACTCCAAACATGGCCAGGTACGGGCGCGCAATCGTTCTCCTTGGCTTGCTCGGCACACTGCTGCTGAACCCGATGCTGGGCTGCAGCTTTAGCATCGGCAAGGAGATATCCATCGGCAACCTGACGCCGGAGGTCGTGGAGGAGCCCACGGCTACGGCGCCCCCCGCCACCGCGACCATCCCCGCGAAGACGGCCACCCCAGAATCCAGCGAGACGCCGGTCGAACCGGCTCCGACCCAGCCACCGGCCTCACCCACCCCGACCGTCTCGGCCTCGCAGACGATCACGCAGGACATTGTAATCCACAACGTGGGGGACGATGGCGTAATCTCGTACGAGTCGACCTTTACTATGACGGCCTCCATCCAAGTCGGCATGGTGGATGGCGTGGAGTACACCGCCGAAAGCGTGCCGATGCCGGAGGGTGTCGTGCCCTACGATCGCACCCAGTTGCCGGAGATCGGCGACGTGGTGGAGCAGGCTGAAGGCGTCATCGTCCAGGTGCTGGGCGTGGAGACGAGGGAAGCCGATGCCAACAACGAGTTCGTCCTCGTCGACGTCATTGTGGGCAACGCCGGCGACGAGAGGCAGTTGGTCGCCATGGACCCGTGCATGGAAATCGTCAGCGGCGACGGGCACTGGTACTCCCCGTTCTGGTATACCCTGTACTGGGCAGGCACCGGCGGCGCCGAGCACATGACGGCGATGGCGGCCGAGCTACAGCAAAAGATGCTGGAGGCCGGCATCACCACCTACTGGAGCGCCGCGCTGGAGCCGGGCGAGGCCGCGAGGGGTACGGCGGCGTTCATGGTACCCAAGAGCGCCAAGCAGCTCGCCTTTGGCTTCCAGACCTATCTGGGCGCCACGTACCTGATGTTCAACAACGAGGTGCAGCCGACTGTCTTGGTCCCGCTGGGCCTGCGGGGCGACTTTCCCGCCCTGCCGGTTGGCGCCGAGGCCCTGGAGGCCGGCGAGACGTACTCGGTGGGAGACAGCTTCGAGGCGCCGAAACGCGGCGTCTCGCTCCAGGTGCAGAGCGCGTGGGCGCGGCAGGAAGCGCTGGGCGCCGGGCGGGAGCTTGAGCCCGACGAGCAGTTTGTGATCGTCCACCTCTTCGCCCCGACCTCCGGCGACGCGCGGCCCCTGGACCCGGCTCGGGAACTGGCGCTGATGGGCGCCGGCGGGGAGCGCTACGAGCTGCAGGAATACACGGCCGACTGGCTCACGCTCAAGCTGGGCCCCTACAACCAGCGCGGCGTGCTCGTTTTCAAGGGCCCGCGGGAGACCAGCGGCCTCACGCTCGAGTTCAACCCCCTCGACCCGGCGACAATGGACAATGACTCGCCCAAGCCGCTGGCCCGTGAGGCGGTGACCATCGACCTCGGCGAGCTGGCAGTCGCCGAGCCCGCCATGATAACTGCCGGCACGCCAGGTGAGGGGGGCGCCAAGCCCACGTCCACGAGCGAGCCTGCCGGCGCCTACGAGCTTGGGGACCAGGTCGAAGTAGGGGACCTGGCCATCACGCTGAACGGATGGGGGACGGCGTCCGGACCGGAGGATTTCGAGGCCGGCGAAGGCCAGACCTGGCTCACGGTCTACGTGACGATCGAAAATGTGGGCCGCCAAGACGCCGAGGTCGACCCGCAGAGGTTTGACTTTGTCCTGGAGACGGGCGAGATCCACAACGCTCTGTGGAACGCTCCCTCCGTGTGGGACGAGATCAGCCCCCACGTGCTTGAGTACGGCTTTCTGAAGCCCGGCGACACCCTGCAAGACAGGCTCCTCGTCATCCTGATCGAGGAGGCGGCGCTCACCGGGCTCAAGCTGCGGTACACAGCCGAGGATGGGGAAGAGATTCTCTGGGATCTGGGCCTGTAGCTTCACGGCCAGAGCTTGCAGACCCAAGACATCGGGGTTCGTAAGAACTCTTCGCGCGACTCCGTAGTAGCTGACGGAACTGAGGGAACTGCGACCACAGTTCCCTCAGTTCGATTCTCAGACGCAGAGGTAAGCGCAAACACGCGCACTATGCGTGCCATACTGTCGATAGTGGCCACGCCGAGGACCCGGCCACGCGAGAGATCCTCAGTGCGGACGTCATCGCCGGGCACGCCGTGCTTGGGGCGGAGTAGACCGGGTCCCAGGGGAAGGCGCGCCGGCCGTCTACCGAGGCGGGGGACATACCTGGCCGGCTGGTTCGGAGGTTGATGCGCCCACCACGGCGTCAAGGCCTAGAGCATCACAGAACCGCCACACTAGCTCTTGTCGGACGCCGCGTCCCTGCGGCTGTACCTGATGCAGAAAGAACTCCTCGTAACCTGGGGAGTTGCGAGCGCTCTTGCATATGTCACCAAAGCCAGTCGCCGGCAGACCACTCACAAAGACGAACTCGGTATGCGGATCTCGATCGAGTTTATCGCGCAGGTGACCGAGAACGCCTCTCGCTCGAAGGTCGCTGACTGACCAGGACTCCTTGCTTCCGTTACGCGCCTTGCACTGCTGTGCCTGCCGCCGGCCGTCCTTGAGCGCAACCCACAAGTCAACGCCCTGCTCGTCATCTCCAATGTCCTCAACCGTGACGGACGCAATCTTCTCATCGATAAGACGGAGCAGTTGCAGGGCTACCCATTGGCCTTCATAGCGGTTCCCCAGTTTGTCTGCCCGGCCACCCGGCTCAAAGGACACAGTCTCCTCCCTCATTCATGCTCTACCAATCTATGCCATTGGCCTCATGAGCAACACCAGAAGAGTGTTGAACTTGCGGTTATTCTACAGCGCGGTAGTTGAGGGGTCAAGCGAATCGGGTGGCAACCCAGGGCCGGAGTTATGTCATGATGAGTGGGCAAGGATCCATCGCATGGGCAATCAACGGACTGAAGCAAAGCGCCCCATCACGCGCAGGGATCCTTCGCGGTGTAGCGATCGCCATGGCGAAACGCCAGCAGACCCGCTCAGGATGACGGGCCGTGGCTTTGGAGAGGCTCTGAGCGGGAACGAGAGGTTTTTCTCAGGCGGTGGCAGGGCCAGCTCACAGCCGGACGCTCCATCACTCCGCTGCGGGCGCCTCGGGCTCGGCCGCGACAAGGGGCGTGGCCCCACCCTGGCGCAGCGCCCAGCCGTAGAGGGGCAGCGCCGGGGCGAGCAGGAGGCCGGCGACGACGATGGCGGTGCGCAGGGAGAAGGCAGTGCCGATGGCGCCAATGACCGGCCCGACGCCGAGTTGGCCCAGGGCATCGGCCTGGCCGTGGAGGGAGAAGAGGGTAGCGCGCACCCGCGAGTCGACGTTCTGATTCAGCCAGGCGGCGGAGAGGGGGCCGTGGATGGTGCGCAGGATGCCCACGAGCCAGTAGGTGCCGGCAGCGAGGGGAAAGCCGGCGGCCAGCCCAAAGGCAACCACGGCGGCGCTGAGGAGAGCGTTGGTGGCGAGGAGCGTGTGGGCGACCGCGGCATGGCTGTTGGTATCAAGCCGGCGGCGGGCGACCTCGGCAGTCGCCAGGCCGAGGAGAGTGGCCCCGGCGCCGAGGATGCCGAACCAGGCCACAGGCGGCAGGGACGCGAAGGCCGGGAAGGATACATTGGCCAGGAAGTGCGCCTCCCACAGGCGATCAAGGCCCTCGCTAAAGGCCCCACTGATGACGGCAATACCCAGGATGGTGAGCACGAGTGGGCGCTGGCGCACGAGTTGCATACCCTCGCGCATCGTGCCGAACAGGGCCAGCCAGGAGGTACGCTCGCCGCGCGGGGTGGGCCGGAAGCCCTGCTCGGGCATGACGGCGATGAGCCCGAGGCCGAGAAGGATGAGCGATGCGCCGCCGAGGAGCACGGGCAGGTTCAGCCGCAGCGTGGCCAGGCCGGCGCCGAGGAGGATGCCGGCCAGCCCAGCAGCCTGGCTGACCTGCGCGCCGCGCAGGAAGGCCGCACCGGCCCGCTCCTCGCCTACCTCATCGGCAATCCAGGCTTCCAGCGCGCCGGAGATGAACGTCTCCCCGATGCCGCGAATGACCTCGGCCAGGAGGATGGCGGCAAAGAAGGGTATCAGGCCCTCGAGGACGAAGCAGAGGCCCACGAGGAAGAGGCCGATGATGACCGAGAGGCGCCGGCTGTAAGTGTCGGCGACGATGCCGGTGGGCACCTCGAAGAGGAAGCAGGTGGCCTCCAGGACCGTGCCGACGAGCACGAGTTGCAGAGGGTTGAGCCCGGCCCTCTGCACATAGTACACCGCCAGCACGGTGTAGATCATGGTCCGGAAGAGGGCGTCGGCCCCCTGCAGGACGAGATAGACGGGATAGGCGCGTGATGCTCTCATAGCAGGCAAGCTGAGCCTCGCTGAGGCCGGCGGCCAGGCGCTTGGGCCGGCCGGGGAGGAGAGCCGGCTCTATACGTGAACGGCTTGGGGAACCCATGGCAGGCCTGGCCGGCTACGGATAGACCGGGCGCCGGCGCGAACGCGCACACCGCCTGAAATTGCGAACATTGTACAGCGACATAGGCGAGGGGTCAAACAGGACGGCTCCGCCAACCCGGCCATCCGGCCGGGTTGTAAACGGGCCGGGCGGTCAGCGTCGATACTCGCCTGCGGGCCGGTGACCGGGGCGCGGACTATTGCTATACTGAGACCGCCGGACGACAATGCCGTCCGGCCCGAGGCAGATGGCGCATACCGTGGCGAAAGGAACCGTTGATGATGTCTCCAGCAATCAAATCCGCTCTGCAAGAGGTGTTCACGCTCCGCTGCCGGCCCTCCAAGGACCTGGCTGTTGTGGGGCTCTCCTGGCTGCTGGTGGTGGGTGCGCTGTACGCGGCGACGAACTGGGCCGGCCCGGAAGCCGCGGGCGGGATGGCCTACTTTGGGCTCTATGCCGTCCTGGGGGCGCTGATTTTCGGTGTGGGCCTCCCGCTTGGCTGGATGGTCGTCGTGCGCGGCCGGCCCCTCGCCGACCTGGGGCTGACGACGCGCGGCCTGGCGCTGAGCCTGGTGTTGCAGGTCGTGTTCGCCGCGCTGCAATTCAGCGCGACGCTGGCCAAGACGGCGCTACCGCCCGACGAGACGCTCGTCCCCCTACTGGCGCTCTCCCTGGCCATCGGCTTCTTTGAGGCGCTGTTTTGGCGGGGCTGGGTGCTGCTGCGCCTGGAGGAAGCGTTCGGGCTGCTGCCGGCCATTTTGTTGGGGTCGGTGCTGTATGCCGCCTACCACATCGGCTACGGCATGCCGGTCGGCGAGATGGTCTTTTTGTTCTTTATCGGCATCCTCTACGCGGTCGCCTTTCGCCTGACCAAGAGCGTCTTTGTCCTCTGGCCGCTCTTCCAGCCGATGGGGCAGATGGTCACGCTGATCAAGGACGGGCTGGCGTTGCCCCTGCTCTCGGCCCTGGGCTTTGCCGAGGTGCTGATCGCTATGCTGGTGCTGGTGTGGCTGGCAGGGCGCTACCACCGCAGACGCAGCCGGCAGACGGGCTGCTCACGGATCGAAGAGGAGGCTTTGTGACCGTATCGCTCATACTCAGCGAGGAACTGCGGGCCCTGCGGCCCGATACGTACGACCTGCTGCAGCGCGCCAACCTGACGCTGCACCCCGCCGTGACCCGCGTCGTGCTCTCCGGCTCGCGCGGCTTGGCCGGGGGCCACCGTCCCGATTCGGACGTGGACCTGACGCTGATCGTAGATAGCGGCGGCCTGCCTATGGCCGAGTTGGCCGGGCTGCTGCAAGCGGTGCTCGAAACGACCCTGAGCCACTGGCGCGGCGCGGTCGAGGCCGACCTGGCGGCGGTCTTTGATGCGCGGGGCTGCGGCCTGACCTGCTTCGCTCGGCGAGATTATGCCGGGGGCTCTTGCGTGCTGGGCGGGGTCGATTGCTTTGGCCTCTACAAGGTGCAGAAGGGCTTTTGCGGCTTTGTGCCGCCCATCGGCGTAGAGGTGGCCAGGGTGCATCCCTGCATCACCGTGTGGCAGGCAGGGTCATCGCCTTTGCTTGGCAAGGGAAAGGATATCAGGAATGAGCAAAGATAGGGGGTTGCCTGTTATGATCCAGTTCTTGTGGTCGGATTGGCGAATCGGGCTGGCCGTCACGGTCGGGCTGACGGCCGCCGGCGGGTTGATCGCCGCCTGGCTAACCCCGCGTGGCCCGATAACAACGTCTGAGGCGCTGGTATCGATGGCAGCAGCCCTCGTCATCGGCGTGGCGGCCGGCCTGGCCATGGGCAGCCGCTGGAGCCTGCTGGTGGCGCCCGTCGCCTTTGCCGCCGTGTTCGAGCTGGCCCGGCTGGGGGTGAATGGCCCGACTGTAGACGGCATCTACCTCACATCCGTCTATGGCATCATTGCTTTCGTGACGGGTCGCCTGTTCCACGCTCTGCTCGTTTTGGCGCCGATGCTGGTGGGCGCCGCCTACGGAGCGGGGCTCGCGGCCCGGCTGGGCAAGCAGGCAGCGACCGGCTTTGGGACCGTGGGCTGGGTGTTCACCGGCCTCGCCACGCTGACGCTTGTTGCGCTGGCCGCGCTGATCGCCCGCCCGGCGACGACCCATCCCATCATCGGCCCCGACGGTGAGCCCCTGCCCGGCAGCATCGCCGAATTGACTACTGTGCCCATCGGCGGACACCAACAGACGTTGATGATCCGGGGGCGGAGCTACGACAATCCCGTCCTGCTGCACCTGGCGGGCGGTCCGGGTGGCACCGACCTCGGCGCCATGCGCGCCGACACCGGGCTGGAGCAGCACTTTGTCGTGGTCACCTGGGACCAGCGCGGCACCGGCAAGTCCTACGCGGCCTTGGATCCCACGGAAACCCTCACCCTCGAGCAGGTGGTGGCCGACACTATCGAAGTGACCCACTACCTGCGGGATCGCTTCGGCGAGGACAAGATCTACCTGACCGGCAACTCTTGGGGATCTATCCTTGGCGTGCTGGCCGTGCAACAGCATCCCGAGCTGTATCACGCTTTCGTCGGCACCGGGCAGATGGTCAGCCCGCGGCAAACCGACGTCATGTTCTACGAGGATACCCTGGCCTGGGCGGAGCGGAATGGGAACGTCGGGCTGGTCGCCACGTTGCGGAGGATCGGGCCGCCACCGTACAGCAACCTGCTCGATTACGAGCAGGTCATCTCCCACGAGCACGACTGGAACCCCTATCCCGAACTCGACCCGAGCAAAGAGATGCCGTTCAACCTGTTCGTGCCCGAGAACTCGCTGATGGATCGGATCAACGGCCTGCGCGGCCTGCTGGACACCTTTGCCGTCCTCTATCCCCAGCTACAGGATATCGATTTTCGCCGCGACGTGCCCAGCCTCGACGTCCCCGTCTACCTGGTCCTCGGCGCGCACGAGGCCCGCGGCCGGGCCGTCCCGGCCAGGGAGTGGTTCGAGATGCTCGATGCGCCGGCCAAAGAGTTGATCACGTTCGAGCATTCGGGCCATCGGCCATCGTTCGAGGAACCGGCGGCCTTTGCGGCACTCATGGCCGGCATCCTGGGCGATACTTACATGCCCAACCCATGAGGATACGGCCACACGCCAGCTCGCGGCGGAACCCCTAGGGTCGGACACTCTACAGTGTTCGGCCCCTCCCTTTGCTTCGCCTGGGCGCGAGGGTATAATGGCTGTGCCGAGCTGCCGATGCGGCTCTATGACCGCACTTGCCACAACCAGGCCGGCCAGTGAAAGCTGTGCATAGACCCATCTGTCAGGAGCAGGATACCAATGAAGACCACAGGCAGTGAGGGCAAGATCAACGTGGCGGTGGTGGGCCTCGGCTTTGGCGCCGAGTTTGTGCCCATCTATCTCGACCATCCGGATGTGGCGGCGGTGGCCATCTGCGACCAGGACGAGGCGCGCCTGACGCGGGTGGGCGAGCGGTTCGGCATCCACTGGCGCTACAAGGACGTGGCCGAGGCCATCGCCGCGGAGGAGGTCGATGCCGTGCACCTGGTCAGCGGCATCCCCGACCATGCCCCCCAGGCGGTAGCCGTGCTCAACGCGGGCAAGCACTGCGCCTGCACCGTGCCCATGGCCACCAGCATTGAGGATCTGCGCGCCGTCGTCGCGGCGCAAAAGCGCTCGGGCCGCTGCTACATGATGATGGAGACGGCTGTCTACACGCGCCCATTCCTCTACGCCCAAACGCTGCAGGCGCGGGGCGAGTTTGGGCGCCTCCAGTTCCTGCGTGGCGCCCACTATCAGGATATGGAGCGCTGGCCGCCCTACTGGGCCGGGCTGCCGCCGATGTGGTACGCCACCCACGCCATCAGCCCGCTCCTGGCCATCGCCGGCACGCGGGCGGTCAAGGTGCACTGCTACGGCTCGGGTGCGATGCGCGAGGAGCTGCAGCGCCCCTACGGCAATCCCTGGCCGGTGGAGACGGCCATCTTTCAACTGGAGGCGCCGGGCCTGGCCGCGGAGGTGACGCGCTCGCTCTTTCACTGCGCCCGGCCGTACATAGAGAGTTTTACCGTCTATGGGGAGAATGCCTGCTACGAGTGGCAGATGGAGGACGAGCACCCGCTGCTCTTCCGCATGAGCCCGGTGGTGCCCGGCGAGGTGCGCAAGGTCGCCGAGGAGCGGCCCGTTCCACCCGACCGCACGGACCTGCTGCCGCCGTCCATCGCCCGCTACACGCAGCGCTTTGTCTACAACCGCCGAGACTCGCACCTCTCCTTCGAGCAGGGAGGCGGTCACCACGGCTCGCACCCGCACCTGGTGCACGAGTTTGTGCGCAGCATCGTGGAGGGCCGCCGGCCGCGGGTCGACGCCGTCACCGCCGCCAACTGGACGGCTGCCGGCATCTGCGCCCACCAGTCGGCCATGCTCGGTGGCGCCGAGGTCGAGGTGCCGCGCTTTGACCGGTAGCGCCGACCTTGCGGCGCCGGGGCAACTCGCCTATACTCGGGATCAAGACGCGGTTGAGGAGGTGTGATGCCCACACTCGTTGCCCAGGTCGCTCCCCAGCGGAGCACGCAATACACGGCGCTGGCCAGCGCGCTGGCGCCGCAAGAGCTCTTGCTGAGCCCGCTCGGGCCGGATATCGCCTCGCTGCAGCCGGTCCGGCTCGGCGGCCAGGAGTACCTCAGGCTCGAGCTGGGGTCCGCGCCCAACGAGCAACAGTTGCGCGAGCTGGGCACGCTGGCCATGACCAGCGCCTTCTTTGAGTACTATGAGCGGCTCGACGGCCAGGAGGGGCCCTTCCTGCGGCCCATCGAGGCGCCCTTCCGCCCCCTGCTGCCGCCGGATATGCCCATCGCCCGCCGCTACAAGGGCAAGACCAACGAGCTCTTTACCCACTTTATGTGCAACGTCGCCCGCTTTAGCAGCGGCTTTGCCCGGCAGCCGTGGGCCGAGCTGCGCCTGTTCGACCCGCTGGCCGGCGGGGGCACGACCCTCTTCACCGCTCTGGTCCTGGGTGCGGACGTAGCCGGGGTCGAGCAGGGCAGCAAAACGGCCGAGTCGACAGCGGCGTTCGTGCGCCAATACGCCCGCGAGAAGGGCATCGCCTGCCAGGCCAAAGAAGAGCGCCTGAAAAAGCTGGGCCGCCGCTGGTGGTTCGTCCTCGGCAAAGAGCCCCCCAAAAAGTGCCTGCTGGCCGCCGGCGATACGGCCCAGTCTGCCGAACTCATCGCCGGGTTCGGCAGGCCGCACCTGATCGTCGCCGACCTGCCCTACGGCATCCAACATGGCGGCGGGCCGGCCGACCTGCTCGAGCAGGCGCTGCCGGTGTGGGCCGGGCTGCTCCTGCCTGGCGGGGCCATGGCCCTGGCCTGGGAATCCACCCGCTTTGGGCGCGAGGAGATGGTCGCCCTGGTGGAACGTCTGACGGATATGGAGGTGCTCAACGCCCCACCCTACGACGCCCTGGCCCACCGGGTGGACCGGGTGATCAAGCGCCGCGACCTGCTCGTCGCCCGGGCGCGCCGGTAGGCCGTCCGGGATGCAGGATACGACCCTTTGCTTCCTGCTGCGCGGCGATCCGCCCGGCCAGGTCCTGCTCGGCCGCAAAAAGTGTCGCTTTGGCGCCGGCAAGTACGGCGGCATCGGCGGCAAGGTCAAGGCGGGGGAAACGCTCACCCAGGCCGCGGCCCGCGAGTTGGCCGAGGAGACCGGCGTGCGCGTGCGCGAGGCCGACCTGCAGCCCATGGGGCATGTGACCTTTCTCTTCCCCGCCCGCCCGCGCTGGAGCCAGGTCATGCACATCTTTACCGCCACCCGCTGGCAGGGCGACCCGCTGGAGAGCGAGGAGGTAGAGCCGGTGTGGTTCGACGTGGACCAGGTGCCCTACGCGCGCATGTGGCCCGATGCTGTGCACTGGCTGCCGCGCATCCTCGCCGGCCGGCCGGTGCGCCTGCGCTTTGTGTACGCGGAGGATAACGAGACCCTCGCCGCCGGGCCGGAGCCGTAACGCTGCCCAGAGCCGAGGGGGACGGTTTTACCGCCAAGGCCGCAAAGGGCTCAAGGTTCCTTCTCTTGAAGAGGTGCCCATGACCACTCACTTTACTCACTACCCCGCGCCCCCAGGCATGCCGGCCTCGCCGGACTATACGCTGCGGATCAACGGCGAGGAGGTGTTCGTCTACCACTGCCCCGTAGCCTCGGTGGCCTCGGTCGATGCAGACACGGCCGTCCGTGTCGAGATCCGGCCGGCCTTTCCCTTTGAGCGGGTGCGGGTGCGCCCGCTGAGCCGGGGAATCGTGCCGGAAGTGGGCGAGGGAGTCATCCGCTTTAGCGCGCCGCCGGGCACGCTCGGGGCGCCCACGCTGCTGAGCATCGAGCTCGATGACGAACTGCGCCGGCCCCTCTTCCTTTTCGTCAACCCGCCGGAGGAGGACCCGCCCCAGCCCGGCCAGGATGGCGTACTCTACCTGGAGGGCGGCCGGGTGCACGACCTGGGGCGCATTGAACTGCAGAGCGGGCAGACCCTGTACCTGGCGGGCGGCGCCGTTCTGCGGGGCAACATCGTTGCCCGCGAGGCAAAGAACATCGCCATCCACGGCCGGGGCATCATCGACGGCAGCCTGCATACCTATCAGACAGCCCATCGCGAGCGGCTGGTGCACCTGATCGCCTGTGATGAGGTGACAGTCGAGGGAGTGCTCCTGCTGGACGGGCGGACCTGGCAGGTCATGCCGGCCGGCTGCGAGGACGTGACCATTCGCAACGTCAAAATTGTCTCCGGCTCGGACAGTGACGACGGCATCGACCTGGTCGGCTGCCGGCGGGCGCTCGTGGATGGCTGCTTTATCCGCACCAAGGACGACTGCATCGCCATCAAGGGTTTTGCCAACTATCATGAGCGAGGCGGGCTGCCGGTGCGGGATATCGAGGTCCGTAACAGCGTTTTCTGGAACGCCGAGTGGGGGAACGCCCTAGAGATCGGCTACGAGACGCGGGTAGACTCGATCAGCCACGTCCGTTTCCACAACTGCGACGTCATCCGTTGCGAGGCCGAACGCTACGGCTCGGGCGGGGTGCTGACCATCCACAACGGCGACCGGGCGACCGTGTCGGACGTGCTCTATGAGGACATCCGCGTGGAGGAGGCCCGGGAAAAGCTGTTCGACTGGAAGGTGTGCTTCGACCGCTACAGCCGCGACGCGGAGCGCGGGCGCATCCAAGGCGTGACCGCGCGCAACGTACGCGTCGTGGATGGGCCAGCGCCCGTCTCCATCCTGCAGGGGTACGACCAGGACCACCTGCTGCGGGAGATCACCTTCGAGGACGTGCTCATCCACGGCCGGCCGCTGCGCGGCGCGACCGAGGGCCGCATGGTCACCGAGAAAGTGCGGGATGTGCGGTTCGTGGTGGATGGGTTGGAGTACGGATTGGAGTAAGCCGCCGGGCGGCGCATCGCAGAAGCCGAGCCGGCCGTTGGGCAGCGGTTGGAGGCGGTGCTGGAGGGAGCGATCTGCGACCTTTCCGCCCTGCCCGATGAGGGTCTTGACGCCGTGCTCTGCCCCTGGCCCACGGGATCCATGCGCGATGGACTCGCCTGGGGCTGGGCCTGGGCGGACCACTCTCGCACCTGGTGGAAGTCGTAGCCGTCGTCGCGGCGACAGGTCCCGCACGGCTGGGGTTGCCGGAGGCTTCCGAAGTCTAGGTCTCGTGAACCTGGGCTTCTGGAGGAACGATGAAGTACTCGGAGGGCGCCTCCAACCAAAGTCTCAAGTCTGCAAGCCATGGGATGCCCAGGCGCAGCGGGGGGATGGCAGCTTTCACCGTGATCTGGGCGGGGCAGGTCGTGTCCCTCCTGGGCACGGCCATGAGCCAATTCGCCCTGACGCTGTGGGCCTATCAGGCCACGGGCCGGGCGACGCCGCTGGCGCTCATTGGGTTCTTCTTCAGCGTGCCGGTGGTCGCCCTGGGGCCCCTTGTGGGCACGCTGGTCGACCGGGGCAATCGCCGGTTGATGATGATGCTGAGCGACCTGGCTGCGGCGGCGAACACGGTGGTAATCCTCATCCTGTACGGCACCGGCAGCCTGCAAGTCTGGCACCTCTACATCACGGCGACGGTTGGGGGCATCTTCCAGGGCTTCCAGTGGCCCGCCTACTCTGCCGCCATCACGCTGATGCTCCCCAAAGAGCACTATGGCCGGGCCAGTGGCATGCTGGAGATAAGCGGGGCGGGCTCGGGGATTTTCGCTCCGCTCCTTGCCGGGGCGCTCATCGGGCCGGTGGGGCTGAAGGGCATCCTGGCCATCGATCTCATCTCGGCAGCGGTGGCCGTCACCATCCTGCTCTTCTCCCACATCCCGCAACCGGCGCGGACGGAGGCCGGGCGCGAGGGTGCGGGCACCTTCTTGCAAGAGGCGGCCTACGGCTTTCGCTACATCCTGGCGCGCCCCAGCCTGTTGGGTCTGCAAACCGTCTTTCTCGTGGCCAACCTTTTCCAGCGCCTCGCCGGCTCCATCCTGGCGCCGATGATCCTGGCGCGCAGCGGCAACAACCAACTGATCTTTGGCAGCGTGCAGTCGGCCGGTGCAATCGGTGCTGCAGCGGGCGGGCTGCTCATGGCGGCGTGGGGAGGGCCGAAGCGGCGTGTTCGCGGCCTGCTCTTGGGTTGGCTCTGCATGGGGCTCCTCGGCAACACCATGCTGGGCCTGGGGCGTACGCTGCCTGTCTGGGTGGTCAGCATGTTCCTGGGCCGGCTCTGTGCGCCCATCATCAGCGGGTCGAACCAGGCCATCTGGCAGGCCAAAGTCGCGCCGGACGTACAGGGGCGCGTCTTTGCCACACGGCGTCTCATTGGCTGGCTGGGGCTTCCCCTCTCCCAGTTGCTGGCGGGCCCTCTAGCCGACCGGATGCTAGAGCCCGCAATGATGCCAGGCGGGAGCCTTGCGGGCTCGCTGGCCTGGCTCGTGGGCGCCGGCAGCGGGGCAGGGATGGCGCTGCTGTTCGTGGTGACCGGCGTGCTCGTGGCGCTGGCCGGCGCGGGAGCGTATCTGTTCCCGGTGGTGCGCGATGCGGAGGATATGCTGCCCGATCACGAGGCCGCCGTGGGAAGGAACTGACGACGTGAACGAGGTATACGACGCCTGCAGCCGGCTCGGCGGAGCGGAGGCCGGCCGTGCGGCTGAATATAGCTGGGAAGGAGGTACTTGCCAAGCACGCGAGGCTCGGGAGGTGCCCCCTCGCATACGCCCACTTTGGAGCGGGGGCGAGGGCAGCATTCTCCGAGGACGAACCCTCCGGGAGGTTCGGAACCTCCCGGAGGGTGGTGAGCTCTTGTTAGCGCTGGGCCTCGTCGAGCATGGTGAGATAGTTCTCCACGGGGACATAGCTGGGGATCGAGTTGCCGGAGCCGACGGCATAGCGCCCGCGCGGGCCGCAGGCCTCGATGGTCGCGCGCACCCTTTCCCGAACCTCCTCGGGCGAGCGGCGGGCCAGCACATCCACATCCACCCCGCCGAGCACGGCGATGCGGTCGCCGTAGCGCGCCTGGAACTCGGCCACGGGGATGATGGCGTCCTCGTAAGAGTGCTTGCCGTCGATGCCCACGGTGTCGATCAGGTCCGGCATGATCGCTTCCAGGTTGCCGCAAGAGTGCAAAAAGTAGGGCAGGCCCTTGCTGTGGGCCAGCGCGGCAAAGCGCCGGTGCCAGGGCAGGGTGTAGCGGCGCAGGTCATCCGGCGCGATGAGCGTGCCGGAGCGAAAGCCCATGTCGTCGCCGGGAAAGATGGCGATGACGCGGTCCAGCTCGACGAGCTGGCGATAAAACTGCTCCATCAGCTCGCCCACCCGCCGGCAGACGGCCTCCACCAGATCGGGCTGGTCAAAGAGGGCGTAGCAGAGCCCCTCGTAGGAAAAGATGGCCGAGAGGTGCTCGTACATGCCGCCGGCATGGCAAACGATGAGCCCCATACCCTCCGGCAGGTGGCCGTTCAGGTACTCGTAGGGGAAAAAGTCAAACTCTTCCACCTTGGGCCAGGGGTAGGCCTCGTAATCGGCCCAGGAGGCGATGGCGCCGCGGTGCTGGTCTCGCCAGTGGCGGTCGCCCGTGGCCTGGGGGGCCGGGTCGGGCGCGGCCAGGTCATAGCTCGGGAAGGGCAGGGCTGCCTCAAAGCGGACAAAGTCGTAGCCCAGCCGGTACCAGAAGGCGACGAAATTGTCCCAGTAGGCGGCCTCGGCCGCGCGGTCGCCGCGCGCCGGCTCGACCCACTCGCGGCCGAGGAGTTCGGTCACAATCGGCCTGCGCAGGACGTCATCCACCAGATACTCGACCAGCGGCGGGCGCGCCGCCTGCTCCTGACCCATCAGCACGCGGATAAAGCGCGCGGCGTCGGGCTTGGGTCGGGCGAGGGGCAGATGAGGAAAGGACTCGGAAGAGAGCATTCTCGTTTACTCCTTGGCCGCCTCAGCCATGGCCAGCACATTCTCCGGCGGCACGTTGGGCAGCAGGGCCTCGTGGCTGGGGCTGACGATCAGGCAGGGCCCCAGCAGCTCGCGCACGCGGTACACCTCCGCGCGCACCTGCTCCGGCGTGCCGTGAACTAGCAGATCCTGGGTGTCGATGCCGCCCAGGAAGGTGATGCGCCCCTTGAACTCGCGGGCCAGGGTCTCGGCATCCATGTTGCGGGCGCGCGCCTGCAGCGGATGCAGGCACTCGACCCCGGCATCGATCAGCCGGTCGATGACCTTGTAGATCGAGCCGCAGGAGTGCAAGATGACCTGATAGCCGTGGCGGTGCGCCTGGTCGGTGAACTTGCGGAACCAGGGCATGATGAAACGGTCAAACATCTCCGGCCCCACGATCAGGTCCAACTGGGTGCCGAAATCGTTGCCGAAAAAGTAGCCGTCTATCTGGTCGCCAACTAGGGAATAATAGCACTCGTTGGCCTCATAGTAAAATTCGCAGACGCGTTCGGTGACGGCCTCCACCACCTCGGGATGGGTGTGCATTTTGATCATATAGCTCTCCATCCCAAAGAGGTCCATCACGACATGGTAGAACGAAGTCCACATGCCGCTGGCTCGGTAGACGTCGCCAGCGTCTTGCAGCATCTCGAGAGAGGGCGAAAAGTTGAGGTAGGCCGGGTCCGGCCACTCGTACTTGTCGATTTCGCGCACATCCTCGCAGTCGGCCAGCGGCCCGGCCTGGCCGTGGCTCACCTTCTTGCTACCCAGATCAAAGAGGCCTCGCCCCTCGCCCACCTTAGGGGGAGCACAGGGGTGCCGGTAGAGGTCGGGGAGCAACTCGGGGCAAACCCAGAAATAGTCGTCACCCAGCTTGCGGCGCAGCTCGCGCTCGCTCGAGGTGCCAAAGTAGGCGTGGTAGATGGGCCAGGTATCGGCGTGCGGGTTGCCGAGCCAGAAGCCACAGCGGTCGGCCGGCTTGCCGCTGATGATGGTGCGGATGCGTTCGCGGCTGTTCATAGGGATTCCTTCTCATATTGGAAGCAGGCGGCTCCGTGGCCGCTCCCGTTAACGTCGTAGATGGGCGGCCGGGCCTCCAGGCAGCGGTCCATGCGTTGCGGGCAGCGCGGGTAAAAGCAGCAACCGCGGACAGCACGCGACCGTGTCGTGTCTTCCGGCGGCAGCTTGATTTTGGTATCCCACTTTCTGTCGGGATTGGGAGCCGGGATGGAGGCGATCAGCTCTTGCACATAGGGGTGCTTGGGGTTTTCGACAATCTCGGTCGTCTGCCCCCGCTCGGCCATCACCCCTTGGAAGAGGATGACCATCTCATCGCCGATCTGATAGGCAGTGGAGAGATCGTGGGTGATGTACAGGAACGAGATGCCGTGTTCATCACGCAGGCGAAGCATGATATCCAGGATCATGGCGCGCAGCGAGGCATCGACCGCCGAGACGGGCTCGTCGGCAACGATCAGGCGCGGTCGCAGCATGTAGGCGCGGGCCACCATCACCCGCTGCCGCTGGCCACCGCTGAGCTGATGCGGGTACTTTTCCAGGATCTCGTTGCCGCGCAGGCCGACGAGGTTCAGGGCATCCTCGATGAGCTCGCGCGCCTCTTTGCGGCTCTTGGCGATGCCAAAGTGGCGAACAACCAGATCAAAGATGTGCTGCACGCGGTAGAAAGGATTGTAGACCTCGTAGGGATCCTGGAAAACAGCCTGCACCTCTTTGCGGTAGGCCAGCTTTTGCCGGGCATTCATCTTGGCCACGTCCATCCCCTTGTAGAGAATCTGCCCCTCCGTAAGGGGCAGAAAATCCAGGATGGCGTTGGCCAGGGTAGTCTTGCCGCTCCCGCTTTCGCCGGCGATGGTGGTGATGCGCGCCGGCTTTTCATAGATATCCAGATTAAAGTGGTCGAGAGCGACCAACGGCGGGGTCGCGTCCAGGAACCCACCGCCAAAGACCTTGGTAGCGTCTTGAATCCGCAGTAGAGGCGTGGTCATGGCAATACGGCCCTCTTCATCTGATACTCACAGCAGGCCACGAAATGATCCTCGGCCACCTCGACCAGCCGCGGCTTGCCTTGCCGGCATTTGTCCTCGCAGGATGAGCAGCGAAACTGGAAGGCACAGCCTGGGGGCGGGTTGCGCAGGTCGTGCGTCAGGCCTTCGGTGACCTTGAGCGGCTTGCGCTCTTCGATCGAGGGGATCGATTCGATGAGCAACCGGGTGTAGGGGTGCAGGGGCTGCCTAAAGATGTCTTTGACAGGGGCCACCTCCACCATATTGCCGGCGTACATCACCGCCACCCGGTTCACCATCTGGGCCTGCAAGCCCATATCGTGCCCAATGAGGAGCATGGAAACGCCCAGCCGGTCCCTGACATCCAGCAGAGTCTGGGCAACCACCCGCTGCACCACCACGTCCAGGGCACTGGTGGGCTCGTCGGCGATGATCACCGGCGGGTTCAGGGCGATGGACATGGCAATGCACACCCGCTGCTTCATGCCGCCGCTCAACTCGTGGGGGAACATGTTGTAGACGCGCCCCGGCAAGCCCACGCTGTCCAACAGCTCGAGGATGCGCTCCTTCAACTCGTGCCGGTTGAGCTTTTCATGCGCCAGGATGGCATCGCCGATCTGCTCCTTGATCTTGAGCATCGGGTTGAGCGAGTTCATCGCCCCCTGGGGGATGAGGGCCAACTCGCGCCAGCGCAACTGGCGCAGTTCGTGCTCCGGCAGCCCCAGGATATCGCGCCCGTTGATCTTGATCTGGCCCCCCATGATTTTGCCGGGGGATTGGACCATCTGCAGAACGGCCATGGCCACGGTGGTCTTGCCGCAGCCCGATTCGCCGACCAAGCCGAGGATCTCGCCCTTGCGGACAAAGAAACTGACATCGTTGGCAGCGACGACAGCGCCGTGCTCAGTCAGGTAGTGGACGGAGAGGTCGTTGACCTCCAGAACCTTGGGTGTATCGCTCTGCCTGTTCATCATGCCTTGGCCCCTCGCAGCCGCGGGTTGGCGATCTCGTCCAGCCCAACGGTAATCAGGAAAAAGCTCATAAAGATGAACATGAGCATGAGTATCGGCGGGAGCCACCACCAGACCATACCCCGTAGAAGGGCCGAGGCGCTGGTCGCATAGTTGATGATCATGCCGAGGGAGGGCACACGGGTGGGTCCAAGGCCCAGCGCCTCGAGGCCCGTAGCGCCCATGATCGCCCCCGAGGTCCCGCCGGCAAAGCTGGCCGCCAGCCAGGGGAGCATATTGGGCAGCATCTCCAGGAACATGATCTCCAGCGGCGGAGCACCCGAGAGCATGGCCATACGGACGTAGCCGCGCTCTCGCAGGGTCAGCACCTGCGAGCGCACGATCCGGGTCGGCCCAGGCCAGGCAAAGAGGGCCAGGATCAGGGCCATCACCGTCGTGTCGGTCATCTTGACGTAGGCGGCAATGACGACCAGGACCGCCAGCGAAGGGATAGTGACCACAGAGTCGCTGAGGACGCGGATCACGTTATCCACCCGGCCGCCCAGGTAGCCCGCCAGTGACCCCAGCACCAGCCCGGTCCCGAGCCCGATCAACGAAGCGATGAATCCCACCCGTAGAGAGGCCGGCGTGCCGACAATGAGCTGGGCGAGCATATCCCGCCCCATGTTCTCCGTGCCCAGTGGATGCTCCGGCATGCCCCCGGGCATCCACATGGGGGGCTTGTTCGGCGGCGAAGAGGCTACGTAGGCCAGGTCCGTATCCCAGAAGAGGGGACCCAGCGCACCAAAGAGGATTACCAATAGAAGCATGCTGCCGCCGACAATCAACTTGGTGTTCAACCATGACCAGTCCCACCGGCCGGACATGCGGAGCGTGCCTGAAGGCTCGGAGGACGAGGCCATTCGCTGCGATGAAGCCATGGGCTATCTCACTTTCTAGCAATACTAGGCCTGGATCCTCCGGAAAGTGATCCGCGGATCGATCAGTGGGTAGATGAGGTCCAGGATAAAGACGCTGGTCGCCGTGATGATGATCATCAGGTTGCAGATGGTCTGCATCACGGCATAGTCCTGGGTGATAATGGCCTCGTACAGGGTATAGCCGGTACCGGGGTAGGCAAAGATGTACTCCACCAGAAGGGAGCCACTGATCAGCCCGGCCAAGCCTAGAGCCAGGGCGGTGAGCGAGGGGAGGATGGTGTTGCGAATGCCGTAGCGGAAAAAGACGCGCACCGGGCTCAGGCCCTTGGCCTGGGCCAGGAGGAAATAGTCCTCGTTGTTCACCGCAATCATCAGCCCGCGCATGCCCAGGGCCCAGCCGCCCATGGAGGTCAGCACAATCGAGATCAGGGGCAGGATGCTGTGGCTGATCACGCTCTTGATAAAGGGCAGGTTCCAGCCTGGATCCACATTGCGGTCGTATCCGCCGGTAGCCGGCAGCAGGTGGAAGCGGAAGGCTATGACGTAGAGCAGGAGGATTCCAAACATAAAGTATGGAATCGAGGTAAAGGTAAGGCTGGCCGGCAGGATGTTCTGCAGCCATTTGGGCGTTTTGCGCCAGCCCATCAGCGCCCCGATGATGATGCCGATGCTGAAGGACAGGGCCGTCGCCACCGTCAGCAGCCCTAGGGACCAGGGCAAGGCCGGCCGAACGATATCCCAGGCCGTAGTAGGAAAGCGCGCCAACGAGTAGCCAAAGTCAAAACGCACCAGGTTCCCGAGATAGCGCACATACTGGACGTACAGGGGTGCATCGAGGCCAAATCTCGCCTTCCAGGCGACGATGATCTCTTGCGCATTCTCCACACGCCCCTGCACCTGCATCATCCGGGTGACCTGCGCCGTGACCGGGTCGCCGGGCGCCAACCGGGGGATGAAAAAGACCGCGGATGCGCCGATCCAGATGGTCACGATCCACATGAGAAAACGGGTGATGACATACTGCTTGGTCAGACCGCCCATGTGACCTCTCTTCGTTTTGTGGAAAGGGACTACGGCTGCCAGGCGGCCCTGCGGGGTATGCAGGGCCGCCTGGCGGTTGGCCAAAGCCAGGAGCAGGTGCTACTGGGCCGGCTCGATCTCGGTGATGACGCCGATAAAGCTCGGGCACCAGAGAGACGGGCGCTGGTAGTAGTTATCGATCGTGGGCCAGTTGGTCCAGTAGGTGGTGTTGAAGGGTATCAGCTTCTTGGACTGGGCCGTGGGGATCACGGGCAGTTCTTCGTAGTAGATCTCCAGAGCTTCCTTGGTCAGCTCCAAAAGCTTGGGATCATCCCACCCCAACAAGCCGATCTCCTCGACCAGTTCGGTGAACCGCTCGTTGTGCCAGCGATAAGAGTTCTGCGTGCCCTCGGGGCGCTCGCCGATGGGCGCGGCTTCGCCGGCCATCGTGCGCAGCGTGTTCCAGGGCTCCATGATAGAGCCGCAGGTCTGCCAGCCGCTCTGGGCCTCATAGTTGCCGAAGGCAAAGTCGTCGCCCCAGGTCTGGCCGGTCAGCTTGACCTTGGAGGCATTGATGCCAAAGCGCTGCAGTTGCTCCACATACACGTCGGCAATGCGCTCAAGCTCAGAGAAGGCCTCGTGCACCTGGATTTCCAGGCTGAGCTGCTTGCCGTCCTTCTCCCAGTACTCGCCGTTCTTGGTGTAGCCCTTCTCCGTGAGGATCCTCTCGGCCTCGGCCGGATTGGGCTTGAGGAACTTGTCCAGGGTCTCCTGGGGCACCAGATCGGTGTATTTTTGCATCGAGGGGTACAGCGGCCAGGGATAGGGCCCCATGACCGAGGTGCCTTCGTAGGCAAAGTCGATGATCTGCTGGCGGTCCATCACATAGTTCAGCACCCAGCGCATGTCCTTGTCGTTCCAAGGCTCGATGGCGCAGTTGAGAGACAGGCTGCGGGCGCAGGGATCCGGCCAGACGTAGGGCAGGTCCTCTTGGAAGGGCTCCCAATTCGGGTTGCCGGCGATCAACGCCTGGAAGGAACTCAGGGTGATATCCTGCAGGCCGTCAAAGCCGTTGTCGATGCCGGTGGCGATGCGAACCTCTTCGGTGCCGGCAAAGGAATAGATCACCTTCTTGGGCGCCGGGAGTTTCTTTAGGCCGATCTTGGCCGCCCACCAGTTGTCGTTGCGGACCCAGATAGCCTCGTTGGTGGTCACCTTGTGCAGGATGTAGGGGCCGGTGCCCAGTGGAAGACCCGCCTCAAGGTCAAAGTTCTTGAAGGTCAGGGGGTCTTCCACCTTTTCCCAGATGTGCTTGGGAACGACCCAGTCCCAGCCGCACTGGTTATCCGCATAGCGCTCCAGGATGAAGCGGACGTTGGGCTTCTTGAGGTGGAACTCCATCGTGGAGTCGTCCACCTTCTCCACATGGTCGATCCACTCCAGATAGGTAAAGTGGGCGCCCAGCGGCTCGGTGTTCATCTGGAGCTCAACCGAGTAGATGACGTCATCGATGGTGAACGGCACGCCGTCGTTCCAGGTGATGCCGTCACGGAGCTTGAGCGTCCAGACAGAGAAATCGTCGTTCGGGGTAAACGACTCGGCCATCCAGTTCTCGATCTCGCCGGTGCCATAGCTCAACAGCACCAGTGGGTCCTGACCGATCGTGCTCAGACCCCACGTACCCGCAGCATTACCGGGAACCAGGGGGTTCCAGTTGTCGCCGCCCTCGAGGCGATAGGGGTTGTCCAGAATCAGTGTTTCCTCGCGGGGGGCGTTGGCATACTCTTCGAGGGTGGCCTTGTCGGGGGCGCCGGAACCGGTGCCCTCAGGGTCTGTCGGCTCTTCGGAAGCCGCGGTAGGCTCGGGGTCTGTCGGCTCTTCGGGGGCTGTGGTAGGCTCGGGGGCCGTCGTCTCTTTGGATTCGGCCGGTGGAGCGGTGGTCGGCGCAGGTTGTGGCTTGGGCGCGCAAGCGCCAAAGACTATGGCCAACACCGCTAGGAGAACCACGAAACGAAAAGCACACTTCCTCATGCGACTACTCCTCTGTAGATGAACAATAACGGCTACAGGGTCCATCGTGCAGGGGGAACTATAAGCATCATATTCAATACAATAGGGTAATGGAGACCTCCTTTCAGTTCAAGGAAGCGAGCCGCGACGCGCGACAATACGGACTCGCCGGCCCATCGCCGGGCAATAACAGCGCCCTCCGACAAAAAAAGGGGGAGAGGAACCGGATGCTCGCGGCAGAGCCAAGAGGAGAGCGTTTTGTCGCTCGATTGCGGCCCTCGCAGAGTTGGCAAACACTACGCAAGAGCACAAGCTTCGGGCGTGAATATACTACAGGCACCACAGGGTGTCAAATCGGCTCTGTCCGCGGGTTGCGCAACATGAGGTATCGGCTAGCGCCGGATAACGCTGCTGGCCTCCTCAGAGCGGCTCTGCCCGATGGCCGGGTTGCCGCTGTAGGTGAGGTGCGACAGTTCGGATAGGTCATAGTCCAGCTTGGCCGAGACGGTGAGGTCAGCCCGAGAGGCGCTGTGCAGGTTGACGGCGGCCTCTTTGACCTCGAGATCGCCCAGGTTGGCCTGGCCGGCATCGGTGACGTTGAGGGTCAGGTTGGTGCCGCTGCCACTGAGGTCGAGCCGGCTGGCCCCCGTCACCTCGAGCCGGATCGTCTCCGCCTGCACGGCACCGCTGAGCCGGCTCGCACCGTCCAGTTTCGCCGCAAATTCGGGCACCGGGCCAAAGCCCTCCATAGTAGCCCGGCTGGCACCGTCCAGACGCAGCGAGGCGAGTTCGGGCATGGTGATGGTGGCCTCCTGCCGGGTGGAGGTCAGGGTGGCAAAGCCGCGAGGGTTCATGGCGATGCGCAGCGTACCCTGGTCCACGCTAACTGTAACGCGGTCCAGCAGGTTGTCGTCGGTGGTCACGGTCACCTTGTAGTCGTCGCCCCGAGTCACGCGCACAGTAAAGGCACTATCCACGTCCAACCTGGTGAATCCGCTCAGATCATAGTCGCGGCCGGCCATCCTGCCTGACCCCTTGAGCGTGCGGCCCGGCCCGGGGATGTAGCAGCCCGCCAGCAACAGGGCGAAGACGGCGGCGAGAAAAACGACGAGTTTGCGCATGGGCATCCCCTTTCGATTCGTGCTTCCGATAACGGGGCGGGTAGAACGGGATGTGGCCCCCGCCCGCACAGCACGTACCGTGCCTAAAGGAATCGGATGGGCTCGCTTGCCCGGCGGCCCCCATGCCGCATAGAATGGTGAAAAGCAGCAGTCGCCCCATAGGAGGCAGCCAAAACGTCCGTCACGACAATAGGTAGTAAAGAGCCCCATTCCGGCCTGCTATGCCCGCCCCGGCCCTTGCGCTGGTACGCTTGTTGCTCGCCAACCTTGACCATGATGGCGAGGCTCTCAACCGGTGCGGTGATCGCCAAAGCGGCAGGCGCTGCAGTGGCGCGCAACCGGCTCTGGCACTCTGCTCCAACCGGTCAGGCGCAGCGCATGCCTCACTGCCCGGAGCGGACACTACGGCTGCACCCTGCCCACGTGCTCGAGTTACGCGTTCGGCTTGCCGCGCCAGAACTTTTGGAGGTCTGGTAGATGATCTCTTCAAGAGTTGAGGCGAACCTGTGAGCTTTGCGCGGCTGCTCGAGATTTTCGTCAGCCTGTTGACGCGCGCGGCCATCATCTTTGTCTCCGTGTCGGCGCTGATCCTCCTCGGCGTGGCCGTCCTCATCCTGTCTCGCTCGTTCATCGGCCCCGTCTTTGCGCTGGAAGAGGTGCTGCTGGCCATCGCTTTGGCGGTCATCACCGTCGGCGTCGGCGACCTGGCCCTGACCATCTCGCGGGAAGAGTCCGTGCGCCAAAATGACCCCTCCAACCCCGTAATCACCACCGACCTCGTCACCCGCTTTCTGTTCGTTGTCGTCACGACCCTGAGCATCGGCAACCTGTTCACCGTAGTCCGGGCCGAGGTCCAGGGTGACCCTCAGCGCCTGCTCGTCTCCGGCGGGCTCGTCGTCTCCACCGCCATCCTGACCCTTGCCACAGCCTTCTTCTACCGGGAGACCCATCCCTGGGCAAGGCAGGAGAGGGAGCAACCCACCGACAACACCAACACACGTCAGGGGCCGGCGGACGAGTAGCTTGCCCCACTCGCATCAACTGCTGGTACATATTGTGCTGGCTGGCGATAGACACAGAGGAACACGGAGGAGCAGAGGCTGCACTGGGGTCTTGCCCCCGGCAGCGATAGGCATACGGCTCACCCAAGGTGGAGGGTTCTCCGTCCCTCTGCGCCTCCCGGTCGGCACAATCGAGCAGGAGGACAACATGTTCTTCCAGCAAGGGGTTGATACCCTCGGCGAGCAGCAGCAACTGGACGGCCCGGCCAGGGGTCTACAGAGAGTCGTAAAGCGCTCCTACCAACTGGCCGGCCCCACCGCAGGCCGGCGTATCGCCGATGCGCTGCACGGCACCTGGCTGGGGCACTCCCTGCACGCGGCCCTCACCGACCTGGTCATTGGCACGTGGACGGCAAGCGTGTTGTTCGACACGCTGGATGCCCTCAGCGAGCGGCAGGCGTACTCCCGCTGCGCGGACATCTCCCTGGCCCTGGGCGTGGTCACCGGCCTTCCCACCGTACTATCGGGGCTTACCGACTGGCAATACACCCGAGGCGACTCGCTACGCATAGGTTTCGTGCATGCGGCCACGAACATCGGCTCGGTGCTGCTGCAGACGGTATCGCTGGCGCTGCGCGGGTTGGGGGCGCGGCGCGCGGCACGCATCCTCTCCGGCGCCACCTATGGCGCCCTGTTCGTTTCGGCCTATCTGGGCGGTGAACTGGTCGGCCGCTACCGCCTGGGCGTGAACCGGGCGCCGTTCGAGCAGGTGCCGGTAGACTTTAGACCGGTTATGCCCGAGGCGGACCTGCCGGAGAACCAGCCGCGCCGGGTCGAGGTGAACGGCGTTCCTATCCTGCTGGTGCGCCAGGGCGAGCGCATCTATGCCATGCACGAGACGTGCACGCACATGGGTGGGCCGCTGTCGCAGGGCACCGTGGTAGACGGTACGATCCAGTGCCCGTGGCACGCCTCGCAGTTCGCCCTAGACGACGGGCACGTCGTCTCGGGGCCGGCCGCCTTTGCCGAACAGTGCCTGGCCACGCGCGTGCGCAACGGCCAGATCGAAGTCGGGCCGGGCGCCGGGCTGGGCCGCTGCACCCATGAGGCGGTGACGCACGAGGAGAGAGTCGCAGCGCCGGTGTGAGCGGCGGGCGGCAAACGTCAAACGTCAGGCGTCAGACATGGTCTGTGTTGTATGCCGCATAATGCGTACAGAGTAAGCTTGCCCGAAGCGACTCGCGCAGCATAGAGAGAGGTTACACAATGCGCATCACGCAATACGGATCGCCTTGGCGCCTCACGCTTGACGTTTGACGCTTGACGCAAAAGGAGGCACGCCCATGCCCACGACAGCCGACTTGTTGGTGGAGAGGCTCCTCGACTGGGGCATCGATGCGATTTTCGGCATCCCCGGCGACGGCATCAACGGGGTGTTTGATGCCCTGCGCACGCACCGGGGGCGCATCCGCTTCTACCAGGTGCGCCACGAGGAGACGGCCGCCTTTATGGCCTGCGGCTATGCCAAGTTCACCGGGCGCATCGCGGCCTGCATCGCCACCTCGGGGCCCGGCAGCATCCACCTGGCCAACGGCCTGTACGACGCCGCGCTGGACAAGCAGCCCGTACTGGCCATCACCGGCCAGACGGCCCGCGACCTGATCGGCACCCACGACCAGCAGGATGTCAACTTGCAGCGGCTTTACGCCGATGTCGCCGTCTACAACGAGCAGATCAACAGCCCGGCGCATGTGCCCAACGCGGTGGACCAGGCGCTACGCATGGCGCTCACCCGGCCCGGCGTCGCCGTGCTGACCCTGCCCCGCGACGTCCAGCTCGAAGAGGTCAGCGAAGGGCTGCGCTCCAAGCGCAACGTGCCCGGCCACACCCAGGCCAGCCCGCCCGGATACTGCGCCCGGCCGGAGCAAGCCGCCCTGCACGAGGCCGCCCGAGTGCTCAACGAAGGCCGGCGCGTGGCCATACTGGCCGGCCGCGGCGCCCTCAATGCCGGCCCCGAACTCGAGCAACTGGCCGAACTTGTGGGCGGGCCGATCATCAAGGCCCTGCTGGGCAAGGCAGCCGTTCCGGACGACAGCCCCTATACGACCGGCGGTATCGGGCTGCTGGGGACCACCCCTTCGCAGCAGGCGATCAACGGTTGCGATACCCTACTGATCGCCGGCTCCAGCTTTCCCTACGTCGAATACTACCCCCGGCCGGGCCAGGCGCGCTGCGTGCAGATCGACATCGACCCGGCGCGCATCGGCCTGCGTTATCCCGTCGACGTGCCGCTCGTCGGCAACACAAGGGACGTCTTGCGGGCGCTCCTGCCCATGATCCGGCACAAGGCCGACCGTTCGTTCCTGGAGCAGGCCCAGGCCAGCATGGCCGACTGGTGGCACCTGCTGGAGACGCGCGCGACCTCCACGGATATGCCCATGAAGCCCCAGGTGCCGGCCGCCGCGCTCGATGCGCTGCTGCGCGACGACGCCATCGTCACCGCCGACAGCGGCACCATCGCGAGTTGGGCGGCGCGCCAGATTCGCATCCGGCGCGGGCAGATGTTTTCCATCTCCGGCAGCCTGGCCACCATGGCCTGCGGCCTGCCCTATGCCCTGGCGGCCCAGGTGGCCTACCCCCAGCGGCAGGTCGTAGCGCTCATCGGCGACGGCGGCTTTACCATGCTCATGGGCGACCTGGCCACGGCCGTCAAATACGGCCTGCCGGTCAAGATTCTCATCTTTAAGAACAACTCGCTGGCCCAGATACGCTGGGAGCAGATGATCTTTGACGGCTTTCCGGAATACGGCACCGAGTTGCACCCGATCGACTTTGCCAAGTTCGCGGAGGCGGTTGGTGCGGCCGGCTTTACCATCGAGAGGCCGCAGGAGGCCCACGGCGTGCTCGAGCAGGCTCTCGACTATCCGGGGCCGGCGGTCATCCAGGCCGTGGTGGACGTCAACGAGCCACCTATGCCGCCCAGGCTGACCTACCGCGACGTGGCGCACTTTGCGCAGGCCCTAGCTAAGGGCCAGCCGGAGCGGCTGGACATTGTGCGAACCATCGCGGAGGATCGCATCCGCGAGCTGATCTAATACTGCAACGTCACTTCCGAGCTGGCGATTGGAAATCGCCCCTGGAGGCCGCGGAGCCCCTCGCTGTGGCGCCAGATCACACGGCCCCACAGGGGCTCCGGCGCCGGGCGCCCGCCTGCGCGGGCTGGTCGCCACGACCCCGTCGGCGCAGACCGACGGCCGGCCGCAGGCCTCCAGAGCCCGATTTCCAATCGGATGGGCTCAGAGGGAGGCAACATGGAGTACGCCCAGTTTGGCGATCATTTTGTGGTGCGCGTGGATGAGGGCGAGGAGGCGGTCTCGACGCTGCGCCACTTTCTCACCGAACACAACATCCTGGGGGGCTACTTTGTAGCCTGGGGCGCTTTCAGCCAGCTCAAGCTGGTCTTCAACCGGCCCACCGAGAGCGGGTACGTGCAAGACACGCGCACCTTTGAGAAGCAACTCGAAGTGGCGAGCCTGCTCGGCAACATCGCCTGCTCCGACGGCAAGCCGATGGTCCACGCCCACCTCACAGTGGGCGACGAGGAGTACCGGACCTACAGCGGCCACTTGGCCGAGGGCACCGTAAGGCCGATGCTGGAGGTCTTTGTGACGCCCTTCCCCGGTGAGCTGCGCCGGACGTGGCATGAGGCCCGGCGGCTGGCCATGCTGGACCTGGCGCCGAGCTACGAGCGGGCGCCGGCCTGTGCAGAGCCCGCCGGCTGAGGCCCGGCAACACGGCGCACCCTGAGGAGGCTGCGGTGAAGATAGGGTTCCCGTACAAGGAGATACCCGCCCTGGAGGTTCCCGACGAGAGCCTGCTCGGCGAGTTCCAGCCCAAGGCCGTCCCCCGCGGCCGGCCCACAGCAGAGCAGGTTGCCGAGGCCCTGCGTAACCCCATCGAAAGCGAGCCGCTGGGCAGGCTGGCCAGGCGGGGCGATCGGGTGCTGCTGCTGAGCGACGACTTTACCCGCCCCACACCGGTCGCCGAGATGCTGCCGCCGGTGCTGCAAGAGCTGCTGGCAGCGGGGGTGCGCCAGGGCGATATCCGGATCCTGCTCGCCTCGGGCACGCACCGCCCCATGACGGGCGAGGAATTGGAACGCAAGCTTGGCCCGGAGACCGTGCGTGACTATGAGGTCCGGCAGCACTACTGGCAGAGCGAACAGGACAACGTGAACGCGGGAGAGACGGCCGGCGGGCTGCCCATCGTCGTCAACCGCCGCGTCATCGAGGCCGACCTGGTGATCGGGCTGGGGCACATCGTGCCACACCGCATCCCGGGCTTTAGCGGGGGGAGCAAGATCATCTACCCCGGCGTCACCGGGCCGCTTCCGGGCAGACGAGACATGCACTGGCTCGCTGCCCAGATGCCGGCGCGGGAGGTCCTGGGCAGCGAAGACAACCCCATCCGCCGCGAGTTGGACGACATGGGGCGGCGCGTGGGGCTGCGCTTTATTGTCAACGTCGTCCAAGGCACGGAAGGGAATGTGGCGGCGGTTTTTGCCGGCGACCCTGTCGCCGCCCATCGCCATGGTGTGGAGGTCGCACGC
>DAOUGZ010000136.1:0-3912 GCA_034428955.1 Anaerolineae bacterium | reverse complement strand
ACCTGGGCGTGGAGATCTATGGTAGCGTGCTCCCCATCATGTGGCCGCTCTTGACCACCCGCTTTGGCCTGAGTTACGGCCTGATTGGGCTGCTCACGATGATCTTTCGGGGTGCGGTGACCCTACCGCAAGTCCCCTTGGCGGCGGCTTGCGACCGCTGGGGTTCGCGGATGCCCGCTATCTGGGGGCTGGCCTGGATGGCGGTTGGGATGAGCCTGGTCGGCCGGGCGCCCAGCGTGGCGATACTGGCCATCGTCCTGGCTATCGCTCCGCTGGGCTCGGCACTATTCCATCCGGCCGGCACAGCTTATATGAGCCGGGCCATAGCGCGCCGGCGAGGGCTGGCCGTGGCCTTTTTCATGATCGGCGGCACCGTCGGCAGCTCGCTGGGGCCGGTCGCGGGGGCCTGGCTCTTTGAACGCCACGGGCTGGGCGCATCGCCCTGGCTGATGCCTATTGGCCTGGCCGTGGCCGTGGCCATGGTCTTTCTGATCCCCTCCGATACGCCTGCCGTCTCAGGTCGGGCGCAGGACAGCCGGCCCAAGGCGCCGATTCCGCCGGCAGTGTTCCTGATCATGGTGGCCAGCATCTGCGTGGCCTGGATCGAGAACGGCCTGACCCTGTACCTGCCTCTGCTCATGACCGGCCGCGGCCTCAGCCTAGAGGCGGCCAGCCGGGCGCTCTTTGCTTACTCGGCCGCAATGTCCATCGGTGTGTTGATGGGGGGCATTCTCTCCGACCATGTGCCGCGCTGGCGGGTTATCGCACTGGCTCTGGCGTTCACGGCGCCGCTCTATGTGGCCACGGTGCTGCAGGTCGGCGGGGGAACCTTGCTTGCCCCGGCGCTGCTGGGCCTTGTCTCGGCTCTGAGCCACCCGACAACGGTCGCCCTGGCCCAGGAAACCATGCCGGATCGGGCCAGCCTGGCGTCGGCACTGATGATGGGTGGTAGCTGGATTCTGGGGAGCCTGGGCGCGGGCCTGACGGGCGTCCTGGCCGATGCGTTGGGGATCCAGGCGGCGCTGCTGCTCAACACGGCGCTGGCCGTTGTGGGTGTGGTGAGCATCGTCGCCTACCGTTTGACGGCTCGACGAGTGACGGCCGTGGCCGGATGAGTTTCTGTGGTGCATTGTTAGCCGCAGCACCGTATGGTATTGCTGCCGGCAGCCAGAGAGGAAGCGAAATGCTTGATGATTCCGCGCCTCCGATCCTGTCATCGACGCCTTCCGATATGCAGATCTTGTTGCAGCAATCCAAGAGTGAAGCGGTGCTGGTGGTGCTGCCGGCCTTGTATGCTGCCAGCGGGGCCATTTTCGTCTGTTGTGGGCAGTTTGCGAATCCCTACCAGGGAGCGCTCATCACCTTGCTCCTCTGCGCGCTTTTGGTTGCGACCTGGCTGCTGCATCACTGGCATACCCTGGTTGCAGCCTGGTTCCTGTCGGTAGGCTGCATCGCCGTGACGCTGTTGCTCATCAATTGGGGCAACCTGCCGGCTGCCGTCTTTTTGCTGATCGTTCCGACAGGGCTGGCCGGCCTGACCGTCAGCACCTGGGGCTGCGCGATTGTGGGGGCGGGTTGCACCCTTTTGTTGCTCTTTGCGCCTGGGACCATTGCCTCGGCTGACGGCTCTGTGCGTTTCATGGCCGGCGTGGGCATATGGAACACCGTCGGGCTGGTCTGGTTGACCCGGCGCCCGATGTTGACGGCGCTGGAGTGGTCGTGGTCGGGGTACGAGCAGAACCGTCGCCTCCTCGAGCAGGCGCGCGATTACCGGATGCAACTCAAGCAGACTGTGGCCGACCTGGCCGACGCAAACCTGCAACTCACCCGGCTGAACCAACTCGCTCAGGGGCTGCGCCAAGCTGCCGAGGAAGCCCGCCAGGCCAAGGAGCAATTCGTGGCCAACGTCAGCCACGAACTGCACACCCCGCTGAACATGATCATCGGCTTTAGCGAGATGATTGTCCGTGCGCCCCAGGTCTACGGCAGCCGCATACCCCCGGCGCTGCTCGCGGACCTGGCCATTATCCTGCGCAACAGCCAGCACCTATCCAGCCTGATCGACGACGTCCTGGACCTCAGCCAGATCGAGACGGGCAAGATGGCGCTGACCAAGGAGCGCGTAGAGCTGGCCGAGATTGTGCAGGCGGCCACTACCGCCGTCCGGCCGCTTTTCGAGAGCAAGAGGCTATACCTCAAGACCGACCTACCGCAGGGGCTTCCATCCATCGTCTGCGATCGCACACGCATGCGCGAAGTCGTGCTGAACCTGCTGAGCAATGCCGGGCGTTTCACCCAGGAGGGGGGGGTGGTGCTGCGAGTGCGGCAGGAGAATGACGGCATCGTGCTCAGTGTAACGGATAGCGGGCCTGGGATTTCTGCGGAGGATATGGACAGGCTCTTTCAGCCCTTCCAGCAGCTCGATGGGTCCATCCGGCGGCAGTATGGCGGCACAGGATTGGGCCTGGCTATCAGCAAGAGCATCGTCGAGATGCACGGCGGCAAGATGTGGTTAGAGAGCCAGCTCGGAGTGGGCTCTACATTCCATATCCGGCTGCCCATAGAACTCACCCAACCCGCCGGCAGCGCCGTCTCGCGCTGGTTCAACCCCCACTGGCACTATGAAGAGCGCACGCGCCGCTCGCTCGCGCCGGCGGCCGTTGTGCAGCCGCGCTTTGTTGTTTGGGAGGCAGGGACCTCGTTACAGCGCCTGCTGGGCCGCTATATGGACGGTACGGAGGTGGTGCCCGTATCGGACCTTGACCAGGCGGTGGAGGAACTCTTGCGGGTTCCTGCGCAGGGTCTGCTGGTGAACACGCCGGCCATGGTAGATGCCCTACATGAGGTTCAGTCTACCGGTGGGCTGCCCCATGGCGCCCCGGCTATCGTCTGCTCGGTCCCCGGAGCTCTGGAGGCAGCCAGCGCACTGGCCGTATCGGATTATCTGGTCAAGCCGGTGGCGCGGGATGCGCTGCTGGCGGCGCTGGAGCGGCTGGGGCTGCAGGGCCGTACTGTGCTGGTCATTGATGACGAATCGGAGGCGGCGAGGCTATTCCAGCGCATGCTGGCCACGGTAGAGCCGCCCTACCGCGTGCTGAGGGCCGGCACCGGCCGTGAGGGGCTCAAGATTCTGCGCGAGCAGCACGTGGATGCCATACTGCTCGACCTGGTCATGCCGGAAATGGACGGCTTTCAGTTTCTGGAGGTGCGCAGCCAGGACCCGGAGCTGAGGGATATCCCGGTTGTGGTTACTTCGGCGCGCGACCCGGGCGGCCAGCCCATCGTCACCAGTTCGCTGGCGGTCACGCGCAGCGATGGGCTGTCGGTTCCGCAGTTGCTGGCCTGTATCGAGGCCATCAGCCAGATCCTGACGCCAGGTGCCCGGTCTGCTGATCCAGCGCTGCCAGAAAAGCCACCTGCGTGACCGGCTTGCGCACGAGCCCGGTCGCGCCCAGGCTCTTGGCCAGGCCCTCTTGAGGGAGGATGGTGCAGACCAGGACGGGCACGCCGCGGAGCCTCGGATGCTCGCGAAAGCGGGCAAGCAGCTCCCAGCCGTCAATGCCCGGCAGCATCACATCCAGCACGATCACGCGGGGGTGCACCTCCTCCGCCAGCGGGAGCGCCAACTGGGGGTCCTGCGTGCCGACAAAGCGGTAGCGGCTCCCGGCGAGGTAGCGTTCCAGCAGCCGCAGCGTGTCGGCATTGTCATCGATGACCAGCACCGTGGCCTGTTCGATGGCCGGCAGTGCGATGCGGACGGAGAACGGCTCCCGCGCGTCGCGGCCGGGCAGCACATCAACCGAGCCGCCGGAGAGGCGGACCAACTGGCGGGCCATCTCCAGGTTCTCCTGGTAGCTCTCGCCGGCGGGCACAGCCGCACAGCGGCGCCTGGTCATTGGGCGGATGCTGACC
>DAOUGZ010000135.1:0-20091 GCA_034428955.1 Anaerolineae bacterium | reverse complement strand
CGTCTATCTCGTCGACTTTTTGCAAGGCAGCGAGTGGGAGCGCATGAACACCTTTTTCAAGTTCGGTATCCAGGCCTGGGTGCTCCTGGCCCTGGCGGCAGCCGCCGGCTTGCCGCAGGTCCTGAGTTGGCTGCGCGCGCACGGTGGGGCCGGACGGCGCCTGGCCTGGGCGGCCGTTATGCTGGGCCTGGTTGGGGGCAGTGCGGCCTATGTGCCCCTGGGCGTAGCCGCGCGCGTCAGCGAGCGCTTTCCGGGTGGCCCGACCCCTACCTGGACGCTGGACGGCTTGGCCTACATGCAGAATGGCGTCTACCACTGGCCCGATGAGAGTCACCCCATCGCTCTGCGCTACGACCTGGAGGCCATCCGCTGGCTGCAGGGCCATGTGCAGGGCACGCCGGTCATCGCCGAGGCGCCGCTGGGCTATTACCGGGAGGGGGGCATGCGCGTGTCATCGTATACCGGCCTGCCGACGTTGCTCGGCATGCACCAGGTGGAGCAGCGCTCCGCCGACATGGTCTACGAGCGGCAGCGGCTGGCCGGCGAGTTGTACACCTCGCCGAGCCTTGAGCGCACTCTGACGATCATGCATGAGCTGCGGGTGGAGTATGTGTATCTGGGGCAGTTGGAAGCCAACGAGTATGGTCCTGCCGCCAAGGCCAAGTTTGACGCGCTTGCGGAGCGAGGCGATCTTGAGGTGGCTTATGCGAACCCCAGCGTCACCATCTACTGGCTACGCCCATCCTGAGTCTGTTGACACTGCCCCTACTTTCCCTATAATCGGGCAGGCGAGGGGTTTCTCCCCCGCCAGAACGTCGTGAATAACGAGGCCTGCCTCCTCCGGGCCGAGGGTGAGGCCGGACGGCCGCCCTGCCGGCCCAGGCCGGCAGGGCGGGGCTGATACAGGAGCGACTGGACTGCAGCATGCCTGAACAAGCCAAACCGGCAGAGCGGACCGGCCATAGAGGTACAGTGGATTGGCCGGGCCTGACGGTGGAAGTCGTCCTCTATGCTGTGCTCATCATTGGGGCCGCGTTCGTTCGGCTCTATGACCTGGGTCGCTGGCCACTGCTGCGCGGCGAGGCCGCGGAGGCCCTGGCTGCCTGGCGTTTTCTGCACGCTCAGGGCGTATCGGGGAGCCCTACACCTTTTCTCTTTGGCGGTGCACTGGCCGGGTTCTTTGCTTTTGGTGCCAGCGATGCAGTAGCCCGCCTGGTGCCGGCCGTTCTGGGGACGAGCCTCGTGCTTTTGCCCCTGGCGTTGCGCAGGCGCCTTGGCTCGTGGGGTGCCCTGGCTGCGGCCTTTATGCTGGCTTTCTCACCCGTCCTCGTTTTCTACTCGCGGACCCTGGCCGGACCTGCCCCGGCACTGGCCGGCCTGGGGGCCATGCTTGTGGCGGCCGATTGGGCCGCTCAGGGCCGTCTACGGCGCGCTCGGACGCTGGGCGCCCTGGGGTTGGCCGTGGGGTTGACTTCGAGTCCCTGGGTCTATGCCTTCATCCTGGCTGCGCTCCTCTTCCTGGGGCTGGGGCGGCTCGCCGCAAGGCGCGGCAGCCCATGGCCCGGTTGGGAGGAAGGCCGGCAGGCCTGGGAATCCGTGGCGCGCGATCGCTACACCTGGGGCGCGTTGGCAATCCCGCTGGCCCTGTTCTCTACGGCGGCTCTGCTCCGCACTGGGGGGCTCCAGGGCACGGCGGATCTGCTGGCCGCCTGGCTTGGGCGGCTCTTGCCGGGCTCGGGAGGGCACTCCTGGGCCTATGCCCTCGGCACCCTGGCTTACTATGACCTGGGTATCCTCTTGCTTGGGCTGGGTGGGCTCGTCATCGGCCTGCGGCGGCGTCAGGTCTGGGCCGGCTTCTTGGGGCTCTGGGTGTTGGTGGCGCTCCTGCCGGCGACCGCAGCCGGCGCGCGCGATGCCGGACCCGGGGCCTTTGCCGTGCTGCCGCTGGCACTGCTGGGTGGTGTGGCGGTGACTGAGATCGTCGCTCGCTTGCGGCGACCCCAGTGGGCATGGGCCGGTGGCACTCTGGCGGTGTTGGCCGTTCTGTTCGGCTTTTGGTGGCTGCAGCTCGCCGCGTATGGGAATGTCGAGGCGGGCGCCGGCCTTCTCTTCAGCGTGCCTCTGGTGGTCGTGCTGGTCGTGGCCACTCCCCTGGTCATCGCCGCTGCCGCCCTGGCCTTTCGTATCTGGGTGGGTCGTGCGGAAACGGCATGGGCCTTGACGATTCTGGGGGGCCTGCTGCTGGGGAGTCTGCTGCTGCGGCAGTGCGTCAGCCTGAACTTTGCCCATGCCCGCGATGCGCGCGAGCCCCTGCTTAGCGACCCGACCTCCCTTGGAGTTCGGGATATGGTGGCGTTTCTGGAGGACTGGTCGGTGCGCACAACGCTGGATCAGTATACGCTCCCTATTGCGGTAGAGGCGGATCTCGCTCCGGTCATCCCCTGGTACCTACGCGATTTCCGGGACGTACAAGTTACGCCTTCACCGCTGGTAGAGCCGCGGGCTGAGGCGCTGGTGCTGCGTGCCGAGCCCCAACAGCCGCTGGTCGCGGGCTATGCCCGGCAACGTTACTATGTAAGCAGTATCCTGGCTGAGCCGGCGGGTTCGATACGTCAGGCTCTGGGATGGTGGCTCCTCGGAGTCGGTGGCGGCACCGTGCAGGCTGAGGCCTGCGAGCTGTGGATCAAACCTTGAAGGAGAGAACGACTGCATGTCAGAGCTAGCGCCCGAGTCGCAGAGAGACTCGTTTCTGAAGCGGCCAGTCTCCTCCTGGCTACGCATCAACGGCTGGATGCTCATAGCCGCCCTCATCCTGCTGGCGGCGACGGTGACCCGTCTCTGGGACCTGGGGTCGCGCTCCTACAATCACGACGAAGCGATCCACGCCTGGGAATCTTGGAAGTTGTACACCGGGCAGGGATATGTCCATAGCCCGGTCTACCACGGGCCGTTCCTCTACCATGCGACGGCCTTTATCTATTTTCTCTTTGGCCACAACGATTACACAGGGCGCCTTGCGGCAGCCCTCTTTGGCATTGCCACGGTCGGGCTGATCTTCTTCCTGCGGCGCTGGCTCGGTAGCCGGGGCACCCTGATCGCCGCCGCGCTGGCCGTCATCTCGCCGGCGCTGATGTACTATGGCCGTTTCATCCGCCACGACGCTTTCTCTGTCGTGTTCACGCTGCTCATGTTCCTGGGCATCGTGAACTATTTGGAGAAGCGGGAGGACAAGTACCTGTACCTGGTGGTCCTTGGGCAGGTGCTCTACTTTACTAATATGGAGACGGCTTTCATCCAGACCTTTGTGTTCTGGACCTTCTTGGCCGGCCTGTTCCTCTACCAGTGGCTGCCGGACCGCTCTCGCTCCTGGCGCGAATTCCCGGCCTTTGACCTGCTCATGGTCATGGGCACGCTGCTCCTGCCCCTGGCCTCGCCTTTGGGGATCAAGATTGCTGGGATGATCCTCAAAGACCCGCTCTTCAACCTTGACTATAGCTCGCCGGCTGCCCTGGCCCTGCCCAGCATCCTGCGTGCGGCGGCCATCTGGGTGGTCTTTCTTGCGGCCTCGATAGTCGTGGGTTTATGGTGGGACCGCAAGCGTTGGCTCGTCTCGGCCGGCCTCTTTTACGCCATCTATATTGTGCTCTTTACCGCGTTCTTTACCAACGGTCAGGGCATCGCCACGGGCCAGGTGGGATCGCTCGGCTACTGGCTCTCGCAGCATGGCGTCAAGCGCGGCGGCCAGCCCTGGTTCTATTACCTGCTGTTGCTGCCGCTCTACGAGTACCTGCCGTTGCTCTTTGGCCTGATCGGCAGCCTCTACTACTTTTTGCGTCGTCCTCGGGCCGCCACGGAGGTTGCAGGGGAGGAGAACGCAGCGGAGAGAAGGGTGCCGTTCATCCCCCTGCTGATGTGCTGGGCGGTCGGTAACACTGTCATCTTTAGCTGGGGCGGGGAAAAGATGCCCTGGCTCCTGGTGCATCTGACTCTGCCTCTCGTCCTGCTCAGCGGTTGGTTTGCGGAGCAACTCCTCGCGGTGGACTGGCGATCTCTCTTGCGGCGTGGCGGCGCTCAGGTGGCGCTGCTGCTGCCGCTCACGGTGGTGGCCATAGCCGGCATGCTTTCTACCCAGCCGTTCACCGGCACCTCGCTGGCCAGCCTGAGCGATACGATGGGGTGGTTCGGTGGCCTGGCCCTGCTGTTTATCGTGGGCTTGCCCCTCGTCCACTTTGCGGACCGGCTGGGCCGGCGTGGCCTGGGGCGTGTGGCGGGCGTGCTTACCCTCGTCTTTCTGGCCTTCTTCACCACGCACACCGCGCTGATGGCTGTCTTTGAGAACGGCGATGTGGCCGTGGAGATGCTGACCTACGCCCAGGCCTCGCCTGACGAGCCGATGGTCATGCGCGAGCTGGAGAGCATGTCGCGCCGGCTGACCGGCGGCGAGAAGGACCTCAAAGTCGCCTACGATGACGACTCGAGCTGGCCCTTTGTCTGGTACTTCCGCGACTGGCCGAACGCCCATTACTATGGCAGCGAGCCCACGGCTCCCTTTGATGCGGCCGTCGTTATCGTTGGGCCGGCCAACGAGGCAGCGGTCAAGCCATTCCTAGGCGACCGCTACTACCGGCGGCAGTATCGCCTCATCTGGTGGCCGCTGGAGGACTACAAGTCGCTCACTCCATCCGAGATATGGCAGCACATCGTGGACCCCGAGCTGCGCAGCAAGCTCTGGAACATTTTCATGTACCGAGAATACGATACGCCGCGCTCCGGCTGGCCGCTGGTGCACAATTTCGCCATGTACGTGCGCAAAGACATCGCGAGCCAGATGTGGGATTATGGGCCGGAAGTCGCCGGGCCGGGCTCGGTCGCTGCTGAGGACCCTTACACGACCTGCTACCAATCTCTGGATGCAGAGCGCAGCGTCGGCGTCGGGCAGGTGACTGCGCCCAAGGGGCTGGCCTTGGACGATTCGGGGCGCCTCTATGTGGCGGACAGCGAGGGGCACCGCATCCAGGTCTTTGACGGCAACGGCGCCCCCGTAACCCATTGGGGCGGCCAAGGCGGCGGTCTGGGCCAGTTCCAGGAGCCCTGGGGCGTAGCCGTCGGCCCGCAAGGTGAGGTCTATGTGGCCGATACCTGGAACCATCGCATACAAAAGTTCGACCGGGACGGACGCATCCTCACGACCTGGGGCACTTTTGGCAGTACTCAGGGGAGTGCCCAGGGGTCAGGAGACCTGTTGTACGGTCCCCGTGGCGTGGCCGTCGATGCCGAGGGCAACGTCTGGGTGACCGATACGGGCAACAAGCGGGTCTGCAAATACGATGCCAATGGTGCCCCTCTGGCCCAGTATGGGGGCTCCGGCATGGGCGATGGACAGTTCCAGGAACCGGTGGGCATCGCCATCGACTCCGAGGGCTATATCTATGTGGCCGACACGTGGAATCGGCGTGTGCAGGTTTTTGATGCCGAGTTCAATTACCAGCGGCAGTGGCCCGTTGTGGGCTGGGAAGGGCAATCGGTATCCAACAAGCCCTACCTAGCTGTGGATGGTGCCGGCCACGTATACGTAACCGACCCGGATGCTTACCGCGTGATCGAGTTCGACGGCGACGGGGAGGTGCTGGCCGTGTGGGGCCGACGCGGGAACAACTCTGCCTCGTTAGCACTGCCGGTTGGCATCGCCGTCAGTGCGGATGGGCAGGTCTATGTAGCGGACTCGGACAACCAGCGGATCCAGGTGTTCGGCCCCCGGCAGTAGCCGCTTGCGCTCGCTCCGGCCGGCAGGCTGTCGGAGGGGCATCACGCTGGTAGGGGCCATAGCGGGCAGCGTTCAGCGCCGGGCTTGGCACTCAAGCCCGGCTTTCGCCCAAGTAGGGGTGAGCCCAAGGAGGCAGCAATGAAGCTGCACGAGTATCAGTCAAAGGCTATTCTGGCTCGTCGGGGCATCCTGGTGCCGCGCGGAGACGTAGCAGAGAGCGCCCTGCAGGCCTTTGAGATCGCGCGCCGCCTGGATGGCCGGGTAGCCGTCAAGGCCCAGGTGCTGGTGGGCGGCCGGGGGAAGGCGGGTGGTGTGCGGCTCGCGGCAACGCCGGCCGACGCGGCCGAGCATTCGGCCGCCATTCTGAGGCTCTGTATTCGCGGCTCTCGGGTGACGCGCGTTCTGGTTGAGGATGCCGTTGATATCCGCCGGGAGCTCTATCTGGGTCTGACCATCGACCGCACACAGAGCCGGGTGGTCTTGATGGCTTCCGGCGAGGGTGGGGTCGAGATCGAGGAGGTGGCCCGCAGCGACCCCGGCCGCATCTGCCGGCTGCCCATCGACCCCTTTCTGGGGCTGCGCGGCTATCAACTCCGCTATCTGGCCGCCTTCCTAGACCTGCCCTCTGCCGTCTGGGATGGCTTTGCGGGCATTGCCCACGGCCTGTACGACGCTTTCGTGGCCTGCGACGCTTCGCTGGCCGAGATCAACCCCCTGGCCCTCACCGAGAGTGGCCGCTTGCTGGCCCTCGACGCCAAGATCACTCTCGACGACAACGCCCTCTTCCGCCATCCCGAACTCGAGGCGTTGCGCAACCCCGAAGAAGAATCCTCGGCAGAAACGGAGGCCCGCAGCGCCGGGCTGAGCTACGTCTCCCTGGGTGGGAACGTCGGCTGCATGGTGAACGGTGCCGGCCTGGCCATGGCCACGCTCGACGCCGTCAAGGGCTGCGGCGGAATGCCGGCGAACTTTCTCGACGTTGGCGGCGGTGCCCGTGCCGAGCAGATCACTGTGGCGTTGCGCATCATCCTCTCGGACCCGCGCGTGCGCGTGGTTCTGCTGAACATCTTTGGAGGCATTACCCGCTGCGACGAAGTGGCCAGAGGTGTGGCGGCTGCTCTGACGGAACTCGGGCCGCAGCGGCCGCTGGTGGCGCGGCTGGTGGGCACCAACGAAGCGGAGGGCCAGGCCATCCTGGCGCAGACGAAGGGCATCCACGCGGCGCGCTCTCTGGCTGAGGCGGCCCGCCTGGCGGTGGCCCTGGCTGGGGAGGTGTGATCGATGGCCATCCTGGTGGATCGTAACACACGCCTCGTTGTGCAGGGTATTACGGGGCGCGAAGGCAGCTTTCACACCTCGCAGATGCTGGCCTACGGGACGCGCGTGGTCGCGGGTGTTACGCCGGGCAAAGGGGGGCAGACGGTTCAGGGCGTGCCGGTGTACGACACGGTGCACCAGGCGGTTGCGGAGACGGGGGCTAACGCGTCCATCATCTATGTGCCGGCCCGCTTTGCCGGCGAGGCGGTGTTGGAAGCGGCAGACGCGGGTGTGCCCCTCGTGGTGTGCATCACGGAGGGCATCCCCACCCTCGAAGTCGTGCGCCTTTGCCGCTGCCTGGAGGGGGGCCCGGTGCGCCTGGTCGGCCCGAACTGCCCGGGCATTATTACGCCGGGGCAGGCCAAAGTGGGCATCATGCCTGGGCAGATCCACCGTCCAGGCCCGGTGGGGGTGGTGTCGCGCAGCGGCACGTTGACTTACGAAGTGGTTCACACCCTCACGCTGGCGGGCGTTGGCCAATCTACCTGCGTGGGAATCGGCGGTGACCCGGTCATCGGCACGGATTTCACGGCTGCCCTGCGCCTTTTTGAGGACGATCCGGACACGCAGGCCGTTGTGCTTATCGGCGAGATCGGCGGCAGCGATGAGGAGCGAGCGGCCGAGTTCATCCGCACCCGAATGCGCAAGCCCGTGGTGGCCCTTGTCGTGGGGCGCAGTGCTCCGCCGGGCCGGCGTATGGGCCACGCCGGAGCCATTATTGACGGGGCAAGGGGAACGGCGGAGGCCAAGATCCATGCCCTGCGCGCTGCCGGCGCCGCGGTGGCCGAGTCTCCGGGCGACGTTCCCGAGTTGGTCAAAGAGGTGCTCGGCAGCCTGGGCTGGCGCGGCTCTTGACAGCCGTTCTCCTTTGTTCTATCATCGGGCTGCGGTCGCGCTTGGGGCGGTGGTGATGTTCTCACGGTCGGGACGAGGAGGTCACGACGGGAGATATGGTTGAGGAAACGGATTCCGGCGCTCAGGCAGCAGGCACCCCTGGGGAGCGCCCTGTACCCCATCGTCGACGCTATGGCGAGGTACGCGTATTTGGGCAGTGGTGCAAGGGATGTGGGCTGTGCATCGCGTTTTGTCCGCGCAGCGTCTTTGCGGCCGGCGTCGATGGCCGCCCCCTCGCAGTCTACCCCGAACGGTGCGTGGCCTGCATGTGGTGTGTGGAGCACTGCCCCGATTTTGCCATTGTCGTTCGGCCTCCTGAACCACGGGGCGAGCGGAGGAACAGCGCATGACCATACGCCTCATGCAGGGCAACTTGGCCTGTGCAGAAGCTGCTCTGGCCGCCGGCTGCCGCTTCTTTGCCGGTTACCCCATTACTCCGTCTTCTGAGATTGCCGAGCAACTATCCCGCAGCCTACCCCGGCTGGGGGGCAAGTTTATCCAGATGGAAGACGAGATCGCCTCGATAGCGGCGGTGATCGGCGCTTCCGTGGGTGGCCTCAAGTCGATGACTGCCACCAGCGGGCCAGGCTTTTCGCTGATGCAGGAGAATATCGGCTATGCGGCCATGGCCGAGATTCCCTGTGTGGTGGTCAACGTACAGCGAACGGGGCCGAGCACTGGGCTGCCTACCTCGCCGGGCCAGGGAGACATGATGCAGGCGCGCTGGGGCACCCACGGCGACCACCCCATCATCGCCCTGGTACCATCGACGGTTCGTGAGGTGTACGACCTGACGGTCAGGGCCTTTAACATGTCCGAGCTGTACCGCACGCCTGTTCTCTTGATGATGGACGAAGTCGTGGGGCACATGCGCGAAAAGGTTGATCTGCCGGATCAGGTAGACGTGGTTGAGCGCCTGCCCACGGACGTGCCGCCGGAGTGGTACTATCCCTATGAGGCCGGAGGTGCAGATGTGCCCCCTCTGGTGCCCTTTGGCCTGGGCTTTCGCTATCACATCACTGGCCTCTTCCACGATCGAGCGGGCTTTCCGACGGAGCGCTTGGATGAGATCGACCTCTGGATCAAGCGGGTCACGGCCAAGATTGAGCGCAACCTGGAGCACATCCTGCTCTACTCGCAGGACGAGGTCGATGGCGCGCGGACCCTGGTTGTGGCCTATGGTGGAACGGCGCGTTCGGCCCGGCACGCCGTATCCCTGGCTCGGGCGCGCCGGCACAAGGTCGGCTTTATCCGGCTACAGACGGTCTGGCCGTTCCCTGGCGACATGCTGGCCGAGGCAGCTCAGGGCGTGCGCTCGGTCGTCGTCCCAGAGATGAACCTGGGGCAGATTGCGCTGGAAATCGAGCGTGTGGTGGGGCGCCACAAGGTGCGCCGCGTCAACCGCGCCGACGGGCAGTTGATCACACCGGAAGAGATATTGGCGGCCATCGAGGCGCGATAGCAGCCTGCCTGCGCGACCGGCAGGAACCCTGGGAGCACGGGGATGAGGCAGGAGCGGGTCGATCCGTACGCGTACTTGCGGCCAAAGAAGAAATTCCCGCCGGTTTGGTGTGCAGGGTGTGGAATCGGCATCGTACTGGGGGCGATCATCCGCGCGATACACCGGGTGGGCTGGGAGCGCGATGACATCGCCATGGTCTCGGGGATCGGTTGCAGTGGGCGTATGCCCGTGTATGTGGACCTGAACACGATGCACACGACCCACGGGCGCGCTGTGGCCTTTGCTACCGGGCTCAAGCTGGCGCGGCCCGAGATGCACGTGATCGTTGTGATGGGAGACGGCGATGCTCTGGCCATCGGCGGGAACCACTTTATCCACGCGGCGCGTCGCAATATCGGGCTGACAGCTATCGTCATTAACAACTCGATCTATGGCATGACGGGTGGCCAGTATTCGCCCACCACGCCGGAGCATTCGCTCGCTTCGACCGCGCCCTACGGCAACATCGAGCCGTCGTTCCCCATCCGGGATCTGGCCGAAGCGGCCGGAGCTTCCTTCGTTGCCTGCAGCACCGTCTACCACGCCCGCGAGCTGGACCAGATCATCGAAAAGGCTCTGCTCAAGAAGGGGTTCGCTCTGGTGGAGGCTGTGAGCTATTGCCACACGACCTTTGGGCGCCTGAACAGGCTGGGCACTGCAGTGGACATGATGAATAGCTTGAAGGAGAACTCGATCCCTGTCGAGCGGGCCAGAGACCTCCCGCCGGAGGAGCTGGTGGGCAGAGTTGTGCGCGGTGTGCTGGTGGATCGCGATATCCCCGAGTATACCGAGCGCTACCAGCGCGTGATCGATGCTGCTCGGGCCGGCGCTAAAGAAGGCAACCGGAGGGGCGGATGAAAGGGCGCATCGAGGTGCGATTGGCCGGAGAAGGTGGGCAAGGCCTGATTCTTGCTGGCGTAATACTGGCCGAGGCAGCCGCCGTCTATGATGGCCTGCAGGCGACACAGACCCAGTCGTACGGGCCGGAGGCGCGAGGCGGCGCAAGCAAGTCCGAGGTTGTGATCAGTAATGAGCAGATCGACTACCCCAAGGTCGTTGTAGCCGACTATTTGCTGGCCATGAGCCAGGAGGCGTGTGACCGCTACGCGAGCAGCCTGAAGCGAGACGGCCTACTGATCGTCGATTCCGTGCACGTAAAGCGCCTGCCGCTGGGCCGGCCGGCCATCCAGTCGCCGATCACCCAGTTGGCCGAGGAGGTGACAGGTCGTCGCATTACGGCCAACGTGGTGGCCCTAGGGGTTTTGGTGGGGGTGACGGGGGTGGTGTCGCAGACGGCTATCGAGGCGGCCGTGCGGGCGCGCGCCCCCAAAGGCACAGAGGAACTGAATGCCCGGGCGCTGGCGGCCGGCCTCACTTGGGCCGAGCAGTACCGCCAGAGGGGGCAGGGCAGCGGGGTGGAGCGTTGAACAAGCACGAGCCGCGCCGGGTAGAGGTGCTAAAGAAAGAGCGGGTCTACAGCGGCTTTTTCTCGCTGGACCGTGCGATTGTGCGTTTTGAGCGCTTTGACGGCACGATGAGCGAGCCCATCGAGCGGCTCAGCTTTGAGCGCGGCGATGCCGTGGGCGTGCTGCTCTACGATGCTGCGCAAGAGCAGGTTGTGCTGGTTGAGCAATTCCGCTATGCTGTGCACGCCGCCGGCGAGCCTGGTTGGTTGGTGGAAATCGTCGCCGGCATGCTGCAGGCAGGCGAGGACCCGGAGGCGGTTGCCCGCGCTGAGGCCCTTGAGGAGGCGGGCTATGAGGTTGATGCCCTCGAGCATCTGACTACCTGCTTCCTCAGCCCGGGCGGCTCCTCGGAGCGGATTCATCTTTACGCGGCGCGCGTTTCGGCAAGCAAGCGCATATCGGCAGGCGGCGGCCTGGCCGGCGAGGGGGAAGACACGCGACTGCGCATACTACCGCGGGATGAAGCTCTGCGGTGGGTGCGCGAGGGCCGCATTCGCGACGCCAAGACGATCATCGCTCTGCTGGCCTTCTTTTGCCGTTGACGCGCACGATTGCGAGTTCTTCCAGGGGCTTTCTGGCCTGCGACTCCCTTCGGGCCGGGAAGCCTCTGTTGTGTAGGAGAGCGTGAGTTGGGCAAGAGAGTGGAACCGCAGGAACTGATGGCCACGGTTCTGCCGGTAATCGGGGCGCGGCACGAGCGGGCCTGGCTGGTTGGCGGCTGGGTCCGCGATCGGCTGCTGGGCCTGGAGACGCATGATTATGACTTTGTCGTCCCCTCCGGCGCCATTGCGACGGCGCGCGCCGTCGCTGACGCGCTGAGCGGCCCCTTTGTGGTGCTGGATGTGGAGCGCGATACGGCAAGGGTCCTGGTGGGGCCGGCCGCGGAAACCTATCTCGATTTTGCCGGGCTGCGTGCGCCGGACATTGGCGCGGACCTCCTGGGCCGCGATTTCACGATCAATGCCATGGCCGTGCCCGTGGACGGCTGGGCGGCTCCGGAGCGTGCTGTGATCGACCCCGCGGGGGGGCGCCGCGACCTGCGCCTGCGCTTGCTGCGCGCCGTTTCTGCCGACAGCTTTCGCGAGGATCCGCTGCGCATGCTGCGCGCCGTCCGGCTGAGCGCGTCCTTGGGCTTTCGGCTGGAGAGCCAGACGGCTGCCTGGATCGAGCGTGATGCCGAATTGCTGGAGGCCGTCTCGCGCGAGCGGGTGCGCGACGAGCTGGCTCAGATGCTGGTGCTGCCTCGGGCTGCCGAGTCGCTGCGGCAGTTGGATAGACTCGGCTTGCTGCAGCAGGTGCTGCCCGAAGTGGCCAGGCTGCGGGCCGTCGCCCTGGGCAATGCCGGGCCCCGTGATGCGTTGGAGCACTCGCTGGGCACGGTCGAGGCCATGGAGGCGCTGCGTGGTTGGGCGGAGGGCCAGGAGGGGGCGGGCCAGCACCTCCAGATGCTGACGGCCACTCTGGCGCTCTATCGCACTCGGCTGGCCGAGCACCTGGCCGGCATAGTCTCGAGCGGGCGTAGTGTGGGAATGTTGCTCTCGCTAGCCGCGTTGTTGCACGATACCGGCAAGGGACCCACGGAGCAGGAGGAAGCGCCCCCTGCCAATCGGCTCCTGGGCCATGAGGTGCTGGGGGCCTCCATCTCGGCGATGGCGCTACGCCGGCTCTGTTTCTCCAGCGCGGAAGTGGTGCGTGTGCGCCTGGCCGTGCGCGGCCATGTGCGCCCGGGCGAGTTTGCGCGCCAAGCGGAGATAGCACCCTCGCGCCGGGCTGTCCACCGCTTTTTCCGCGACAGCGAACCGGCCGGTGTCGATGCGATCCTGCTCTCGCTGGCGGACCATTGGGCGGCGCGCGGGTCCGCGCTGGAGCCCGAGGCCTGGCAGCGCCATTTGGATGTGAGCTCGAACCTGTTGCGCGCCTACTATGAGCAGCGTCAGGAGGTTGTGAACCCGACCCTGGTGCTGGATGGTCACGAACTGATGTCGTCCCTGGACCTGCGGCCGGGCCCTGAGGTGGGTAGGCTCCTGGAAAGCATTCGCGAGGCCCAGGCTGCCGGCGAGGTGCGGACGCGCGACGACGCACTGGCGCTGGCGCAGCGTTTGTTGGAGAGAGGCGGGCCGCTGTGACCCGTAACCCGTTTCCGCAATTGGCTGGGCGGGCTCCTGCGCTTAGGTCCGGTGATCGGCTGAGCGTGAGAGTATGCTCGAGTGCAAAGGAACGTGGGTTTGTAGTCGTTCAGGAGCGAAAAGTGGAGTTCCAGGCAGCGGTCGCCAAGGTCCGCAAGTATTCCGAGCTTGAGAGTGGTGATACGGTTGAAGTTGTTGAGAGGCCCCATGGCGGCGTCTCTTTCGTTCTCGCCGACGGCCAGCGGAGCGGCCGCCCGGCCAAGCTAATCTCCAGCATTGTGGCCCGGAAGGCGATGGCTCTGCTCGGTGAGGGGGTGCGCGATGGCGCAGCCGCCCGCGCTGCGCATGACTATCTGCGCACTCACCGGGCCGGCAAGGTCTCGGCAGATCTGGTCATCGTCTCGCTGGATCTGGTTTCGCACACCGTCGTCATCTCACGCAATGGACCCTCAGTCCTTGCTATCGATGAAGAGCGCGCCTGGGTACTCGATGCACCGTGCGAGCCGATCGGTGTCCATAGCGCCACCAAGCCGACGATCACCGAGTTGCCGCTAAGGCCCGGGCTGCGAGTCGTGGCCTATAGCGACGGCCTGCTGGAGGCCGGGCTGCGCTACGGGGCGGCCATTCCCGCTGAGGGTTGGTTGGCGATGCTGGTGGAGTGGCAGGCCGAGCCCGCCCAGGAGATCGCTGACCGCCTCCTGGCGCGCGCGCTCGAGCTGGACCGTGGGCGGCCCTACGATGACACGAGCATCGTGGCCGTCGGCGTGTATTCGGAGGGTGATCCGACGGGCGCCCGACGCCTGGCGGTGCGCCTGCCGCTCTCGCCTGGGCTGGATATCTGGCCGGCGGGGGTATAGTGGACGGAGATGACTCGCAACGTATGCCGCCAACAGGCGGCTGTGATATCGTCATTGTGGGCGTCTGTGGAGCGGGCAAGAGCACGCTGGCGGCGGGCCTAGAGTCGCTCGGCTACAGGGCACGGGCTTGCGGCCAGGAGCACTCTTACGTCCCCAGCCTGTGGCGGCGACGCGGGCGGCCGCTGGCGCTCATCTACCTTGAGGCTAACCTGGATTCCGTTTGTCGGCGGCTGGGCGTGCGCTGGGAGGAGAGCGTGCTGGAGGTCCAGCGTGGGCGCCTGGCGAATGCCCGCGAGAATGCCGACCTGGTGATCGAGACGGACGAGCTGACGGTCGAGCAAGTCCGCGCTGTCGCGGCAGCCTACCTGGCAGCGGCGACGACATAACATATTTGACACACGCCTATCCCTGAAGTATAATCGCCGCGTGCTCGCCAGGCGATCCCGGCTTGGCGAGCGTGCTTGTGATTGTGCGGCGCCCACCCCCGAATGTCCCTTCCCGGTGGTGGCGTGTTGCCTTCGGAGTGACCGCCCCCAGGGATTGGTCGCAGGGAGGAGAACAGCCGGTATGCGGCAACGCGATATACGATTGCTGGTCGGCATCATCGCCGTCGTCATCTTTTGCGCCTGGGTCGTTTGGCCCGGCAATTCCGGTATTCACATCCATGCCCTAGGGATCAACTATGACCGTGATATCCGGACTCGCTTGGGGCTGGACCTCCAGGGAGGCATGCAGGTCCTGCTGGAGGCGGATGTGCCCGCCGATGTAGAGGTCACTCGGGACTCGATGAACGCCGTACGCGGTATCATCGAGAATCGCGTGAACGGCCTGGGCGTTGTCGAGCCCAACATCCAGTTGATGGGTGAGCGGCGCGTGATGGCCGAGTTGCCAGGTGTTGAGGACCCCGATCAGGCCATCGAGGCCTTCAAGGGCACCGGCCTCCTCGAATTCGTGGACGCCGGGCCTACCTTCCTTGAGCCCGGCACCATCGTCAAGACGACCGTGGATACGAGCGGGTCAGACACTGATGCCTCTGCCGAGCCTACAGCCGAGGCGACCTCTGAAGCAGCCACATCCACGCCCGACCCGGCGGCGACCCCGGCACCCGCTTCGGACGAAGAGCCAGTTGAGACTATGCCGGAAGAGCCCGTGTACACCACCATCATCACCGGCAAGGACCTGAAGAACGCGGCTGTCGGCACGGACGAGTACGGCAAGCCCGAGATTCGCTTCGAACTCAATCCGGAGGGGGCTAAGGCCTTTGCCGACTATACCGGAGCCAACGTCGGGCAGTATCTGGCCATCGTTCTGGACAAGGAGGTTATCTCCTGCCCTTCGGTGAACAACCCTATCCCCGATGGAAATGGCCGTATTACCGGCAGGTTTACCCTGGACGAGGCACGGGGCATCGTCGTCCAGCTCAAGTACGGCTCCCTGCCGATCCCGCTCAAGGTCGTCGAGCAGCGCACGGTGGGTCCCACACTAGGGCAAGACTCGGTGGCCCGCAGCGTCCAGGCCGGCATCGTGGGTCTGGTCATCGTCCTGCTCTTCATGCTCATCTACTACCGGCTGCCGGGCGTTCTGGCGGATTTGGCGCTCCTGGTCTATGCCCTGGTCACTTTTGCGCTGTTCAAGCTCATTCCGGTGACGCTGACGCTGCCGGGCGTAGCAGGCTTCTTGCTCTCCGTCGGTATGGCGGTTGACGCCAACATTCTCATCTTTGAGCGCATGAAAGAGGAATTGCGCAACGGGAAGAGCCTGGCTGCGGCCATGGACGCCGGCTTTAGCCGCGCCTGGACGTCCATCCGCGACTCGAACCTGTCGACGTTGATTACCTGCGCCATCCTGTACTGGTTCGGCTCGAACTATGGCGCCAGCACGGTCAAGGGCTTTGCGGTGACCCTGTTCTTGGGTGTGGTGGTCAGCATGTTCACAGCCATCACCGTAACGCGTACCTTTATGCGCGCGACCCTGGCCGCTACCGGCGAGTCTCTACGCGAGCGACACCGGCTGCTGGGCGTCTGATACGGAGGGCAACCCATGTTTAATCTAGTCGGCAAACGCAACTGGTTCTTTCTGATCTCGGCGCTCGTCATCATCGCCGGGCTGGTGGCGATGGGCATCTCCGTCGCTCGCTTTGGCTCGCCGATCCGGCTGAGCATCGATTTCACCAGTGGTTCACTGCTTGAGGTACGCTTCGACCAGCCGGTGTTGCCTGGGGAAGTGCGCGAGGTTGTAGAGAGCCAGGGCATCCAGGATCCGAGGGTGCAGACGGCCGGTGACGGTCAGACTGTCATCATCCGCACCAAGCCCATCGACACCGAGGCCAAAGCGGCGCTCGAAGGCGCTCTGCAAGAGCGGTTCGGCCCATTGAGCGAGCAGCGTTTCGAGACCGTAGGTCCGGCTATCGGCCGCGAAGTGACGCGGGCGGCGGTGGGGGCGGTGGCTGCGGCATCGCTGGCCATCCTGGGGTTCATCGTCTTTGCCTTCCGCAAGGTGCCCAATGCCTTTCGCTATGGCGTCTGTGCGCTGGCCGGTATGCTGCACGACATCCTGGTGTCGTTGGGCCTGTTCTCGCTGATGGGACTGCTGCTGGGTTGGGAGGCCGATGCGCTCTTCCTGACCGCCCTGCTGACGGTCATCGGCTTTTCCGTGCAGGACAAGATCGTCGTCTTTGACCGCATCCGCGAAAACGTGCCCAAGCGGCGCGGTGAGCCATACGAGCAGGTCGTCAACCGCAGCCTGCTGGAGACGATGCATCGCTCGCTGGCTACCCAGTTGAATGCTATCTTTGTCATGATCGCCATCCTGCTCTTTGGCGGGGCGACGCTGCAACAGTTCATCGCGGTGCTGCTGATCGGCATGCTGAGCGGCACCTACTCCTCGCTCTTCTCTGCCGTGCCGCTGCTCGTGGTTTGGGAGAACGGCGATATCGGGCGCTTCTTTGCTCGCCTGCGTGGGCAGCGTGCCGCACCGGCACAGTAGGTATGCATGGGGCGTGATGCGCCTGTCGGCACCGGTGGAGCGACATAACTACACAGTACACGGGAATACGAGGGTCAGCTCGACTGGCCCTCGTTCTGCTTAGCCTGTCTTGCAGTTCAGAAGGAGGTGCGAGAGGCGTGGGGTTGATTCTCTTGCGATACGGCGAGCTGGCGCTAAAGGGGGCCAACCGTCCGTTCTTTATCCGCAAGCTGCGCCACAACGTTCGAGCCTGCCTGAAACAGAACGGCATTCAGGGCCAGGTGGAAGCGGCGGGCAGCCGCCTGTACGTCTCGACCGACCAGGTCGATGAGGCCGTTGGACCGCTGCAGCGCGTGTTCGGGCTTGTCTCCCTCAGCCCGGCTCGCGAGGTGCCCCGCAGCCTGGAGGCGATGGCCGCGGAGGCGGTGCGCGTGGCGGCCAAGAGCGGGCTCGGCCCGGAGAAGAGCTTTCGCATCGAGGCGCGGCGGGCGGACAAGAGCTTTCCCTACTCCTCGCCCGAGATTGGGCGCGAGGTGGGTGCCGCCGTCGTTCAGGCGACCGGCGCGCGTGTCGATCTCTCAGCGGCTGCTGATCTGTCAATCGGCATCGAGGTGACGCGGGATAGAGTGCTCGTCTTTGGCGAGGTGTATCCTGGCCCCGGCGGCTTTCCGCTGGGCGTCGCCGGTCGCGTTGTGGCGCTGATGTCCGGTGGTATCGATTCCCCGGTTGCCGCCTGGATGATGATGAAGCGTGGCTGCAACCCCATCCCGCTCCACTTTCGGCAGAACGACGTCGAGACGCAAAAGTGCCTGGACAATATCCGGGTGCTCGAAGACTGGTCCTACGGCTGGCGCATGCGCCCGATCATCATGGAGCAGGAGGATGCTTTCGGCCCGGTGTTCCGGCGGCTGCAAGAGCTGGGCGAGGAACGCTGGACCTGCCTGATGTGTAAGCGTTCGATGATGGTGGCAGCGGCGGAGCTGGCCCAAGAGCATAACGCAGCGGCCATCGTCAGCGGCGAGAGCCTGGGCCAGGTGGCCAGCCAGACCCTGGACAACCTGGGCATCATCTCTTATCATGTGGATGTGCCGATACTTCGCCCGCTGGTCGGCCTGGACAAGATCGAGATCACCGACCTGGCGCGCCGCATCGGCACCTTTGAGACATCGATCCGCGAGTCGGCGCCCTGCGCTTACCTGCCGCGGCGGCCGCTAACCCGGGGCCGGATCGATGCGCTGCGCGACCTGCTGGAAAAGCTGGAGGAGGCCCAGGCCTGACAGGTGCCTGAAACCTGCCATGGCTGCCCTGAGGCTTTCGAAGACGGAAAAGGACTCGTAGATATGCAAGCTCTCGTCTTTGACGGCAATCTACGCCTGGTTGAGGGCTATCCACGGCCCGAGCCCGGCCCCGCTGAGGCGCTGGTGCGCGTATCCCTCGCCGGCATCTGCAACACCGACCTGGAGATCCTGCGCGGCTATATGGGCTTTCGGGGCGTTCTGGGGCACGAGTTCGTGGGCATCGTCGAGGCGGCGCCCAATGAGCGCCTCGTCGGCCGGCGCGTCGTCGGCGAGATCAACCTCCCCTGCCGGCAATGCCCCACCTGCCTTGCCGGCCGCCCGACTCACTGCCCCAACCGCAGCACCCTGGGCATCGCCGACCACGATGGCGTGTTGGCCGGATACGTCGCGCTGCCCCTGGCCAACCTGCACGTCGTGCCGTCTCAGGTCAGCGACCGGCAGGCCGTCTTTACCGAGCCCCTGGCGGCGGCGCTGGAGATCGGCGAGCAGGTGCATATCCGGCCCGAGGAGCGGGTGGTTGTCCTGGGCGACGGCAAGCTGGGCCTGCTGGTGGCGCAAGTGCTGGCGCTCTCCGGCTGCGACCTGCTGGCAATCGGCCGGCATGCGGATAAACTGGCCATCCTCAAGAAGCGCGGCATTGCTGTGCTCAATGCCGGCAATACCGCTTCTCTCCCCGCCGCTTCCGCCGATATCGTCGTCGAATGTACGGGCCACCCCGATGGCTTTGCCGAGGCTCGTCGCCTTGTGCGGCCGCGCGGCCGGCTGGTGCTCAAGAGCACCTTCCACGGGCAAAACGAGGTCGACCTGACCGGCCTCGTTGTCGATGAGGTGACCCTCGTCGGCTCGCGCTGCGGGCCCTTTGCCCCGGCCCTGCGGCTCTTGGCCCAGGGGCTCGTGGAGACCGATGCTCTTGTCGATACGGAGTACCCCCTGGCGGAGGGCTTGGTTGCCTTTGAGCGCGCCGCCACGCGGGGCGCGCTGAAGGTGCTCGTGCGGCCGTAGTCGGAGTGGGTTCGGATGGATCACTTACCGGTGCTGCGCGGGGAGCGCGTCGTCTTGCGGTCCCCCAAACCCAGCGACAGGCTCGACCGCCTGGCATGTGGGCGCCATGTGGAGTACGTCCGGATGGTCGGCGGCGATCACCGCTATGTGGCCGAGCTGACTGTGGAGGAGGCGGATCGCTGGTATAGCGGCGTCGTCAGGTGCCCCCTTGGCTGGGTCATCGAGGCCGAGGGGCGGTGTGTGGGCCACGCCAGGCTCCACCACTTGGACGAGGAGAACCGCCGAGCGCGATATGCCATCGGCATATTCGACCCACGAGCGTGGGGGCGGGGCTTGGGCACGGAGGCTACACGGCTGGTTCTCGGCTATGCCTTTGACAACCTGCTCCTGCATCGCGTCGACCTGCGGGTCCTGGCCTACAACCAACGGGCCATCGCCTGCTATGAGAAGTGCGGTTTCGTCCACGAGGGAATAGAGCGGGAAGGGGCGCTCATTGCTGGGGAGTGGCAGAGCGACTGGATGATGAGTATCCTCGAGAATGAGTATCGAGATGTCTCAAAGACATGGTCGGCGAGGCTGTCAACGGATTAGGGGAGCGGATTGAACGGATTGGCTGACCCGGCTGCGCATGCTGCTTGGACATGTGGTGGGCCACATAATCCGCTCAACCCGTTCCCGCAATCCGTTGACAGCCCCTATGGCAGCCCTACTGCCTGCTTGACCTCGGCGATGGTCTGGTCGGCGATGGCGCTGGCACGCCGGGCGCCATCGGCCAGGATGTCCCAGACGCGATCGGGGTCCTTCTCCAGTTCGGCGCGTCGCTCGCGCAGGGGCGCCAGGGCCTCGGCCAGGTCGCGGGCGAACTCACGCTTGTGAGCGACGCAGCCGATGCCGGCGTGGCG